>NZ_JBHTBQ010000013.1:0-2166 GCF_042664895.1 Iodobacter arcticus
CGTCCGCATATGGGATTGGGCGGCATCACCCCGAAACAAAAACTGGCATTACATGCCTAGCCTCTACTTTTAAGTGAGCTTAAAAACGGGGGGATTACCCCAGGGCCTCGAGTAATAGTGCAATATTCTAGACTGGTTACTTATTAAGCAATACTAAAAACATACCCGCCATAGAAAAACCTCACACCATCACGCAAGGCTTTCTATCTATTAACTATTTCCACCCAAACAGCCAATAAATAGAAACAACATATTCAGCACGCTTGAAACTACAGGCACGCATTAAATACACAACGCCAAAACCATCTAAAAAAATACGAATCACCTTACAAAAATCAAACAGACGAGCTAGTTTTTTTCCTTACGCGCAGACCAAGCGTCAATAACCCCATAGCTAATAAAGAAACTTGCTCAGGCTCAGGCACGGGACTAATTGCAACATGGTCAAAAACAAGTAAATCATTGTTATTGGTTCTTGGATTTATATTTTTAAATGTAATCGATTGAATTCGATCTACTCCAGATGCGTCAAACCGAAGGTAAACATTTCTACCTGTTATTCCTGGCACAAATGCTGGCAATGCAATATTTTCCAACTTTCCTAAATTTACACCATTTACATAAACCTCATGGTCAGTGATTGGATACTGTGAAGGATGAGTAGATAATGATTGGAAATTAGAAAGCCCAACACCAAAAGAGGATATAGGAGTTGTGAGCTTAAAAGTGACGCTATTTACTCTTATCCCTTCGTAAGGATAGGAATTATTGGTATTTCCCAACAATATTGACCGACCATCCCAATGATTATTTATTGTCCTCTCAAATGATGAAGACGAAAACACATTAGGAAGAGATGTATAAGTCGCTGAGCTAGGGCTATTAAGTAAATATGATAAGTTTGGCACCAAAACTTTATCTTCGAAATCTTCAATTGTATATCCAGCCAACCCAAAAATAGCATCCATTTCTGCTGTATTTTTTTTATATAAAGAAGGGGAAAATGCTGTAACTTTCACTGCCGCAAACACAGGAGTAAGCGTCATAAGTGCTGCCGTGCTGACTAAAACCAAAATTCTCTTAATGTATTTCTGCATAAAAAATCTCTTCAAAAAAAAGTATAAAAAAGTCAATTTAAAATTAATTTATTCGTATTTAAAAACAACAAACTTTCAAAACCAACACACAGCCAATCTACACTTCCATATATCTCACAAATAAGAATAATCCTTCAATAAAAAAATTAATCAATAAATAGTTTTTAAAATGCATCATGCTATAAAAATATATTTTAGTTAAAACATTTACATCTCATAAAAAAAATACAGAAAACTTACACAGAATATTATATGCCATTAGCAATAAAAAAAACAACATTAACCGCGCAATGTTACCTTATTTTTATCTAAACAAATAAATTTACTCGACCCCCACATTTATATAAATCCTAAAAGTTAGTCTGGTAATTTAATAAAGCCATTCGTAATTCTTGTACATTTTTTTTGAAATATGGAGGAGAGGACGCTTTACCATTTAATTATTGGGAGCTCTCTAGTTCTAGCTATATATATAAAATACGATACTACAATATTAATTACCCTACCCAATCAAAGACGATAAATCCGCCAACTAAGGCAACCTCGCCAATAAAGCCTACAATAAAGATACAAACCAGTTATGCACAAAATAACTTCTATTTTTTCAGCGAATACCTGCCAAACGAGGCGACACCGACTTTATTGGTGCTTCTATCCTCTAAAGAGTTTCCCTGACATTTCAACCAAATATTTAAACCAAGTGCCTAGAGAAAATGGCAACTGCAAAGCTTAACCAATACTCCCATCATTTGGTAATCCCCCCGTTTTTAAGCTCACTTAAAAGTAGAGGCTAGGCATGTAATGCCAGTTTTTGTTTCGGGGTGATGCCGCCCAATCCCATATGCGGACGTTCGTTATTGTAAGTCCAAAGCCATTGCGTTGCGGTTTCTTGTGCTTCAGCGAGGCTTTCAAAATCATCGCAGGCCAACCATTCATAACGCACAGTTCGATTATAACGCTCGATATATACATTCTGTTGTGGATTACCTGGCTGAATGTAAGCTAATTCAATCGATTGTTGCTCTGCCCAATTCTTTAGCAGATGGCTAATATATTCAGGGCCATTATC
>NZ_JBHTBQ010000014.1:0-416630 GCF_042664895.1 Iodobacter arcticus
TTCCCATCCCGAACAGGACAGTGAAACACCTTAGCGCCGATGATAGTGCAGATTACCTGTGTGAAAGTAGGTCATTGCCAGACACCCTAAGCCGTAAACAGAACCCCCGTACTCGAAAGAGGCGGGGGTTTTGCTTTGCGCGGAAGGAAAGTGGTTTCAAAACCAGACGTGGTTCGCGTGTCGGGTTACGCATAAAACCGCTAACCCGACCTACAAAACCTTGTCACCAATAGATATTTAGGCCTGCTTGTTTTGCTTTTTCCCAATCTATTGACTGGTCTAATGCGTCGCTTAGGCGGTCTATTTCTTGTTCTAGTAGCTGTTGGTGGTCGACGACTTCTGCGACTTGGTGACCAGCCCATGCGAGTAGTGATTTTAATGCTTCGCTGGAATCAAATAAGCCGTGCAGATAGCAGCCAAGGATTTGATCGGTGATGATGCCATCGTGTTCATTGGCGTATTTAATCAGTGGGATGGCGGCTGAATCGAGGATTTGGGTTTCGCCATGATGGATTTCGTAGCCTGTGACGGCTTCGCCATTCGCGATGAGTTGGCCTGATAAGTTACGCAGCTGTTTGTCTTGCTCTAGCGATGTGGCAATAGGTAGCCAGCCCAGCCCTTTAGAATCTCCTGCCTCGCCTTCTAAGCCACGTGGATCGGCGATGGTTTGGCCTAGCATTTGGTAGCCACCGCAGATACCGATGACTTTTCCACCAAAGCGCAGGTGTTTTTCGATTTGCTTATCCCAACCCTGTTGGCGCAGCCATGCTAGATCACCACGGGTGTTCTTGCTGCCGGGGATGATCAGCAGATCGGCTGCTGGTAAGGGCTGGTTAGGAGTGGCGTAGCTGCAATCGACGCCAGTAATACGGCGCAGTGGGTCGAAATCGGTGTGGTTGGAAATATGTGGCAAGGTGGCGATGACGATTTTAAAGTCGCCGCCATTGCCTGCGGTGCGGGGCACTGCATCTTCAGCTGCGATATCCAAACCATGCAAATAGGGAACAACGGCGATAACAGGCTTGCCGGTTTCTTGCTCCAGCCAGTCGATTCCGCCTTGCAATAGGCTTAAATCACCCCGAAAACGGTTGATGATAAAGCCAGTAATTCTGGCTTGCTCTGATGCTGAAAGACAAGCGAGCGTGCCGACAAAGTGAGCAAATATACCGCCTCGGTCGATATCGGCAACTAGCCAGACGGGGCAATCAGCTTCTTCGGCAAAGCCCATATTGGCAATATCGCCTGCGCGTAAATTGATTTCGGCAGGGCTGCCTGCGCCTTCAACAATCACCCATTCATACTGCTCTTTTAAGCGCCCCCATGATTCAAACACGGCTTTTTTTGCGGTTTGCTTATAGGCATGGTAATCCACGGCATCTAAATTTCCGATGCTTTTACCTTGAATAATGATTTGGGCACGGCAATCGCTGGAAGGCTTGAGTAATACAGGGTTGAAATCGGTATGCGGGGCAATACCTGCAGCAACGGCTTGCATGGCTTGGGCGCGGCCAATTTCGCCTGCATCGCTGGTGACTGCGCTATTGAGCGCCATATTTTGTGGCTTAAACGGTGCGACTTTGATGCCACGACGCAAAAGAATACGGCAGAGCGCGGCAACGATGGTGGTCTTGCCTGCATCAGAGGTGCAGCCTTGAATCATAAGAGTGGGCATGGGTTTGCCTTGTGCAAGATTATTGGTAGAAGATCCTCAAACCTTTAAAGCTAAGGTCTGTAGACACAGAGAACAGGGAGGTTAAAAGCAGAGCACAGAGAAAACCTTAGGGGGCTGATTTCAGTTTACGGCCTTATCACTCTGGATAGAGAAGTCCAGCAGCGCGGCTGGATTCCCGATAAAAGCACTCGGGAATGACGGTAGCGGCACTGGGGGCATTATTTCCTAGCAAATCCTTAGCTCCGTTATGAATTGCTTTTCTCCGTGAAACTCCGTGTTCTCAGTGCCCTCTGTGGTTCAAGATTTGGGTTTAGCGGGGCAGAGGGATAAACCACTCTTGCCCTTCGATGCTGGCGCTACGTATTTCCGTGCGGTAGAGCGCGCTGAGGTTCTGGCTATTCATGATCTCCGCAGTCGGCCCTGATAGCCATTGCCCATCGCCAAACATTAGCAGCACATGGCTTGCCCATTGGTGGGCGTGATTTGGGTCGTGACTGACCATCAGCAGGGTTCTGCCTGCTTGGTTTTCTTCGCGCAGTACCGAAAGGGCTTGTTGCTGGTGGCGTAGATCAAGCTGGGATAATGGCTCGTCGAGTAAGATTAGTGCGGCTTGTTGAGCGAGCGTTGCTGCAAGGCTAGCCCGGCGGCGCTCGCCGCCTGATAGCGTGGCAAGGTCGCGGTGTTTTAGATCGCTTAAATCCAGCCTCGCTAATTGCTCATCGGCGAGGCGTAGATCATCCTGGCTTTCCCAATCCCATGGCCCTTGATGCGGGTGACGGCCGCTGAGTGCTTTTTCGATGACGGATATTGGGAAAGGGCAGTCATCCTGTTGGCTAAGCCATGCGATTTCTTTGGCCCGCTCATGGCCCGCCCATTCTTTTAATGGCCGCTGATTGAGCTGAATCTTGCCTGCTGCAGGCTTGAGCCATGCCGCTAAGGTGGCGAGTAAGGTGCTTTTGCCACAGCCGTTTTCACCCAGAATAAGCCAGCTTTCACCTTTGTTAATTTCAAGATTCAGATCTTGGCAAAGCAGACGTTCGCCTTGTTGAATGGCTAAGGAGCGGATCAATAAATGGCTCATCGTGCGACGCCTCGGTGCTGCAATAGCCATAAAAACACCGGCACACCGGCCAGTGCGGTAATCACCCCGACGGGGAGTTGTTGCGGGGCAAGGATAATGCGCGAAGCGATATCAGCGGCGAGCAAAACGGTGCCACCTGTGAGCGCCACGGCAGGTAAGAGCAGGCGTTGATCGTGGCCTAAAACCAGTCGCAAGGCGTGTGGAACGATCAGGCCGATAAAGCCGATCATGCCTGCTGTGGTCACCGCAATGGCCGTTGCCGCTGCGGCTACAAAGTAAAGTAGCCATTGCAATTTACGCGTATTGGCCCCGAGTGCATGGGCGGTTTGTGCGCCTTGGCTGAGCACATTAAGCTGACGCGCTAGCGGCCAAACTAACAAAAGCAGCGCCAAGAGCAGCGGTAATGCCAGCTGCCAACGCGCACCAGCAAGATCGCCCAGCATCCAAAATACCATGCCGCGTAAGAGGCCATCGGGTGCAAGGCTGAGTAATAAGCTGGACAATGCGCCACAAAAAGAAGCGATCGCCACCCCCGTTAAGAGTAAGCGCGCCTGACTACTGGAATGATCTTTGCGCGCCAAAATAAACACCAGCGTAATACTAAGCAAGGCCCCGCAGCCCGCTGCCAAGTTGACGGCGGCCACACCTGCACCTAACAATATCGCCAGCAAAGCGCCGACGCTGGCCCCGCCTGAGGTACCGAGGATGTAAGGATCAGCAAGCGGATTTCTGAGTAAAACTTGCTGCAATGCACCGGCTAGTGCCAGCAAACCACCGACGGCAATAGCTGCGAGGGTGCGTGGAAGGCGCAGCTCAAGCACTACATCACGAGCCAGCGCGGCATCAGGCCCATTGCCCAGTAATTGCCAAGGGCGATAGCTGGTACTGCCAAAGCAGAGGCTAAGGATGACGGTGATCAATAGTAGGCCGCTTAGCACAAGCAGCGTAAGGGTGAGTCTGGCGGGGGTAAGGCGGGAATGCTTCATGATGAGTAGCTCTGGCAGGGCGTTAGCCCTTTAAAAAGGTCTGTAGACACAGAGATAAATAGAGATCACAGAGCACAAACTAGGAAAATAAATTAGGAACGGCGTTAGCCGCGAACTCCCTGTAGATCAGTGCAATATTCGCTAGTTTACATTTAGGGTAATTTCCAATATTAAGCTGTGTAATCCAACATGCGCTGGTGCAAAAAACGTTGGGTTACGCGATAAGGCCTGCTAACCCAACCTACAAAAACGCGTAATTCGGGAAATCATTTGTTATGTCTCTTAGCTTCTTCTCTGTGTTCTTTTCGTTCTCTGTGTCTACAGGTTTTGCTTCAATGGTTTAACGCGCTTTATCAATTGCTTCGCAGAGCTTTTCTGTGCCTTCTACCAATCTTGGCCCCATGCGGCTGAGCAGGTCTTTGGGCAGGATATAGAGATGTTTATTGGCTTTTAGATTAGGCCAGCGTTTCCAGCGGTTTAGCCAGTTGTCTTTTACACCCGGCTCGCCACTGGTAATGATCACATCTGGATTGGCTGCGAGTACGGCTTCGTCGTCGATGGTCGGTACCAGCGCTGGCAGGGCGGCAAAGACGTTGACGCCACCGCACAGGCGCATCGCGTCGGAGATGATTTGCTCGCGGTTAATCGTCATCAATGGCCTGTCCCATACCTGATAAAAAACACGGATTGGCTTTCTGCCCGCGTATTTTTTCTCTAGCGCGGCAAGGCTGCTGCGGTATTTGCTGGCAGCTGCCTGAGCTTCGCCCTCTTTGGCCGTTAACACGCCTAAACGCTCCATCACCGTGGGGACGTCTTCCAGTTTTTTAGAAAAAGTATAAAAAACTGGCAGGCCGAGGGTTTCTATTTGCGCGAGCTGCTTGGCGGGGTTACCACTTTGCCATGCCACGATCAGATCGGGTTTAAGGGCGCGAATGCGTTCCAGATCAAAGCCGTTATAGCCGCCGATACGCTCAATTTTATTCGCTTCTGGCGGGTAGTCGCTGTAATTCACCGCGCCCACAATGAGCTTGCCTGCGCCGATGGCAAACAAGTCTTCGGTGGCGTGCGGGGCCAAGCTGATGATGCGTTGGGCTGGCTTGGCTAAGGTAATTTCCTGTCCACGGTCGTCTTTTACACTGACGCTGGCGATTGCGGTATGGGCCAGTAGTAAGCTGGCAAAAGCCGCATAGCGGATGTGTTTCATGCTGTTGTTCCAAAAAGAGCCGCGCTGGCAGCGGGGTTGCTCATCATCCATGCGTGCACATAGCTGGCGGTGAGGCTGCCTTGGCGATAGATCGCTTCACCTTGGCTGCCCAAGCGGCAAGGCGTGGCATGGAGTAATGGCTGTAGCGTGCTTTGCAATGTTGAGTAGTGAAAAGTGTGGCCGCGTAACTCGCCCGCACCTAAGTCGAATGCTTGCATGCCAAGGGCTGAAAGGCGTTTTTGCATGGTCGCTGTGGCGTCTAAAATCCCCCACATTTTATGTGATGTGCCATCGTTGAGTGTTAACGATGCGCAAAGCGCCAGCATGCCGCCGCATTCGGCAAATGCCGGTTTATCTGCGGCTAGCCAATGGCGTAAATCGGCGGCGATGCTTGGATGAGCCGCGAGTGTTGCCGCGTGTAGCTCTGGATAACCGCCGGGCAAGTAGAGCGCGTCGGCGTCCGGCAGGGCTTCATGGGCGAGAGGGGAGAAAAACACCAGCTCCGCACCCATTTCGCTCAGGCAAGTTAAATTGGCTGGATAAATAAAGCAAAAAGCCGCGTCGCGGGCGATAGCGATGCGTTTGCCTGCCAGCAGTGGTGCTAATGTTGGGCGCGTTGAGCTGCTGTAATCGATGACTGGAGGCAAAGCCGCAATCGGCTGGCTGGCTAAGGCATCGGCCAGCGCATCGAGTTTTTGCGCCAGATCGGGGATTTCATTCGGCAGCACGAGGCCTAAATGCCGCTCGGGCAGGGCTTCATGCTTGCCCAGCCAGCCTTGCCAGTGCTCGGGCTTGGCCGATTCTTGTAGCATTTGTGCGTGACGGTCCCCGGCTACTTTATTAGCCAGCACACCATAAAACGGCAGATCGTTTTTATAGTGAGCCAGCCCGAAAGCCAGCGCGCCAAAAGTTTGCGCCATGGCGCTGGCGTCGATAGTTGCCAGTACCGGAAGGCCTAATCGGGTGGCCAGCTCGGCAGCGGAAGGCTCGCCATCAAACAGGCCCATCACCGCTTCGATCAGGATCACATCGGCGTCTTGCGCCGCATCGGCCAGCATCTGCCGGCATAAATCCTCGCCAACCATCCACAAATCGAGATTATCCACCGGAGCGCCACTGGCGTAGCCCAGCAGCAGCGGGTCGAGAAAGTCTGGCCCGCATTTAAATACCCGTACCTTACGGCCCAAGCGGCGATGATGCCAAGCCAATGCTGCCGTGATGGTGGTTTTGCCGCTGCCCGAAGAAGGGGCTGCGATCAGTAGGGTGGCAGCGCTTACCATTCCAAACCCTTTTGCGCCTTGATGCCTGCTTTATAAGCGTGTTTTTCGTCGTTGAGCACGGTTACGGTATCGGCAATCTCGTGCAATTCTTTGACTGCGGCGCGGCCGGTGACTACTACATGCT
Source organism: Iodobacter arcticus (assembly GCF_042664895.1). Classification (NCBI taxonomy): domain Bacteria; kingdom Pseudomonadati; phylum Pseudomonadota; class Betaproteobacteria; order Neisseriales; family Chitinibacteraceae; genus Iodobacter; species Iodobacter arcticus. The sequence continues at coordinate 6,348 of NZ_JBHTBQ010000014.1, forward strand.
GCATTTCTGGGCGGGATTCTAGGTCTTTAAGAATGATGTCTTTATCTAGATATTTGTAGCTGAGGCAGTAAGTCAGCTCATCCAAAATAACCACATCGTAGCTGGCATCGTTCAGCATGCGGGCGGCGACGGCCCAAGCGGCTTCAGATTTGAGTTTGTCGGCTTCAAAATTCTGCGTTTCCCAAGTAAAGCCATCACCCATCACATGCCATTCGCAATGCTTGCCGAGCAGGGCTTCTTCGCCGGTATCGGTGCGGTTTTTAATAAACTGCACCACGCCCACTTTTAGCCCGTGACCAATGGCGCGCGCCACCATGCCAAAGGCGGAAGACGATTTACCTTTGCCATTGCCGGTGAGCAAAATCATGATGCCGGTATCGATATTGGCTTCGGCAATATGCGCATCGATAACGGCTTTTTTACGCGCCATGCGGGCGGCGTGTCGGGCATTACGTTCGGTGTTGATGGTCATGGTGATGGCTCCAGTTTTGGGGCTTGTTATGTTTATTTATGTGCCTGCGGCACGGTGTTTTAGTGCGGGAGCCCCTGCGCGGGCCTTCCTTTCTTGCTTCTTCGCCAAGAAACGAAGCCAAAGAAGGCGATCCCGGCGTCTGCGCCCCGCTGCGCGGGGTACCCTCTCTGCGGACAATCGGCATGGCGTCAATTCAACTCGCTTCGTTCAAACACGACACAACGACTTCCCCATGCCGCTTGTTCCTCGATCGGCTGGTCTCAGGGGGAGGTAAAAGCCCCGTTCCAAGAGCGTAGAACTTACGTTTTTTGGTGTGCTACTTAAAAAGAAAATTATTTAATACCTTCGGCGCAGTGATTTCCTGCGGTAATCACTGCGCGCTAAGTACCTGCTCAACTTCAGGCGTCACAGCCACACTTCAGTGCTGCAGCTTCCCCCTTTGTAAAAGGGGGATTGAGGGGGATTTGCCTTGGCTCTTTTTTGTAAAGATACGCCGTACCAAATCCCCCCTAGCCCCCTTTTTCAAAGGGGGGAACAAGTATATCTAACTGGTTTCTCCGTGAAACTCCTTGTTCTCTGGGGCCGAAGTGTTTCAAGAAGTGGGTTTTATATGCAACTGCCAATCCGCAATGATTTTCTGGATTTGCCCTAAGCCATCCCGAATCGCGGCGATGCCGGGGACGAGGAGGTCGTGGCTGGCTATTTCGAATAGTTGATTGTTGGCAATGGCGGGTATGGACTGCCAGTTTGGCCTTGCACGCACGACATCGGCATCGAAAGGCTGGCCGCACCAGCTGCCTATGATGATATCAGGCTGAGCGGCAATGACTTGTTCTGGGCTAACGGTGCGATCTTTGGCGCGTGTTGCATGCGATAGCTCACTAAAGATATCGTCGCCACCGGCAATCTCGATTAGCTCGGAAACCCAGCGGATGCCGGTGTAGAGCGGGTCGTGCCATTCTTCAAAATAGACTTTAGGCCGTGATTTTAAGTGGGCCGCTTGGGCGCGGGCTGCGTCGATTTGGGCTTGTAAATCGGCAATGAGCGCTGTGGCGGCTGGCTGGCAATCGAGCAAGCGGCCCAGTGTGGCGATCATATTGAAGATGCCTGCCAGATTTTTCTGGTTGAAAAAGTGCACTTCCAAACCGGCCAGCACGCATTCTTTCACCATCTCGCCTTGCAGGCTGGAATAAACCAACACTAGGTCGGGTTTTACCGCGAGGATTTTCTCGACTTTGGCGCTGGAGAAGCCACAAATAATCGGGTGCTGCTTGGTCACGCCTTCTGGGTGGCGCGAAAAAGCGCTAATGCCCGCGATGCGATGCTGCTGGCCGAGCGCATACAAAACATCAACGGTTTCGCTGGAAAGACAGGCGATTTTTGTGGGGGTGTTCATTTTCAAATCCTTTTTTGCATGCCGTTTGAGTGGCGGGAGTAAGCACCCCAATCCCATCAATTCAAGCGAAATCTTTTTCGTAGGGCGGGTGAAACCCGCGAGTGATGCTGAAAAATACGCGGGTTTCACCCGCCCTACAAAACCATCGTTGGATTGCTTAGCGCCGCCATCAGTCGAGTTTTAAACAGCACCTGCTGATGCTCAGTCACCGGCCCAAAGCGCAGGCCCTGGTGATTGTTTTGATCGAACAGGCGGCACCATATTTTTTGTTTTGCGAGTTGGTGATGCAGTGCTTTGGCATCAGGCGTCGGGCACCAGTGCAGTAGGGGCAGGCTGCCGCTGGGGGCTAAACCTGCCTTGCTGAGCGTGTCTATCATCCATTCCTGATTAGCGAGTAGGCGCTGTTGCTGCGCGGCTTGCCAAGTCTTATCACTTAAGGCGATTTGCCCTGCCCATAGTGCTGGGCCGCTGATATGCCAAGGGCCAAGGGCTCGATTTATTTCTTCTAAAAGTCGCTTTTCACAGGCGATAAAGCCTAGACGAATGCCCGCTAGGCCAAAGAATTTACCGATGGAGCGCAGAATAATCAGCCCGGTTTTGCCCGCCTGTGGCAGCAGGCTGGCTGCGGGGGCGCAATCGGCAAAGGCTTCGTCAACAATCAACCATCCACCCTGTTGAGCAAGTTTTTCGTGCCAATCGAGTAAGGTGGCGGCGCTGATTTGCTGGCCGCTGGGGTTGTTAGGATTGACCACGATCAGTACATCAATGGCGCTGCTTTCTAAGTATTCATCTACTTGTTCACTGCTGATTGCGCTGACCTCATGCCCAGCCTGCTGCCACTGCCAGTGATGCTCAGCATAGGTTGGGCTGATGATGGCAACGTGGCAAGCAGGGCGTAGTTTGGGTAGCAGGGCGATGCCTACTTGGCTGCCAGCAAGGGTTAGCAGGTGGTCGCAGCCATAATACTTTTGCGCCGCAAGCTGCAGGGCTTGGTCTTGATCGGGCAGGCGTTGCCAGATGTGCTCGGGCACGGCAGGCAGGGGATAGGCCCAGGGGGCAATACCGCTGGAGCAATCGATCCAGTCGGCTAAATCTCCGCCAAAGGCCGCCACTGCACGTTGCAGATCGCCTCCGTGTTGGGGCTGATTTACAGCATCCACAATGAGCCTCCTAATAAAAGAGCGATCCACAGAGCCAGCGTTTTTTGCACTAGCACAATACCGCGCTGCAAATCATGGGCGGTTGGCACGGGGCCGCAGCCCAGTTGTGGGCGGACGTGGATTTCGCCATGGTAGATCGCCTCGCCGCCTAAGCAAACTTGCAAAGCGCCCGCGCCGCTTGCCATCACTGGGCCTGCATTGGGGCTATCCCAAAGTGGCGCTTGGCTCTGCCAGCAGGAAAACGCGCTGCGGCAGTAGCCGAGTAGGGCGTAGCTGAGTGCCGTGAGGCGGGCAGGGATAAAGTTGAGCACATCGTCGGCCCGCGCTGCAATGCGGCCGAAGTGAAATAAACGCACTGTTTTATAGCCCCACATGGCATCCAGCGTATTGGCCAGCCGGTGCAGCAGCACGCCATAGCCGCCAAACACTGCAAAGAAAAATAGGCTGGCAAAAATCGCATCTGCACCGTTTTCTAAGGTGGATTCAAGGCCTGCTTTGGCAATGCCTATGTCGTCCAATTCGGCGCAATTGCGGCTGACAATGCGGCTAAGGGCAAGCCGAGCTGTGATTAAGTCGCCCGTGCTTAATGGCCTAGCGATGGCACGAACATGTTCAAACAGGCTGCGCGCGCCAAGGGCAAACCACAGCGCCAAAGCGTCGGCCCACCAGCCCATAACATGTTTTAGTAAGGCAAAGGCGGCCAGCGATGCGGCTATCAGTAAGAGCCACGCCAGCGCACCGCGTAAAATATTGTGTAGATTGGATTGGCCTGCTATTTGCGAAAGATGGGCCAGATTAAAGCGCCGCTCCAGTTTGGACGCCAGCCAGCCAAAGCCCACCAGCGGGTGAAAGCGCTTAGGCTCGCCCAAGAAAAGCTCTAGCAGCAGGCCAAGGGCGAAGGCGGATAGCCAGTGAGTTGGGTTCAGATTCAACATTCGCTGCGCTTCACCGGCATAGGGACTCCGGCGACCACCAGCGTAACGTTTGCAGCTTGCTTGGCGATGTCCTGATGCAGGCGGCCAGCCTCGTCGCGGAATAATCTGGCCAAGGCATTGTCAGGAACAATGCCAAAGCCGACTTCATTACTCACCAATAGCAGCGTGCCGCGATGTGCGGCAGCGGCGGCAATAAAGGCCTGTTTCTCTTGTGCCCAGCCTGCCAGATCATCCAGACAAAGCCAGTTAGATAACCAGAGTGTAAGGCAGTCAATCACACAAAATTGATCTTGGCTTTGTGCGAGTGCCGTGGCGAGTTGCAATGGCGCTTCCAGCGTTTGCCAATGCGCGGGGCGCTCGGCCTTGTGCCGGATAATGCGCTCTTGCATTTCCTCGTCAAAAGCCTGAGCGGTGGCCAGCCAAAACACTGGCCCATCATGGGCCAGTGTTTTGGCCAGCGCGTAGCCGCTTTTGCCGCTACGCGCCCCGCCTAAAATGAGCTCGGTCACTGGCCTGCCAGCGCTATGCGCCCCAGCAGGCTCGGCCACTGGCCTGCCAGTGCTAGGCGTCCCAGCAGGCTCGGTCACTGGCCTGCCAGTGCTAGGCGCCCCAGTAGGCTCGGTGCTCAATGCTGCCAGCGTAGGTTCAGCATGGCATTACGGCCCAGTGTGCCGTAATTGGTTATTTGCTGGTACTCGGTATCGAATACATTGTTGACACGAGCGCTAGCTTGCCATTCTTTAGCAAACTGCCAGCTCACGCTAAGATTGGTAAGGGCATAACCTGCCAGGCGGATCGGAGTGTTTCGGTTATCTTCTCTATGAGCTTGTGCTTGTACTTCGCCGCGTGCGGCCCACTGTCCTTGTGTTACACCCAGATAAGCTGACCCGAACTGCTTGGCACGAAAATCTAGTTGCTTGCCATCTTTTAAGCCTCCAGAAGTATCTTTGGCGTTGAGTAAGTCAAAGCTACCGCCTGCTTGCAGCAATTCTCCTTGCCAGTCTGCTGTTAACGTAAGGCCCTTAATAGTCGCTTTACTGATGTTTTGTGGCTTATATTTTGAGTCCAAAATAATCATGTCATCAATCTTGTTGTGGTATGCAGTTACACCCAATTGCAGACCATGGGCTTGGTAGCGAGCAAATAATTCAGTATTTTGGGACTGCTCTGGTTTTAAGTTGGCTGTGCCAGAGTTGGGGTAGTAGAGGTCATTAAATGTAGGAGCTCGAAAAGCGGTGCCGTAGCTTGCGCCAACTTGCCAAGCATCATTGATTTGCCACGATCCACCGACACTGCCACTAGTGTTTTCACCGAACTGACTGTTGTGGTCATTACGTAAATTAAGTTGCAAATTGATATCATCAAAGCTGGCTAAATAGCCTGCTAGTAAGCTGTTGATACGACGTTGATCAACATCGTATTTTGTGGTGCTGGTTACGGCTTGTTCTACTGTTTCTGCTCCAAGCGTGATCACACCCGCACCCATTTTTAGCTCATTTTGCCAAGAAAGCTGAGTTTGTTTGGTTTTGAAACGGGTTTCTTCAGGTGCCCATTGTGATGCAGGAGCATAGTTGTATGAATCATCAATGCTCATACCCACTTGCACTTTACTGGTCCAATTAGAGGTAAAACGATTTTTACTCCAAATGGTGCCACTGCCCGTTGTTCCTTCATCACGGTAGTCGTAGTAATTTGTTGCGTAGATATTATCTTGATGATTCTTTGCCCAAGACTGCAGCAAGCTTGTGCCAAATTCATGCGACTCATTGATACGATGACTGGCATTGATCGATAGGCTGGTATTTTCATAGCCATCGGTATCGGTGTTGAATGGCGCATTTTTAGGTGATGAAAGTGCGCTGATTCCATCTGTTTGGTTATGTGCTAGGCCGACGGTATAGCGGGTATCCCCATTGCCGCCAGAAATATGCACGCTAGCAGTACGAGTGTTTTCTGTACCAAAGCCCACTTCTATAGATGGATGAAATCCTTTATCACCTTGGCGGGTAAAGATTTGAATTACGCCACCAATCGCATCTGAGCCATAAAGGCTGGCTGCCGGGCCGCGCAGGATTTCGATGCGTTCAATTTGTGCTAATGGAATGTGCTGTAATGCTGCGCCACCGGCAGTAGCAGAGCCAAAGCGAATGCCATCAATCAGGTAAACCGTTTGTTGGCCGCTGCTGCCACGTAAAAACACACCAGTATTTTTACCCGCTCCACCATTGCTGGTGATTTGCACACCCGGCTGGCGGGCGAGTAATTCTGGCAGGCTGATTGCACCTGCTGTTTCAATCTCTTTTTGATCGATTACAGTTATATCACCGATGACTTGTTTTGCGGCTTGTGGCAAGCGGGCTGCGGTGGTGACAACGGCTGGCAGCTGAATGGTTTCAGCCTGCGCACAGATGCTGGCGATTAAGATACTTAAAGGGGCGAAACGAAATAACATTTACTCTCTCCTGAGTGCCACACCCGCTGTGTGGCGATGATAGCAGCAGAGGGAGCAGGAGATGATGCACGGCACTGAGCGCGATGAATCTCACCCGCTTCGTGCACCCTGCCGCGCGTTGGTTACCTCTGCCGGTGGCAGAGGTTTAAGGCCGGTCTCCGGGCTTGCAAGTGTTTCTATCGATTTTTGCTAAGCATGCGCTGATTTATTTATTTTCGTCTTTGGCGCTGGATCCCCGGCAATGCATTTGGGGATGACGATTTAATCCGTGCTTACTTCAAATCGATAGATCAATATACCGCCATAGTGGCTGTATTCTTGCTTACCGTTGCAGGGGCAGCGCAGGATTTGAACCTGCTTCCCGTTTCACTCGTGTTGAGCACCTTATAAGGGGCGGATTGTATACCGCCTTGGCATTTATTGCCTTTCTGCTTTAAGACATATTCATGTTGGCTTTGGTAAGTATTTAGAATATAGCCGGACGTGGCGCAAAAAAACGCCACGCAAAAGGCGTGGCGTTGATTGGAGCAAGTTGCGCTTAGTGCTGCAAAATCTTGGATAAGAACAGTTGCGCACGCTCGGAACGGGTTTGGTTAAAGAACTCATCCTTGCTTGCGTCTTCTACGATATGCCCTTGATCCATAAAGATCACGCGGGTTGCCACTTTGCGGGCAAAGCCCATTTCGTGGGTCACACACATCATGGTCATGCCTTCCTGAGCCAGCTCAACCATTACATCCAGTACTTCATTGACCATTTCCGGATCGAGCGCAGATGTAGGCTCGTCAAACAGCATGGCGATAGGGTCCATCGCAAGCGCTCGGGCAATGGCAACGCGCTGCTGCTGGCCGCCGGAAAGCTGGCCGGGATATTTATTAGCCTGAGCTTTGAGGCCCACGCGATCGAGTAGTTTTAAGCCTTTTTCCATCGCTTCGTCGGTGCTGCGGCCAAGAACGCGCTGCTGAGCCAAGCACAGATTATCGGTGATCGATAGGTGAGGGAATAGCTCAAAATTCTGGAATACCATGCCTACTTTAGAACGCAATTTAGGTAAATCAGTTTTTGGGTCGCCCACTGAAGTGCCGCCAATCAGGATGGTGCCCTTTTGGAAAGGCTCCAAACCATTCACGCATTTAATCAGCGTGGATTTACCCGAGCCTGATGGCCCGCAAACCACGATCACTTCACCTTTTTTTACTTCGGTGCTGCAATCGGTCAGGACTTGAAAGCTGCCATACCACTTATTGATATTCTGGATCGAAATCATACTGCTAACCTCTTTTGCAAACAGCGTTGAAGCAGTGCTTCTCGCGAGATTGTTTGGTTAAAGCTACTGTGTAAATACATTACAGATTACACAGCCAGTTTTTTTTGCAAGCGCTTTACCAGCATGGAAGCGCTAAAGCTAATCAGAAAATACATTAGGCCAGCCAGTAGCAAGAATTCATGCGGTTGACCCACAATATCGCCTTTGGAGCGGGCGGTATTAAGAAAATCCATCATGCCTACTGCATAAACCAAGGATGTATCTTGAAACAAGATAATGCTTTGCATCAAGAGCAAAGGCATCATTTTTCTAAATGCTTGAGGCAAAATAATCAAGCGCATGGCTTGGCTGTAATTCATGCCTAGGGCATAAGCGGCGTTGACTTGGCCTTTAGAAATCGCCTGAATACCGGCACGCACAATTTCGCAGTAATAAGCCGCTTCAAACATCATAAAAGCGATTAAACAGGAGGTAAATGCACCAATCGGCGTGGGCCGACCTGTAATCCAACCAATAATAAAGGGCACCATAAAGTAAAACCAGGTGATGACCAAGAGTAATGGAATAGATCGGAAATAATTAACATAAAAACCGGCTAATTTGGATAAAACCGGATTGCTCGACATCCTTGCTAGGGCCAGCAGTGTACCTAATCCAATACCCCCTATTACTGCAAAAAACAGCAGCTCCAGTGTGAGTACCATTCCTTGGATCAGGCCTGGGAGAGCTGGGCCAATATTTGATAAATCCATTTTATTTCCCTCCCAGCGACATTAAGCCAGGCACGCTCGTTTTCTTTTCCACCCAACGCATAAGCATCATAAGACTCATATTGAGGGTGAAGTAAATAATGGTCGCAAGGGTAAATGCTTCAAACAAATTAGCGGTAAATTCTGCAGTTTGTTTGGTTTGCGCCAATAGCTCCATCAGACCAATTAAGGATGCAACCGATGAGTTTTTAAATACATTTAAAAATTCAGAAGTGAGAGGCGGAATAATAATCCGAAAAGCTTGTGGCAATAGCACGTGGCGATAAGTTTGGGCGATATTAAGGCCCAAAGCATAACCCGCATTGATTTGCCCTTTTGGCAGCGCTTGAATACCGGTGCGTACTTGCTCGCAAACACGGGCCGAAGTAAATAAGCCTAAGCAAACAACAACACTAATAAACGCTGATGTTGATGGTTTGATATCTTGCTTAAACCAAATTTGCAATGATTCTGGCAAAAAGTCTGGTACTAAGAAGTACCAAATAAATAATTGCACCAGCAGCGGAATATTACGAAATAGCTCAACATAAGCATTAGCAAAGCCCGCAATCCAGCGATTTGGCAAGGTACGTGCCACGCCCATAATCGTGCCTAAAATAAGCGCAATAATCCATGCAGATAAAGCCAGTGCTAATGTCCAGCCAAGGCCAGAAATAAACCAATCTAAATAAACTTCACTGCCGATACCGGTGGGCTTAAAAAAAACGCCCCAATCCCAGTTGTAATTCATCTCTTTTCTCCGAAGGTATCAGGGAGGCCCGGTAGCCTGTCGTGAACGTCGACAGACTGCCGATCCTCCCTGATATTTATTAAGACCTTAGAACGGTGGTCTTTTACATCTGTTCTGCGGATTTATCTGTTGGATTAGCAATAAGCTTCTTCAGATCATCGCTCATAGGGAAATTAAGGTTTAAGCCTTTTGGTGGAATAGGCTGAGTAAACCAGCGTGCATAAACGGCTTTGATACGGCCGCTCTTGTAAAGATCAACGATCGCGTCATCAACCAGTTTTTTAAACTGGGCGTCGTCTTTACGCAACATGCAGCCGTAAATTTCACTTGATTGTGGTGTGCCAACAATGGCCCAGTCTGCTGGTGATTTGGCTTTAGCGATTTCACCCGCTAATAGTGCGTCGTCCATCATAAATGCAGCTGCGCGATTTGATTCCAGCATCAGGAAGGATTCGCCGTGATCTTTAGCGCTGATGATATTCATATTCATTTTCTTTTCTTCGTTCATCTTTTTAATCAGACGTTCCGAAGTGGTGCCGGCGGTGGTGACTACGTTTTTGCCTGCTAAATCAGCGAAATCTTTAATACCAGATTTTTTAGTGGCGAGTAAGCGTGTGCCAATTTCAAAAATACCGTTTGAAAATGCAACTTGTTTTTGGCGTTCTACATTATTGGTGGTGGAGCCACATTCCAGATCCACTGTGCCGTTTTGTACCAGTGGAATACGGGTTTGCGATGTAACCAAGTTATAGCGAACTTGAATAAAAGGCATATTCAGTTTCTTTTTGATGGCTTCAGCAATGTGATTAGCCACCTCAACTGAATAGCCAATTGGGCGCTGGCTATTATCTAAATAGGAGAAGGGAATGGAGGAATCACGATGGCCTAATACCAACGTTTTCGTTTCTTGGATCTTTTTGAGGGTGCCGCTTAATTCTTCGGCTTGTGCGGTAGCGGTAAAAAGAGAGGATACAGCCAAAACGAGTAACAATTTCTTCACGGGTGTTCTCCTAAAATAACGGGGGATCTGTATTTGTTTCAGTATAGACTGACTGAAAAAATAAGACTTTGGGGATACTCCTTAGTGTTTCAAACAAAAACGGCCCAGAAGGGCCGTTTGCGATATTAGCTTACAAATATTACTGTTGCATAGGCGCTAGAATCTGACGCAAGAATTGCTTTGCTCTGTCGTGCTGCGGATTAGTAAAGAAGGCTTCCGGATGAGCGTCTTCTAAAACCACACCTTGATCGAGGAATAACACACGATCTGCCACTTCGCGGGCAAAGCCCATTTCATGTGTGACCACCATCATGGTCATACCCGATTCGGCCAGTGTTTTCATTACTTGCAGCACTTCACCAATCATTTCAGGATCGAGAGCGGAAGTGGGCTCATCGAACAGCATCACGCCGGGATTCATGGCAAGGCCGCGGGCAATGGCCACGCGCTGCTGCTGACCACCGGATAAATTCGATGGGTAAGCATTTTTTTTGTCAGCAAGACCAACGCGCTCGAGCAGTGTTAGGGCTAGTTTTTCGGCTTCGTCTTGTTTCATGCCTTTGACACGGATCGGGGCCAGAGTGATGTTTTCTAGCACTGATAAATGCGGGTAAAGATTGAAATGCTGGAAAACAAAGCCGACTTCGGCACGCAGCTTGTTGATATTAGTTTTAGGGCTGGTGACTTGCACATCACCAATCCAGATTTCGCCGTCGTTCACTGGCTCAAGCTGGTTGATGGTGCGGATCATGGTGGATTTACCTGAGCCTGAAGGACCACAAACCACGACCACTTCACCTTGTTTGACTTCAAGGTTGATGTCTTTTAGTACGTGATGGTTGGGGCCATACCATTTATTAACATGATTAAATTTGATCATCGGCTTGGATTGGGGCATGACGGGAAACCTGATTCTGTTAAATATTGCGTAATGTTGGCAAGGCGGGGAAACCCTAGGCCTACGTGTAGGGCGGGTTTTATCCGCCCTACAAACTATCGGCCAGCGGCTACAAGATAGTTGCTGAGCGCCACATATTGTTCCAGCGTAACGTTTTCCGGGCGGCAGCTTGGAGAGATCGCCAGCGCTTCCAGCTCGGCATCGCTTACTAGGCTTTTTACGTTATTGCGCAGGGTTTTTCGGCGCTGGCCGAAGCTTTGTGCAACGAGTTTTTGCAGGTGATTGTAGTCAGTGGCAGGCGCTGGCAGTGCCGCCCATGGCACCATGCGCACAATGGATGAATCTACTTTGGGCGGCGGGAAAAAAGCCTCTGGTGGCACGTCAAATACACGTTCCATATTAAAACGGTATTGCAGCATGATGCTTAAACGGCCGTAATCTGATGTTGATGGTTCGGCTACCATGCGATCAACCACTTCTTTCTGTAGCATAAAATGCATATCAAAAATGGAGTCGCCAAAGCTTGCTAGGTGGAACAAAAGCGGTGTGGAAATATTGTATGGCAGATTGCCGATCAGGCGAATTTTGCTGCCCGGTGCAATCTCTGCCGCCAGCGCGCCAAAATCAAAATTTAGTGCATCCACATTGTGGATCACGAGTTTTTCTGGGGAGAATTTCTCGGATAAATGCGCCACGATATCGCGGTCGATTTCCACCACATGCAGTGTTTCGGTGCGATCCATTAAAGGCTTAGTCAGCGCGGCAAGGCCCGGCCCAATTTCAACCAGTACATCGCCTTTGCGCGGGCTGACGGAGTTGATAATGTCGGAAATTACACTTTGGTCTTGTAAAAAATTTTGCCCAAAGCGCTTACGGGGGATATGCGAAGTCATTATTTATTTCCAGCGAGTTCTATCGCGGCGTGTGCCACGGTAATCATGTACGGAGTGCTTCAAGATAAGTTGTTGCACGGCGCTTTAAAAGGGCTATCTGCTATTGCAAGCGGGTTCTAGATGGCGTTTCCCGATAATTCGATCGCCAGTTGGGTGGCTGCCAGCAGGCTACCTGCTTCTGCTGTGCCTGTTCCTGCCAGATCAATGGCAGTGCCGTGATCGACCGAGGTGCGAATAATCGGCAGGCCGAGTGTGATATTGATGCCGTGGCCAAAGCTGGCATATTTGAGCACAGGCAGGCCCTGATCGTGATACATGGCGAGCACTGCATCGCCCGAGTCGAGGATATTACGATTAAATAATGTGTCGGCGGGCAATGGCCCGATCAGCGTCATGCCGGTTTGGCGTAATGCTTCCAGCACGGGGGAGATGATTTCTATTTCTTCTCTACCTAAATGGCCTGATTCGCCTGCGTGGGGGTTAAGTCCCGCCACAATAATTCGTGGCTTGGCAATGCCGAATTTAGTTTGCAGATCACGGTATAAAATACGCAGGGTACATGTGAGTGATTCGGCGGTAATGGCCGGAGCAACGTCTTTAAGTGGCAGATGAGTCGTTGCCAGCGCCACACGCATCTCGCTGCAAGCCAGCATCATGACTACTTGCTGGGTTTGTGTTCGTTCGGCAAGGTATTCGGTATGGCCGTAGAAAAAGCGTCCTAAAGCTCCGCCTTCATTGATCACCCCTTTATGAATAGGGGCGGTAACCATTGCAGAAAACTCGCCGCTCTGGCAGCCATCACATGCTCTATCGAGTAAATCCAGCACATAGCGGGCATTAGTAGTATTGAGCTTGCCAGCGGTGCACGGGGCTGCAAGCGGGATATGCAAGATGGAGATCGGTGCGTTACTTGTCGGCGAGTAATCGGGCCAGTTGGCATCAATCTGGCTGATTTTTGCTCTGCTTTGCAGAAGGGTTTTGTCGCAAAGAATGACCAGCTGACAAGCTAGTGGCGTGCTGGCTGCAAGCATGGCGCTTATTTCCGGGCCAATGCCTGCGGGCTCGCCGCTGGTGAGGGCGATGCGGGGCAGTGTGGGCTTGTTCATTAAATATCACACGGCTTTAATAGGTATTGCGGTAGAGAGGGCTGGATCGTTACTGCATCATGGGGTGGGCACTGTGCCCAACCCCATCGCACTATCGTTTTACTCGTCTTTTAAGCGTAATTCCACAAAGGCGCGGTCTCTTTGCTGACGTAGCCAGTCTTCAAACTGCTCTTCGCTCTTACGTTGTTTTAATTCATTCCTTACACGGAAACGCTCGCGTTCTTTGGTCATGTCTTTGGAGCGGCGCTCCAGCACTTGAATAATATGCAGACCAAATGGCGATTGAATGACAGGGCTGATTTCTCCCTGCTTGAGTGCGTTCATCGCGGTTTCGAATTCGGGTACGGTTTCGCCCGGAGTGAGCCAGCCTAAATCACCGCCTTTGCTGGCGCTGCCATCGTCGGAATAAAGACGGGCCAGCTCTTCAAATTTGCTGCCGTTTTTAAGGCGATCTGCCAGTTGATTAAGGCGCTGACGTGCGTCGCCTTCTGACACCAGCTCATTGGTGCGGATCAGAATATGGCGTGCGTGTGTTTGCTCAACCACGGTTTTTTGTTCTTGGCTGCGTTTTTCCAGCAACTTCACAATATGAAAACCACCGGGGCTGCGAACTAAATCGGTGATTTCACCCGGGTTTAGTTTTTCTAGTAGCTGTGTAAATGCGGGGGGCAATGAGCCCGCTGCACGCCAGCCTAAGCTGCCGCCGCTGGTGGCATCCGGGGCGCTGGAGTAAACCGCCGCAATCGAGGCGAAGTCTTTGCCTGATTTTAATTCTTCGATTGCCGCGAGTGCTCGAGTGCGTTTGGCTGTGATTTGCTCCGGGCTGGCGTTTTCTGGCAGCGGAATCAAAATATGCGCTAAGCGAAATTCCTGCTGCTCTTTACCGGTATTGAGCTTGATGTATTCGTCGATTTCGTTGTCGCTAATCACGATACGGTTATCAATTTCCCGCTCTTTAAGGCGGGTCAGGGTGATTTCACGGCGAATATCTTCGCGAAAATTCTTCCAGCTCATGCCTTGCTTTGCTAGCGTTTCACGGAACTGCGGCAATGACATTTTGTTTTGCTCGGCCATGCGGCCGATGGCGCGCTCTAGCTGGCTATCATCAATCCGGATGCCGATCTGATCTGCATACTGTACTTGTACGAGCTCCAGAATCATCCGGTCTAGCACTTGTTGTTTGAGTACAGCTGCGGGCGGCAGCGTGATGCGCTGGCTTTCCATGTTTTTCTGGATGCTACTGATGCGGGAATCAAGCTCTTGCTGGGTCACCACACTTTTATTAACCACGGCAACAATACGATCCATGGTTTGAATCGATGCACTTGCAAATTGGGCGCTGCCGATCAGGGCAACAAGCGCTAAGGCGCGGGAAATGTGGCGCAGCTTCATATATCAGTGGACCTTGCTGTAGGTATCGGTATAACCAGGAATAGTTTGTCGCAATACATCAATCGGATTGCTGCCTAAGCCGCCTAGCCCGCCCAGTTCAAGCAGGGCGAAGAAGTTGGTATTAAAGGTGCCGTCGTTGGTAATGTAGCGTTGGGCGGCAAAGCGTACTGCCCAGCAGCCGGCATTATATTCAAACCCGCCCAGAGTTTCCAAAGCCTTGTTGTCACGCAGTGAATAGTTGGCGCGCCCAATGGCATACCAGCCTCCGCCGAGTGGCCACTGGCCAGAGAAATCGACTTGTTCAATCTTATTATTACGGCTTTGCACATAACGCATATTCAGAGCACGGAAAGCACCCGGGCTCCAGCCCAGATTGATATCCGAGCGAATGGTGCTGTCATCTCTGGCATTGTATTGCAGGCTGTAGCCCACCATAAAATCACGCCAGACCTGCCCGCTGAGCGATAGTAATAAATCAGAAGAAGTCGCTTCATCCGGTCGGCCCGGTGCATCGAGGGTGACTCTTTGATCTGTAAAGTAGAAGCGCTGGCCAATGGTGGCCCGAACGCGTTCTATGCCGGTGGATGATTCATAAAGCCGTGATGAAAGCGCCAGCGTGAGCTGATTGGCATCATTGATACGGTCGTTGCCTGAAAACTGATTTTCAGAAAACATCTGTGCAAATGAGAAATCAGTAATGGCCGAATCAAAGTTAGGTAGCTTGGATTGATCCCGGTAAGGCACATAGGCGTAGTAAGCGCGTGGCTCCAGCGTTTGCGTGTATTCCTCGCCGCCAAAGCTGCTTTCTTTTTCAAAATAGAGGCCGCTATCCACACTAAAAATCGGTATGGTGCGATTTTCTGTGCTGCTTTCCTGATTGGGGCCATTGGCACGCAGCTGGTAGCTTGATGCATGCACACTGATTTTGGGCTTGATAAAGCCATAAGAGCCAATAAAGGGCATGCTGATTTCAGGCTTTACCCAGACGCGCGAGCCATTGATTTTAGTGGAGTGATTAAACTCGGTGGCTTCAGCTGAAATACCCAGCTGCACGCCTTTAATCCAATCCGGAGTGGCAGAGAAACCCAATTGCGGCACACGAGCATAAGGCTCATCAATAGGATTGGCCTTGCTTTGAATGGTTTGAAAGCGCTGCCAGCGGCCAAAAGTTTGCCAATTATCACCGCGATAGCTGAGCACCGCTTCGCGAGGCAAATTGGTTTGCGAGGCAACACTTAAGCGATCACCAAAATCATTAAAGTACTCATCATCTGATACTTTTTGCACATTTAAGCTAAGCGCTAGGCGATCTGTCAGTGCCTGCTGGTGCTGAAACACAATGCTGCTGCGGCTACTATCCGAAACGGTATCGTTACTTAAGCCTTCAACTTTTAGCGTGCCTGCGTAATCAGGCTGTATATAGCGAAACTCACCACCCAGCATCACACCACGGCGCGACATATAGCGGGGCGTTAGGGTGAAGTCATAATTGGGCGCGATATTCCAATAGAAAGGCGTGCTGAATTCAAAACCATTACGGTTATTGGTGCTGAATGAGGGGGCTAAAAAGCCAGTTTGCCGATTGCTATTGAGTGGGAAATTCATCCACGGCATATACATAATCGGCGCGCCTTTAAACTCTAGCCACGCGCTGTGTGCAATACCCTTATTCGCAACGTAATCCAGCTCTAGCTCATTGGCGTGCAAAAACCATGCATTGTCGCCTGGCTGGCAAGTGGTAAAGCGACCATCTGCTAGGCGATACTTATCCTCGCCTTCAAATAAGAGCTTTACTGCATCCCCTCGCCCCAAGCCTTGGGCGATGGTGTAATCAGGATTGGTGAGCGAGCCATATTTGGTATCGAGCAAATAATCGAGCTGATTGCCTTTTAAAACATCCCCTTGGCGCGTCATTTGAACTTGATCACCGGCGGTCACCCTATTCGACTTTTGATCGAAGGTGGCCCACTCGGCATTCACGTCAAGATCGCCTCTATGGAGTTGAACATCGCCTCTGGCCTCAGTGGTTCCCGTTGTGGTGCCAACTACGCTGTCGGCCTCCACATTGAGAGGAAGAGGCTCAGCCGAATGCGCCATCGCACAGAAGAGTGCAGCGGCAATTGCGGTGAGACGGAAATGAAATGGTGTGTGGGTCGCGGACATGCGGCCATCAGGAGCTGATAGAATTTGCAGATTCTACTGCATTGCTGGCACTTACTACCATGACTAGAACAGATTCCCTGAATTCCTGGCTTGCCGAAACACTGGGTCAAGCCCCAAAAACACTTGAAATTGCAGCGGTTGACGCCAGCGTTCGCTCTTATTGGCGAGCCGTTTTTAGTGATCGCAGTTTGATTATTATGGATGCAATTCCGGCTGATTTTGATTGCCAGCCTTTTTTGAAACAGCAGCAACGCCTTGCCAATGCTGGCTTGCCAGTGCCTAGCGTGCTGGCGCAGAACCTTGAGCAAGGTTGGGTGGTGCTCGAAGACTTGGGCACCAAAACCCTCGCCAGCTTGATTGATGCTGACAACGCCGCCAATTATTACCGTCAGGCCATTTCTTTATTGGTGAAAATGCAGGTGAGCACCCCTGTCGAGGGTTTAGCACCTTTTGATGGGGCGTTTATGCAACGCGAAATGGAGATTTGCCGCGAGTGGTACTTTGGCAAAGCCTATGGTGTGACACTTGAAGGCAAAGATTTGGGTGTGTGGGAGCGCAGTTGCGCACTGATCGTTGCGCATAATATGGCCCAGCCAACGCTGTATATGCACCGCGATTTTCACTCCCGCAATATCATGGTGCAAGACGATGCATTGCGCCTGATTGATTTTCAAGATGCGGTGCTTGGCCCGATTACTTACGACTTAGTCTCTTTACTTAAAGACGCATATTTAGATTGGGATGAAGCCTTTGTGCTTGATTTAGCGATTCGCTATTGGGAGCAAGCCCGTGCCGCTGGCCTGCCAGTGCACGAAGATTTTGGCGATTTTTATCGCGCATTCGAATGGCAAGGCCTGCAACGCCATCTTAAAATTCTGGGCCTATTTGCCCGCCTGAAGCATCGTGATGGCAAAGAGCAATACCAAGCCGATATACCGCGTGTATTTGAATACGTGCGCAAAGTTTGCCTACGCTATAGCGAATTAACCCCGCTGGGCCGCTTGCTGCTTAATCTGCACGGCGAGCCTGTCGCTACCGGATTCACCTTTTAATGAAAGCCATGATTCTTGCAGCAGGGCGCGGTGAGCGCATGCGACCCCTTACTGATACTTTCCCTAAACCTCTGCTTGAAGTCGGCGGCACGCCACTCATTGGCTGGCACTTACGTCGTCTTGCTGAGGTAGGAGTTACCGATGTGGTCATCAACCACGCTTGGCTAGGGAGCATGATAGAAGAGCGCTTAGGCGATGGCAGTGCCTACGGGGTGCGTATTCAATATTCGGCAGAAGAAACTGCGCTGGAAACGGCAGGGGGGATTGCTAAAGCTCTGCCGCTATTGGGGGATGAACCGTTTGCTGTGATTAATGGCGATATTTTTACTGATTATGATTTTGCTAAGTTAGAGATTACGGCTCAAAAATTAGGTGAAAATTTAGGTCATTTGGTCATGGTCAAAAAAGCGGACTACCCAACAGGCCGTGATTTGGCGATTGATGCTCAAGGTAAGGCGCGGCTTTGCAAAGAAGGCGATCAGGCCATGACCTTTGCAGGCGTGGCGGTTTATCGTCCCGCGTTTTTTGCAGATATCGTTGCAGGGCAAGCCGCAGCACTCCTTCCTTCATTTATGCGCAGCATGGAAAAGTCCCAGCTACAGGCTGAGTCATTCTCTGGGCTATGGCTTGATGTGGGTACGGTGGAAAGGTTGAATCAGGCCAATGCTTGGGCTATAGATCAGCGGCGAGGCATGATTACTTGATTGCTTAGGATTTGACTCGCAATAAATCCTGAGTTTTATTTGTAGGGCGTACTCGAAGCGTCGCTCAGCGACGGGCAGTACGCCATAGGGTACGAAACCCCCGCTTTGGAGTCCGCCCTGCTAGCTTTAAATGTATGTTTACGGCGAAAACCCACTGTGAATATAAAACCCCAGCCCCTGCGCCATTTGGTGCTGGGGCTTTTTTTGATTTGAATCAAGAAATACACGATTGGCATTCTTTAATAGTAAATAGGACCTTTTTAATGCGATGACGATGGGAATAAGATTGATAGTAATTCTTATTTTAAATGCATATCGCATAGCGATTTGTCATTTTTTTCCTCTTTATCAGAAGGCTTTATTTATGAAATATCTGGCTCCAATTATTGCTTTAGCTTTGTCTGCTCAAGCCTACGCCGCAGAATATCCAATTGGTAAACCAACCATTAAAAATGGCATGGAGTTGGCGGCGGTATATTTGCAGCCGGTTAAAATGGAGCCGGATGGGATGATGCGCAAGGCGGAAGCTTCAGATATCCACCTTGAAGCTGATATTCACGCCGCTAAAGGCAATCCAAATGGCTTCGGTGAAGGCGAATGGATGCCGTATTTATTGATTAAGTATGAGCTGCAAAAAGTGGGCAGCAAGAATGTCATTAAGGGCGATTTTATGGCCATGGTGGCGAGCGATGGCCCGCATTATGGCGACAATATCAAGCTGGAAGGCCCTGGCAAATACAAGCTGAAATACACCATTTTGCCGCCATCAGAAAACCCAATGGCCCACTTTGGCCGTCATGTGGATAAGGAAACCGGCGTTGCGCCTTGGTTTAAGCCTTTTGATCTGAACTATGAATTTACCTACGCTGGAACAGGCAAAAAGGGCGGTTATTAATATCGCCTGATTTCAATGCCCCCCAGCCATATTACTGGGTGAGAAAAACCCCTCGCATGCAGAGGGGTTTGTGCTTTTTTATGGCTTAAATGTTGCTGGTCTATTGGATGGAGTTTTTATGCGACGTATTGTGGTGGCTTTGTTAAGCACATGCAGCCTAATGGCGAGTGCGAGCGATTTGCTGACTTTTAGGGTGGAGCTTAACGATGGCAAGGTCACGCCAACGCGCATCGAAGCACCAGCCAAAACTAAATTTAAGCTGATATTAGTGAATAAGGGCAAATCGCCTGCCGAATTTGAAAGCCTGCCGCTGCGCAAAGAAAAAGTCCTCGCCCCCGGCGTTGAATCCTTTGTGGTGATTCAGGGCGTATCTGCGGGCGAATATATCTTTTTTGATGATTTCCACCCGCAGGCGAGGGGTGTGATTGTGGTGAAGTAAGGGTGTTGCTCAACGATCATCTTTTTAGTGCCTTCGGCACGTTGATTTTGGAGCAGGTGCCCCCGCTGGGGCGTTCTTTTCTTGAACGGCCAAGAAAAGAACCAAAAGAAGGCCGCCCCGACCAGCACGAAACCCCTCTCTGCGGACAATCGAGCGGCGGCTGCGGAACTCGCTTCGCTCAGACAGTCCTCGCCGAAACCCCGCCCGCTTGTTCCTCGCTTCGGCGTGCTTCAAGGGGGGGATTTAAGCCCTGTGTCACGATAGAGGGAAAGTTTTGGGTTACTAAGAGTTTGAAAGTACCCAAAACATTAAAACAAACGTCTTAATTCAAAACCTGTTTTTCTCCGTGAAACTCAGTGCTCTCCGTGTTCTCCGTGGTTCAAGATTTAGGTTTTTGTTCTCATGTGTTGTTGCAATTTTTAAAAGGTTAAAGGCTATGGAACAAGTCGCATTTATTGTCTGGCGTGAAAGTGTAGAAGCGCTGCTGGTGGTGGGGATTTTATATGCGTGGTTGCGTGCTAATCCGGTCGCTGGCCAGCGTGGCATGGCTTATCTCTGGGGCGGTGTGGGCTTAGGTTTGGTGCTGTCGGGCTTGCTGGCACTGACGTTATTGGGTGTTTCTAGCTGGCTGGATGATACGGCTCAGGAGTATTTCCAGGCCGCCATGCCCTTGGTGGCTGCTGCACTGATTGTGCAGATGGTGGTGTGGATGCGTAAAAATGGTCGCAGTCTTAAGCGTGAATTAGAAGGCGGCCTTGCCAGTAATGCGGCGGAGAAAAACTGGTGGGGTTTGCTGTTTCTGGTGGCGCTCGCTGTGGCGCGGGAAGGAAGTGAAACCGTGGTGTTTTTATACGGCAGCGTGGCAGGCAGTAGTAATGGTGGATCGTTAGCGCTGGCGGGTTTAGGCGGCTTTGTGGCTGCGTTAGCAACGTTTCAGCTCTTGCAATTGGGCGGTAAATATATTTCCTGGCGCTGGTTTTTTAAGGTGACTGAAATCTTGCTTCTGCTCTTGGCTGGCGCGATGTTGAACTCAGGCGTAGAGCATTTGATTGGCATGGATGTTTTGCCTGCGATGATTGATCCACTTTGGGATAGCTCGGCTTGGCTAGATGAAAGTATGGGTATCGGCAAATTGCTGGCCGATTTTGCGGGTTATCGCTCGCATCCGGCTTTATCTTTGCTGGTGATTTGGAGTGGCTATTGGATTGCAACGACTTACTTGCTGCGCCGCGTGAGCCGTACAGGGCAATGACTATTTTGAATTCGCGTACCGCTCAGTTTGGCAACTTTTTACGGGACCACGCTCATTGGCTGCGCAAGCTGCAATGGGTGGTGGTTTTCTTTTATTTATTTCTGCTAATTATTCCGACTTTGGTCAGCCTGCCTGATGAAAGCGCGCGGGTTTTTAATCATCTGGTGATCTTTGCACAGTTTGCATTTTGGGGGATTTGGTGGCCATTTGTGCTGATCTCCATGCTGCTGATGGGGCGTGTTTGGTGTGGCTGGTTTTGCCCAGAAGGCATGCTGACAGAATGGGCCAGTGAACGCGGACGCAATCATCCTATCCCACGCTGGATACGCTGGCAGGGTTGGCCCTTTGTGGCTTTCGCCTGTACCACGGTCTACGGCCAGCTACTGAGTGTTTACCAATATCCCTTGGCCGCGATGCTGGTTCTTGGTGGCTCAACCGTGGCGGCGGTGGGCGTAGGCTATTGGTATGGGCGCAGCAAGCGGGTGTGGTGCCGCTATCTTTGCCCTGTGAACGGCGTATTCAATTTGCTGGCAAAGCTAGCTCCTTGGCATTACAGGGTGGACGTGGATGCTTGGAAAGCGCCGCAGCAGAAGGTGATTCCAGTTAACTGTGCGCCTTTGGTGCCTATGCGCAATATGCAGGGCGCAACTGAATGCCATATGTGCGGGCGTTGCAGTGATTATCGCGGCGCAATTGCGCTGAGTGTGCGCTCGCCTGAAGCCGAGATCACCCAAGTCGCCAAAGGCAGTGGCTGGGAAACGGTGCTGATTTTATTTGGCCTGATGGGGCTAGCGGTGGGTGCTTTTCAGTGGACGGCTAGTCCGTGGCTGGTGGACGCCAAGCAGATGATGGCCGAGTGGCTGGTGAACCGCGATATCTTCTGGCCGCTGCAAGACAACGCGCCTTGGTGGATTCTGACTCACTACCCCGAGGTGAACGATAGCTTCTCTTGGCTAGATGGTGGCCTGATCGTGGCCTATATCGGCTGTAGCATGTTGTTTCTGGGCGGTAGTCTTTATCTGTGCTTAAAACTGGCTGATTGGATGTTGCCTAAGCGTGATGCTTTAAGCGTGCATAAACTGACGCAATCCTTTATCCCCGCCGCGGCTTGTGGTGTTTTTTTAGGCCTGTCGGCGCTGACGGTTAATTTACTGAAGCATGAAGGCGTGGCAACGGCATGGGCACCTGCTGCTAGAGCGGTGCTTTTGAGTTTGGCACTATTGTGGTCTCTTCGTTTGTTTTGGCGCTTAGCCAGCCAGCGCACGATGCAATGGTGGCCGCGCTTGGGTGCTTTGAGCTTGGCAGGCTTGGGCTTGGCTTTGTATGGCTGGGCTTGGGTATTGTTGTTTTTTGTGTGGGCTTAGTCTCGACTTCATAAGATTGTCATCCCCGAGTGTATTTATCGGCGATCCAGCAGAGCCACTGGATTCCCGACAGAGACCCTCGGGGATGACGGACATGTCATGTGTCAGGCTGGTGAAGGAGTACTTTCATTAAAGCATGCGCGAGTATGCTTTAAGCTTAAAAAACAGCAGGCTGTTTGATCTTACACATTGAGTTCTGCTGCACCGCAACCTAAGCTAGAAGAACGATCTCAAGGGGGACGGCAATGTCAGAGTTTACTTTTCTTACGGAACAATCTCAGCGCTACGCTGATTTACAGCACAAATTAAGGCAGTCGACCGATCCCTTTGGCTTGATGGCTAGTTCCGTCAAAGCGCAGCAAGCATGGTTGCAAAATCCACTCGCCTTATCCAATGTCTTGTTTCGTTATGTGAATGACGTAACGAAGTGGCAAAACTTTACTACGCGGCGCTTCTGGGGCGAGGCGGATAGCGATGTTTTCCCGCCTCACCCGGAGGACGTGCGCTTTGCCGACCCGATCTGGAGCGATAGCCCTTATTGGGATGGTATTAAAGAATGGTATTTGCTTAATACGCATTGGCTGCAAGATGCCCTCTATGCCACGCCGGATATGGGCGAGCACGAGCGTAACCGTAGCGCATTCTGGTTAAGACAGGTGCTGAATGCAGTGGCACCGACTAATTTTTTGCTGACTAATCCGGTGGCGATTGCTAAGGCATTAAGCACTAAGGGTGAAAGCCTCGTTGCAGGCTATAAAAACTTTAAGGAAGACAAGGCGCGTGGCGATATCAGCATGACCGATATGAACGCGTTTAAAGTGGGTGAAAATCTAGCGACGACCGTAGGCTCGGTAGTCTATCGTGGGCGTTTGCTTGAAGTGCTGCACTATGAAGCCACTACGCCCACGGTGCATAGCGTGCCGCTGGTGCTGGTATCCCCATGGATTAATAAGTATTACATCCTCGATATTAACGAGAAAAAAAGCCTGGTGAAGTATCTGGTTGACCAAGGCTTTTCGGTGTTTATTACCAGCTGGAAAAACCCCGACAGCAGTATGCGTGATGTGGCTTTCGACGATTATCTAAGCGAGGGCGTGGCGCAAATTATTAAAGTGGCGCAAGAAATCAGCGGCAGCGAACAAGTCCACTTACTTGGCTATTGTCTTGGTGGCACGCTGGCTGCCACGTACCTCGCTTGGGCAAATCGGCAGATGCCGGGCAAAGTGCCTGTGGTTTCAGCAACCTTACTCACCACGCTCACCGATTTTGAATATCCAGGCGATATCGAAGTCTTTTTGGATGAAGAAGGCTTGGATTTCATTGATAGCGTGATGGAGAAAAAAGGCTATCTGGATGGCAAAGATATGGCCGCCTCATTCAGAATGCTGCGCTCCAATAGCCTGATCTGGAATTACTGGGTCGATAATTATTTGCTAGGCCAAACGCCGAGTGAATTTGATGTTTTATATTGGAATATGGATTCCACCCGTATGCCAATGAAAATGCACCGCACCTATTTGCGCGAATTATATTGGAAAAATAAACTCGTTCAGCCCGATGCCTTAGAGCTTTGTGGGCAAAAAATCGACCTAGGTCAAATTAAACAGCCACTCTTTATGGTCAGCGCAGAAGAAGACCATATTGCACCTTGGCGGCAAACCTACACCTTGGCCGATCGCAGCGGGGGTGATGTCACGTTTACCCTTTCTACATCGGGCCATATTATTGGCATCGTTAATCCGCCTAGCCCAACATCAAAACGCAGCTACTGGCAGGGCGTGCCTAAAACCGGAGAAAGCGCCGAAGACTTTTTAGCTCGGCAAAAAAAGGTAGCCGGCTCTTGGTGGCCCAACTGGGTAGAGTGGCTCAGACCGCAGTGTGGCGAGCAGGTTAAACCAAAATTATCCAGCCGCGCTCACCCACAGCACGGGGCAGCACCGGGGACTTATGTTTTGGAGTAGTGGCTTAAAATTCAAATTCTTAATCATGAAGACCACAGAGGTTCACGGAGAAAAAATTGATTAAAATGTGGTCAATATACCTTCCCCGAATACGGACCGCTGGCGTAGGTTGGGTTAGCAGGTTTATTAGCGGTTTTCTTGCTAATAAACCTGCGTAACCCAACGGGCTCTGGTGAAAAAAATGTTGGGTTACGCGAAATATCGCTGAGCGAGGTAAACCTCGCACGCAGACCGCTAACCCAACCTACAAAATCGCGTTATTCGGGAAGTTATGCACTTATTAATATGAATTCACCGCTGCGTAATCTTATTTTTAAGTGAAAACAGCTACGGGTTTTAATTTATTATAAGGCGGGCGAAAGCCCGCCTTATCACTTTGAGCCAGCTCAACGCTATCCGCGTTATCTCGTGTTAAAAATGATCTGGTATTTTGATATTGTTGCAAACACAGTCCCTCAGTGATAATGGGGGCAGCGATTTAGGCTTGGCGCTTCTGCCTTATGGTATCGGCGCCATAAAAAGACTTGATGATGATTGGCTTAATGCACACAAGGAAAAGATATGGCAACGCGTAACGATCTAGCAAATGCAATCCGCGCTTTAGCAATGGATGCAGTTCAGAAGGCTAATTCAGGCCATCCAGGCATGCCGATGGGTATGGCGGAAATTGGTTTGTCGCTGTGGGGCAACCACATGCGCTTTAACCCGGTGAATCCACATTGGGCTGATCGCGACCGTTTTATCTTATCTAACGGGCATGGCTCGATGTTGCAATACGCCTTACTGCACCTGACTGGCTACGATGTATCTATGGATGATCTTAAAGCATTTCGTCAGTTTCACTCCAAAACTCCCGGCCACCCAGAGCTGCATTACACCCCTGGCGTAGAAACTACGACCGGCCCGCTGGGCCAAGGTATTACTAATGCGGTAGGTTTTGCGCTGGCAGAAAAACTACTGGCTCGCGATTTTAACAAGCCGGGTCTGGATATCGTTGATCACCACACCTATGTATTTCTCGGCGATGGTTGCTTGATGGAAGGCATTAGCCACGAAGCCTGCGCTTTGGCTGGCACATGGGGCTTGGGCAAGCTGATTGCATTCTGGGACGACAACGGTATCTCTATCGATGGCCATGTAGAAGGCTGGTTTACCGACGATACCCCTAAGCGTTTTGAAGCTTACAACTGGCATGTGATTTCTGTAGACGGCCACGATGTAGATGCGCTGGATGCAGCTATCGTTGCCGCTAAAGCAGTAACAGATAAACCAACACTAATCTGCTGCAAAACGATTATTGGTAAAGGCTCGCCAAACAAAGCGGCCAGCCACGATTGCCACGGCGCGCCACTTGGCGATGCTGAAATTGCAGCAACGCGCGCAGCCATTGGCTGGAACTATGGCCCGTTTGAAATCCCTGCTGATGTTTACGCAGGCTGGGACAAAAAAGAATCTGGCGCGCGTTTAGAATCGGATTGGGATGTCTTGTTTGCTAAGTACGCAGCAGCCTATCCAGCGGAAGCAGCAGAATTCAAACGCCGTATGAGCAATGAATTGCCAGCTAATTGGCAAGATGTAGTAAAAGCTGCGATTAGCGACGCCAACACCAAGGCAGAAACCATTGCCTCACGTAAAGCATCACAAAACGCGCTGAATGCCTATGCACCGCAAGTGCCAGAACTCTTAGGCGGCTCGGCTGATTTAACCGGCTCTAACCTGACCAACTGGAAAGGCTGCGTTTCACTGAAGCGTGAAGGCAACGAGCTGATCGGTAACCATATCAGCTACGGCGTGCGTGAATTTGGTATGAGCGCCATTATGAACGGTGTGGTGCTGCACGGTGGTTTCCGCCCTTATGGCGCAACCTTCCTGATGTTCTGCGAATACGCACTCAATGCGCTGCGTATGGCCTCGCTAATGAAGACCAACAACCTCTTCGTTTACACCCACGATTCGATCGGTTTGGGTGAAGATGGCCCAACGCATCAGCCGGTAGAGCAATTGCAAACCCTGCGTTGCATCCCTAATCACCATGTATGGCGTCCATGCGATACCGTAGAATCGATGGTGGCTTGGGCTCACGCAATTGAGCAAAAATCGACCCCTTCATCCTTGATCTTTAGTCGTCAAAACTTAATGTTTATGGCGCGTGATGAAGCCACCATCGCCAATATCAAGAAAGGCGGCTATGTATTAAAAGACGTCGCTAATCCAGCGGTTATCTTGATTGCAACCGGCTCTGAAGTTGAGCTGGCGGTAAAAGCCGCTGAAGCCTTGGCCGCAGAGGGCATTGCTGCTCGCGTGGTCTCTATGCCATCGACCAATGTATTTGATGGGCAAGATGCAGCGTACAAAGCCGCCGTATTACCGCGTGGCGTAGTGCGTTTAGCCATTGAAGCAGGTACTTCAGACTTCTGGCGCAAATATGTTGGCTTAGAAGGCGATGTTGTGGGTATGGATACTTTTGGTGAATCCGCTCCGGCTGGCTTGTTGTTTAAGCACTTTGGCTTTACGGTAGAAAATGTAGTGGCTAAGGCAAAAGCAATCATTGCTTAATTGATTTTAGCGTAATAAAAAAACGGGCATTCGTGCCCGTTTTTTTATAGATCCAAGGAGAAAAGATTCAGTTCTTTATCGAGCATTATTTTTTTTGAAAAACTAAACCCAAGTTTTTGTAGTAATTGCATCGAAGGCTGATTATCTGTATCTGTTGTGGCAAGAATTTGGGTAAGATTTAATACTTCTTTTGCGTATTTAAGTACGCCACTTGCGGCCTCATTCGCGAAGCCCTGCTTCCAGTACTGAGGTAAAAAAGCATAGCCTAGATCTGGGTATTCCAGATAGTTTCGCTTTAATAAACCACAAAGCCCTATTGGCTCTCCTGTTTCGCTGAGTTCAGCTAAATAAAGGCTAAATCCAAGACGGGTTTGCATATCAAGTGGGCCATTCACAATTGCTTTTTGTGCTTCTTCTAAAGTACGAATTCCTCTATCACCAATATACTGATGCCAGGATGGCTCATTAATGAGTTGTAAATAGAAAGCGGCATCATTGGTAGTGATGGTACGCAGCTTAAGTCTGGCTGTATTGAAGTGAGTCATAGAGTATTCTACTATAGGTTTTTATATATATTACCTCTATTTTTAATCAAGGAATAATTTTCTCACGTGTTTCATTGTAGTTTAATTTGTGTAACCACATTGACAGCTCAGAAATAGCCATAGGCTTTGAATATAAATAACCTTGAATATAATCACCACCCAGCTCAATAATGCATAGTGCTTGCTCTGTGGTTTCTACGCCTTCACAAATGACTTTCATTTTTAAACTATGTGCCATTTCAATTACCGCGCGGATAAGTTCTTCTCCACCTTCTCCAATTCGTTTAATAAATGCTTTATCAATTTTTAATACATCAATAGGTAAAGTGTGTAAGCGGGCTATAGAAGAATAAGCAGAGCCAAAATCATCAATATGAAATTTAATACCAAGCTCATTGCACTGCTGCATGGGCTTGGCTAGCTCTGATTCATTTTTGACAAAGAGCGATTCAGTGATTTCTAAGTTTAATAAATGAGGCGGGTAGTCTGTTTCTAAAAGAACTTCATGTAAATCATTAAAAAAATCATCTTCAAGCATTTCTTGAACGCTGATGTTGACAGATAATCGTAAGTCTGGGTAAATGCCGAATTCCATTTTCGCAACCAAACATGCTTTTTTGAGTACACCTAAAGTATAACGGCGAATAAGGCGGGCATTTTCTGCAATAGGAATAAAACGATCCGGATTAATCAACCCCAGTTTGGGGTGAAACCAACGGCCTAATACTTCTAAAGATTCTAGGTTTTTGCCATCTGCTGTTAAAATAGGCTGGAAAGAAACATCAATTTGCTCGTTGTCGATGCTGGATTTTAAATCGAGTTCCAGTTTTTCATAGTCATTGAGTAAATACTCCATTTGCTCATCAAATACGATTACTTGGTCTCGTCCGGCTTGTTTGGCCTGGTACATAGCAATGTCAGCTTTTTTTAATAAATTTTCAGGCTGTATATCTGCGGGAAAATCATCTTCTAAGTAAACAAGGCCAATACTGGCAGATACACGTAGTGTTTTATGACCATATTCAATGGGTAAAGCAAGTTGCACACGAATTCTTTCAGTTACTTGCTCTGCCATAAAGATGCTTTGGGGGTTAATCAGCAAAATGGCAAACTCATCCCCTCCCAATCGCACCGCGCAATCACACTCTCTGATGGTGTTTAAAATTCGCTTAGATAATACAATGAGCAATTGATCGCCTGCCGGGTGCCCATGAACATCATTGATCATTTTAAAACCATCCAGATCAATTAATAATAAGCAAAAGGATTGAATGGTTTTCCTACGTAGTAGGCTTAATGATAATTTTAATTGTTCACTTAAACGGCTGCGGTTGCCTAATGAAGTAAGCGGGTCATATAGCGCATCTCTGATGAGTTTTTGATGCTGATTTTCTATTTCATCGAGTAATTCATTAACAGATAATGCGAGAAAGTCGATTTCATCTGTGCCTGAGTGTTGTAGCCGGCCATCAGATTGCTCTCCTAAGCTCATTCGGTGTAGTTTCTGGCTATAAAAAGTAATGCGCTTGATAATAAGGTGGCCTAAGCCAAACATCACTAAAAGCAGCGAGATTGCCCAGACAGAAAATAAATTAATAATAATCAAAATATATGCAAATTTTCCTTCTTTGTATAATGGTCGGATACCGTCAATATGCAATGAAAAAGGAGGCGTGCTTTTGCTAACACGAATGGCATGATATTGATGATCTTGGAAAGATATTTCTTCTCCAATGCCTGCTATAGGTAGAATATTGAATGGAACTTGGCTTAATTTTTGTAAGTGATTCAGCCTTTCTGCACTTATTTTTCTGCCCATTAATACAATACCATTTGCCGGCCCGCTCCCATTGCTTTTTACGATAGGCGAGCTTGCCAGAATGAAAACTTGTTTATTGATAAAGTAAATGGCTGAATGTGGGTATTCTTTATTTATATTAAAACGCAGGTCATTTAATAGCTGATCTGCTACTGTACTTTGGGTACTGATAATGACTTTTCCTTTATCTAAATCCAGGAAGTCACTACTTATCACTGATAAAGCAATTTTCTTATTGGGGTGAATTAAAAATATAAAATCACAACCTACATTATTAATTACTTCGTAGGTGTAGGTTGAGTCGATGTATTTTTGATCTCCCGTCTGCATAAAGGTGTAGCTGTCATCCCAGATTGCATAATCACCTGCAAATTTCTTAAGCGTTTGTAATTGTTCATTGATAAGTAAATCAGCAGCATCTAGGTTGCTGCTAATGCTCTTTTTTTCGAATTCAGTGAATTTTTCTGCAAGAATTTGATAAGAAAAGTACGAGCCAACACTGACGGTAAGCAATAAGGTGGCACCGAGTAAACGCAACACTTTAATTCGCAGCTTGCTTATCAAAACACAAATCCTCAGATAGGGTCTATGTCAGCATAGTGTTTACTTAGGCAATCTGCTATGTCTTTACAAGCTTGAATCCGCTTGCGGATCAATTACACCAGTACCTGGCGTGTTTCTTTAAAAAACTGGTGGATTTGTTTTTCAATGGTTTCATCAATCATCAGCTCGGGCCGTTTACCGTGCGGGCAGGCGAGTGTTGGTGTGGTGCCAAACAGCCGGCAAATCAAGGGGCGTTCCAGATACACCGTACAGCCTTGGTCACCTAAGTGCGGGCAACTCAGGTTTTCCATGGCTGCCGCTTGCTCAACGGCACTTTTGCGTGGCAGACGCGACATTTCTTCGCTGGAGGTGGTGACGGGGCCGCAGCAATCATGGCAGCCCGGAATGCATTCGAAAGACGGAATGCGTTGACGGAAAAAACGGATTTTTTGACTATTCATTGAGGGGGCTATGTTTTTGGGCGAAGGCCGCTTATTTTATGGCACTTTGCTTCTCTGTACGGTAAAAGCGCTGCCGCTAATCTGTTGCTTGAGCTAGCTTTAGCGATTTTTTAGCTTTTTGAACTTGAAATTGGCCGTAAAGGCAGCATATTGCCTCTTAACGCATGCGCTTTGGCGCTTTTTAATGATGCTGCAACAGCATCATCTTTTGGAGTTTTAGAAATGGTACAAGCCACAGCAAGCCACCTTTTAGTAAGCAGCGAAGCCAAATGTGAAGAATTGAAGCAAGAAATTCTGGCCGGTGCTGATTTTGCTGCCGTGGCTAAGAAGCATTCTAGCTGCCCTTCTTCTGCTCAAGGCGGTGACTTGGGATCGTTCGGCCCGGGCATGATGGTGCCAGAATTTGATAAAGTTGTTTTCAGCGCGCCATTGAACGAAGTTCAAGGCCCAGTAAAAACGCAATTTGGTTATCACCTGCTGATCGTAAATAGCCGCGGCTAATTATCGATGGCTTTAAAAAAGCGCACTCTGTTTGGAGTGCGCTTTTTTTTTCTAAAAATAAATTAATATATTTTTAGAAACTGTAGTTTGCACCAACAGTGAATGTTGATAATTTTACATCTTCAATTTTTGCATATTGATTGTATTCAGCACGCAAGCTGAAATTTTTATTGAATGCGTATTGAGCGCCAATACCAAACAATGCTTTGGTTTCAGTTTCTTCTTTAGATTGTGAGTAAGCGATTACATCCGCATTTACTTCTGCAGTCACTTTGATACTTGCAACACCTAGGCGGCCAAATACGCTAAATGCGTCGTTGAATGGGTAAGAAGCCAATACAGATGCTTGTACTGCATTTGCTTTAACAGATGCATTAACAACGCCGTAGTAGTTTTCTTCTGTTTTACCAAAATCACGGTAACCTAATTCTGCAGCCAGATATGGAGAAAACTTATAACCGCCGTTGATACCCCATGCCGTGTTGTTTTTGTCTAGGTTTTGGTTGTTTACATCTACGGACATGTTGCTGCTACCTACATCTGCGCCAATGTAAAAACCTTCAGCAAATACTGGTGATGCAATTAGAGCGGATAAAACTAAAGAAGCAAGAATATTTTTTTTCATTTTTTTCTACAAAGAAGTATTAAAGAGATAAATTATGATGCAAGTGAAATTACTTATGCATTCGGAATTTTCTTACAAATTGGATGCGAATATTAGCATTAACTTTATTGGTTAAGGCGTAAATATTTCCATGGTTTGGCGGGAATATTTTTTGTGATGAATTACCTAATCAGTTTTTTAATATTCAATTGGTATAAATAAAAAACGCCACTCTATTTATAATAAAGTGGCGTTTATATTTTTTCTGGTGCAAAAACGTAAATTTACATCTCTTGCAGCACTTCAATTCCCAATAAATCCAGACCGGTCTGCATGGTTTTTGCGGCGGCTTGGCACAGCGCTAAGCGGCTGCTGCGAATCTCACCTTCGGCTTTAAGCACAGGGCAAGCGTCGTAAAAGCGTGAGAAGCGGGTGGCGAGGGTGTAGAGGTAGCTGCATAAAACATGCGGGCAGGTGTCGTTTGCGGCCTGTTGCAGCGTATCTGGAAACTGTACCAAGGTGAGTGCGAGTGCGTGCTCGGCGGGTTCAATCAACTCGATTTTTGCGTTGGCGGGCACATCACCCGCCTGACGGAAGATGCTGGCGATACGCGTGTAGGCATATTGCAGATACGGTGCGGTATTGCCTTCAAAGCTGAGCATGCTGTTCCAGTCGAAGACATAATCGCTGGTGCGGTGCTTGGATAGATCTGAGTATTTCACCGCAGCAATGCCTACCGCGTGGGCAATATGGTGGCGAGTGGTTTCATCCATATTTGGATTTTTGCTGCTGACCAAATCAAAGGCGCGGCTTTCCGCTTCGGAGAGTAAATCCACCAGCTTGATCAGCTCGCCACTGCGGGTTTTGAATGGCTTGCCATCGTCGCCCATCATGGTGCCAAAGGCGACGTGTTCCATGTGGGTGTCTGCGGGCACAAAGCCTGCTTTGCGGGCTACGGTAAACAGCTGCTGAAAGTGCAGCCCCTGACGGGCATCGACTACATAGAGAATGCGGCTTGCACCCAGCACACCAGTGCGATAGCGGGCTGTAGCTAAATCGGATGTGGAATAAAGAAAACCACCGCCTTGCTTTTGTACAATAAAGGCGGCTGCATCGCCGTCTTTATTGCGGAACTCTTCAAGGAACACCACTTGTGCACCCTGGCTTGTCGTCAGCAAACCTTTGGCGCGCAGATCATCAATTACAACAGGCAAATCATCGTTATAAGAGGATTCGCCTTTTACATCATCGCGGGTCAGTAACAGGCCAAGTTTTTGATAAACATCTTCGCAATGCTTCATTGAAATATTTAAAAAGCGTTGCCATAGCTCGCGTACTTTTGTGTCGCCCGATTGCAGCTTCACTACATACTCGCGGGATAAATCAGCAAAAGCCGGATCGGCATCAAAACGCACTTTGGCGGCGCGGTAGAAGCCTTCCAAATCGCCTAGCTCTAACTCCGAGCTTTGATTTTCGTTTTCCAGCATATAGGCGGTCAGCATGCCAAATTGCGTGCCCCAATCACCAACGTGATTCTGGCGAATGACGTTATGGCCCAGATAGCTGTAAATGCGTGTCAGCGAATCGCCAATAATGCTGGAGCGCAAATGGCCCACATGCATTTCTTTGGCGAGATTTGGCGAGGAATAATCAATCACCACGGTTTCTGTTTTAGCCACACCCGTGCCAAGCTGAGCATCGGCCTGCTGGGTGCTTAGCGTTTGCGCCAGAAACTCATTATTAAGGGTGATATTAATAAAGCCGGGGCCGGCGATTTCCAGTTTGTCGGCAATGCCTGACAGATCAACACAGGCCAGCACTTGTTCGGCCAAGGCGCGTGGATTCATTTTTAAGGCTTTGGCCGCACCCATAATGCCATTTGCCTGGTAATCGCCAAACTCTGGTTTGGATGCAACCTGCACATTGGGGGAAGCATCAGGAGCGCCAACTTGGGCCAGCGCGGCAGCAAAACGGGAAGTAAGTAATGGGTGAACAGCCATGATGGGGACTCGGTATGAATTTAATCACTATTGTAATCGCAATCTAAAGGCTAGCGGACGTAGATGTCATCATTGCCTGCGCTTTGCCTGAGTGGCGCTCCTTGTTTTATGGCTTAAAGAGCGGGCTTAACGGGCTGGTTTTGTAATTAATTTTGCTTAGATGCAAGCCCGGTTCAGTGGGTTACAGTGTTTTATATGCAAGGCTCATGGATAGGGCTGTGGGTTTATTCCTAAGCCCTGCGATCAAGGCTTGGCAATGCTTGTTATGCGCTCTATTCTTAAAATAAATATAAGTCGATGCTGCTATCAGGGAAATATTAATGGCACTGGATCATGATGAAAATTGGATGCTGGAGGATGATGAGGACGAATTATCCGCCTCTGCTGCGCTTGTGCGTCAGCCTTGGAAGCTGCTGATTGTTGATGATGAGCCTGATGTTCACCGTGCCACTATTCTGGCGCTAAAAAATATTGTATTTAAAGGCCGTAGTTTAGAAATTCTGCATGCGTATTCTGGGCAGGAAGGTTTTGATAAATTAGCCGAGCACCATGATATTGCTCTGGCGATTCTGGATGTAGTCATGGAGACCGACGACGCGGGCTTACGCTTGGTGCGGCGCATTCGTGATGAATTAGGCAATCAGCTGGTACGCATTGTTTTACGTACTGGCCAGCCGGGTCATGCGCCTGAGCAGCAGGTGGTGCTTGAATACGATATTAATGATTACAAAACCAAAACAGAGCTTGTTGCTAATAAAATATTTACGACCGTGGTTGCTTCTTTACGTAGCTTTGAAAGCTTATATGCCTTAGAAAAAAGCAGCCAGGGCCTCGCCAAAATACTGGAAGGGGCCACTAATCTTTATCAATTACATTCCTTAAAAGAATTTGCATCGGGTGTGTTAAATCAGGTTGGGGCTATTCTAAATTTGGGCGAGTACGGCATGCTTTGCGCCCAGTCTAAAAATAATCAGCAAAGCTTTGAAGTTTTAGCGGCAACCGGCCCGTTTACTACGCTCCTTGACGGCCATTCCCTGCCCGAAGATAGCCGCTTATTAATTGCGCTGAATGCCGCATTAAAATCTAAATGCAGCCAATCTGATTATCCTTATGAAGTTTTATATATTGCCGGGCGCAATAGCTACGACTTTGTCGTGCATTTCTCGCCGCCTTGGCCTTTGGAAGCGGTGGATAGAAATCTACTTGATATCTTCTGTGAACGGATTTCGGCTGCAATGGATAATCTTTATCTTTACCAGCAATTGCGCCGCTCGCAAGAGGCGACGGTGATGGCGCTGGCTGATCTGGGCGAGTTTCGCGATCAGACCACTGGGGATCATGTATTAAGAGTGCAAAAACTCACTGATGCCATTGCTGTAAGGCTAAAAGCCAAAAATGCCTTTCCCGAGCTAATGGATAATGCCTTTATGGAAATGGTGGGCATGGCCAGTATTTTGCACGATGTGGGCAAGGTAGGTACGCCGGATCATATTTTGTTTAAGCCGGGTAAGCTGACACAGGAAGAGCGCGAGATTATGAATCAGCACTCTCCAATGGGCGCGGCCATTTTAGCCAGAACGGTGGCCTTGGTTGAAGGCACCACTTATTTATCGCTGGGGGCTGAAATTGCCGGCGGCCACCACGAGCACTTTGATGGCAATGGCTACCCGCTGGGGATTAAGGGAGATGAAATTCCACTTTCGGCTCGGATTGTAGCGCTCGTCGATGTATTTGATGCGTTGCTGCATAAGCGGCCCTATAAAGAGCCGTGGACGATGGAGGAAACGATGGCCTATGTGCGGGAGCGCTCTGGTACTCAGTTTGATCCGCAGATTGTGGCGGCTTTGGATGAGGTAGTGGCAGAGGGCCTGCTGCCTTTGGATTTATTGCAAGATCCCTAGCAGCCCGCTGGGCTAGAAATGTCACTCCAGCATACAACCCAAATCTTAAACCACGGAGGAAAGGGAGAACACGGAGAGCCACGGAGAAAAACATACCCAAAATAAGGTTTTCTCCGTGAAACTCCGTGTTCTCTGTGGCATCGCGGGTTCAAGATTTGGATTTTCGTTGCGTAACAGCCGCTCTAAATCAAGTTACTTGGTTTTTGATGTGCTCATATTGCCCGGCCTCAGGCGTTTTAAGGCGATGCCGTCTTGGTTGAAGACATGAAAAGCTGCCGCAGGCGCTGAGACTTCTAATCGCTCACCAATATGTACTTCCCGATCACCATCACCGCGCACCACAATATCTTGGCCGTTGTTCAGGGTGAGATAAACATAATTCGCTTCGCCCAAATGCTCGACAATGCTCACCGTGCCGCTAAAGCGCTCGTTAAAGCGCTGATCTTCGGCAAGGTGCTCGGCGCGAATACCGACATTGACTAAATCACCCGCCTTGGCGCTACTGCCATCGACTTCGGCCAGAATAGTGTCGCCGGTGCTGAGCTGGATGCTGACATCGTTGGCTGTCGCATTGAGCACTTTGCCTTCGATTAAATTCATTTTTGGCGAACCAATAAAGGTGGCTACAAATAGATTGGCGGGCTGCTGATACAGCTCCAGCGGAGTGCCTGCTTGCTGGATTTTACAATCGCTCATCACCACAATTTTGTCCCCCAGCGTCATCGCTTCGACTTGATCATGGGTCACATAAACGATGGTGGCATTCAGGCTACGGTGTAATTTAGCGATTTCTAAACGGGTTTGTACCCGAAGTGAGGCATCCAGATTAGACAGCGGCTCATCGAATAAAAACAGCTTAGGTTCACGCACAATGGCGCGGCCAATGGCGACGCGCTGACGCTGGCCACCGGATAATTCACGCGGTAGGCGATCGAGTAGATGGTCGATTTTTAAAATGCCAGCGGCGTGAAG
This sequence comes from Iodobacter arcticus, assembly GCF_042664895.1. Lineage (NCBI taxonomy): Bacteria > Pseudomonadati > Pseudomonadota > Betaproteobacteria > Neisseriales > Chitinibacteraceae > Iodobacter > Iodobacter arcticus. Next base: position 42,551 of record NZ_JBHTBQ010000014.1, read on the forward strand.
AATACGTTTTTCAATCGCGGCCTTGTTTTCCCCAGCCACACGCAGGCCAAAAGCCATGTTTTTATACACATTCATATGTGGATAAAGCGCGTAGCTCTGAAACACCATTGCAATACCGCGCTCGGCAGGGGGCAAATCATTGACCACCTTTTCATCGATCAACATCTCGCCGCCGCTAATGCTTTCTAGGCCAGAGAGCATGCGTAGCAGGGTGGATTTACCACAGCCCGAAGGGCCAACCAAAACCACAAATTCACCGTGTTTAATATCCAGATTAATATCGGTCAAAATCTGAGTTTTATTGTCGTAGGACTTGCTTAAATGATTGAGTTTTACAGTTGCCATGATGTTTTCCAATCGGGTAAAAAATCTGTAGACACAGAGAGCGGTGAGAACACAGAGCACACAGAGAAAAGCATTAATTGTTTTTTTCTTGGTTTTCTCTGTGGGCTGTTTTGTATCTCTGTGGGCTTTGTGTCTACAGGTTTTAGGGTTTTGGGATGAAATGGTTACTTCACCGCGCCGGAGGTCAGGCCGCGTATCAACTGCCTTGAGAAAATCACATACATAATCAGCACCGGAATCACGGCAAGGCTGAGGGAGGCCAGCACGGCGTTCCAGTCGGTAACGTATTGGCCAATAAACTGTTGCACACCAAGCGTGACCGTTTTGGTGGAATCGTCTGGCGCTAAAATCAGCGGGAACCACAGATCGTTCCAAACTGGAATCATGGTGAATACCGCCACGGTTGCCACGGCAGGGCGAATGAGTGGCAGGATGATTTGGAAGAATATTTTAAATTCGCCCACTCCATCGCAACGTGCCGCTTCTTTTAGCTCCTTAGGTACCTGCGCAATAAATTCGCTAAGTATCATTACTGCCAGCGGCAAGCCTTGGGCGGTATAAACCAGCACCAGCGCGGTAAGGGTGTTGATTAAATCTAGCTTAACAATTAGCTCCAGAATCGACACCGTGCCAAGGCGGATCGGCACCATAATGCCGATGGCTAAAAACAGCGCCAACAGTCGATTGCCGCGAAATTTATATTCGGACAAAGCCCAGGCTGCCATCGCACCAAATAGTAAAATCAGCGTCAGTGAAATCAGCGTCACAGTCAGGCTGTTGCCAAAATAAAGCAGGAAATCAGACTTGGCCAAAACCTTGTGAAAGCCAATCAGCGAAAAGGTGTCGCTATTGGGCAGTGCTAGCGGATCATCAAAAATCCCTGCGCGGGTTTTGACCGAGTTAATTAAAATCAGCACAATCGGAAACAGGGCCAGTAGGGTGTAGCAGAGTAGCGTGAGCTGCACGACCAAGCCAGCCGCTTTGATTTTTTTCATGGTGTTCTCACTTTTATTCAATTCGTTCACAAAACCTAGAAAGCACTCAATCAGGTCAAGTGTGTTAAACCTTGAACCACAGAGAACACCGAGGACACAGAGTTTCACAGAGAAGGACATACACGCTTGATTTTCTCTGTGTTCTCTGTGCTCTCCTTTTCCTCTGTGGTTTAAGACTTAGCGCTATTGCAAGGTGACGCTAAAGTTCTTGTCGTAACAATATTTACAGCTCAAACCGTTGTAACTTGCGTTGGATAAAGAAGAAATAAGCACCTACGCCGCTTAAAATCACGAGGAACATCATGGTGGCGACCGCTGCGCCCATGGTGGGGCTGCCTATTTGGCTTTGGTAGCCAAAGAAGGTGCGGTAAAACAGCGTGCCTAAGATATCCGTACTGTAATTTGGCCCAGCAATCGCGCCTTTCACCGAGTAAATCAAATCAAACGCATTAAAGTTGCCAACAAAAGTTAGGATGGTGACAAGCCCCAGTGTGGGCAGAATCAGCGGTAGTTTGATTTCCCAAAAAATACGCAGGCTGCTTGCGCCTTCCACATGGGCTGCTTCGACGATATCTTCAGGCACGGCCAAGAGCGCGGCGTAAATCAGCATCATTGGAATGCCGACAAACTGCCAGACTGAGATCATCGCCAGCGTAATCAGCGCCGAGCCTTCATCACCTAAAAATGGCGCAAAGTAATCGGCCAATCCCGCAAAGCCCATGAGCTTTTCACCCACGCCCCACAGCGGCGAAAGAATCAGCTGCCAGATAAATCCAATAATCACCACCGATAACAGGGTGGGCAAGAAAATCAGCGTGCGGTAGGTTTTGGCGCCTTTTAAGCTTTTTAGGCTGAGCAAGGTGGCGAGCAATAAGCCAATTGGATTTTGGATTAATAAATGCAGAACAAAGAATTTACAGTTGTTCCACATGGCATTCCAAAACGCATGTGACCAATCTGGATCAAATAAAATAGTGTGGTAATTGGCAAGGCCAGTAAATGTTTGATGACCGCTTTCACTGGTGGTGAAAAAGCTCAGTCGTAAAGTATCGAGCAGGGGTAGGGCGCTAAATACGGAATAGATCAGCAGAGCTGGGGCAAGAAACACCAGAATATGCCAAGGAACTTTGCGCTGCATGGCGCGCCTCCGCAAAAAAATGTCGGCAGCGATTCGCCGCCGACCAAGATCCACAGTCGAGTGTGAAAGAGGAAAAGACTTAATAGGTGGGTTGTAAGCCAATCCTGTCAACGTCAAAAACCATCGAAAAATGATGCTTTTGTAGGTTGGGTTAGCAGGTATATTCGCCTAGTTTTAAGGGCGGATGAACCTGCGTAACCCAACACTTAAGCGTAAACAGAATGTTGGGTTACGCGATAAAGCCTGCTAACCCAACCTACAAATGCCCCTTAAGTTGATAGGATTGGGGTGTAACTCGCCTGAACGATTACTTTTGCTGCGGTTTGTACCACTTAGCAAAGCCAGCTTGTACTTGAGCGGCGGCATCTTTGGGTGCCAGCTTGCCGTTCAATACTTGACTGTTAACGTTCCACAGCTGGTTTTCCATTGAAGGCTCGCCACGGTTTAAGATTTGCGCGTTCAGGCGGATGGTCGAACCGCAGCTCTTACGCCATTCCAGCATTTGTTTTGCCACTGGATCTTTAACGGTGATCAGGTGGTTAGACAGGCTAAAGAAACCGGTTACTTTATTGGTGTAAAGGTCAGCAAATTCCTGGGAAGAAAGCCAAGCCAAGAATTTATAAGCGTCTTCTTTATTTTTGGATTTGCTGTTCACGCCCATACCGATGTCGGTGTGATCAGAAATCCCACATTTGTCCCCTGCTTTTGCGACAGGAGGTGGGAATGCGCCAAATTCAAAGCTGGCTTCTTTATTGAAATAAGCAATATCCCAAGAGCCAGTTGGGTAGATGGCGGCTTTACCCATGGCAAATAAATTTTGGCTGTCTGCATAGGTTTGGGCAGAAGCGCCTTTAGACAAATAAGGCGTCCATTTGCTCATGGCATCCCAAGCGGCCACAAATTGTGGATCGGTGAATTTTGCTTTGCCGGAGATCAGCGCTTTACGGCCAGCCTCGCCTTTCCAGTAAGGTGCACCTACGCTGGTGAAGACAATTTGATTGGCTTCCCATTGATCCGCTGTGCCTAGAGCGATAGGCGTATATTTGCCGCCTTTTTTGATGGCTTCGCTGACTTTTAGAAATTCATCAGCCGTCTTAGGTGGATTTAGACCTAATTCTTTAAAGATTTTTTTGTTGTAGAAAAAGCCGTGAATCACCGAGGCCATTGGCATGCAGAAGGCATCTTTGCCATCATCTGTTTGCCATGCCACTTTGGCGGACGCTGGGAAGTTTTCCATGCCTGCTTTGCCATCAAGTTTTTCTAAGCTGCCTTTTTTATAGTTAGCAAGTGACACGTCAAATGGGCGACAAGTAATTAGGTCCCCTGCTGTGCCACCAGCCAGACGTGCAGTCAGGCTAGAGTCATACTCTGTAGGGGTAGTCGGAGCAAATTTAACCTGAATGCTAGGGTTCTTTTTATTGAACGCAGGCAATAGCACTTCTTCCCATAGCGCTTTATCATCAACGCGCCATGATTCGATGGTCAGTGTGCCAGCTTGTGCTGTACCGGCTGCGAGTAAGGCGGCCAAGACGGCGCTTCGTGCAAGTGTACTCATTGTGGTGACTCTCCTCAGGGTTGACCGCATTTAGCGCTATTTTTTGTACGCTTTATTCGCGGAAAAATCACAATAGCACCCCTGAAAAGGTGACACAAAATCGCACATTTATGCCGTTGTATTTTTATTAAGTCTTTGATTTGTATTGAATTTGTGTGATTTTGAGTGAGTGGGCATGTTACATTTCTTTACATGTAAATATGCACAGGGTTTGGTTTTGATCAATACGCCGCTACTTGTTCATATGTTTTGCTCTTGCAAAATAAATGGGGGCAAGCAACATTTTTTTACAAATAAGCAAGATAGCTTACGTTATAGTCCGCTGCATCCTCCCTATAGGTCTCAGATTTTGCTGATTGTTTTCATTAACGCTGCGGTATGCGTACTGTTGCTGGCCTTGCCGGTACGTGCCGAAACGCTTGAGGTGCTGCACTGGTGGACCTCTGCATCTGAGCGTCGAGCTGCTGATTTCTTAGTCTCACGCTTAGAAAAAGAAGGCTTGGAGTGGAAAGATGCAGCGATTCCTGGCGGATCTGGCTTGGGCGCGATGAAGGTATTAAAAAGCCGCGTACTTTCTGATAAAGCACCGCAAGCGGCTCAGCTCATTGGCCCAGCCATTGCCGAATGGGGCGATTTGGGATTGTTACTCGAGCTAGATGGTGTGGCTAAGCAAGCCAAATGGGGCGCTTCGATTTTGCCCACACCCTATGCCTCGGTTCGGCTACGCGGCCATGTAATTGCTGCACCATTAGGCGTGCACCGTATCAATACCTTGTTTTATAACCAGAATATTTTCAAACAATTGGGCTTGCAGCCGCCACAAAATTGGCCAGAGTTTGAGCGGGCAGCAGATAAAATAAAACGCGCGGGCTTTATCCCGCTCGCGCAAAGTGGCGAGCCTTGGCAGGTGGCTACTTTGTTTGAAAGCTTGGTACTGAGCGAAGGCGGCCCCGCTTATTATCGAGATCTATTTGTGCGCCGCCGTGCCAATGCTTTTTTCGATCCGCGTTTAGGTAGAGCCTTAGAGCGGCTGCGCGCTTTGCGCCGCTATATGCCTGATCCTGTGGCTGAGAAATCTTGGACACAGACCGCTAAAATGCTGGCAAAAGATGAAGCTGCCATGATGATGATGGGGGACTGGGTAAAGGGTGAGCTAAACGCATGGGGCTTGGCGACCGATGTGGATTTTGGCTGTGTGGCGGTGCCGGGAACGGCGGATATGCATCTCTATAGCATTGATACGCTGGTGATGTTTGCGGGGAATTACTCGCGGCAGGATGCGCAGGAAAAACTGGCCCAGCTGATTGTTTCCGCTCCCGTGCAAGCAGGCTATAACCGGATTAAAGGATCGGTGCCCGTGCGGCGCGATGCCGATATTCGCCAGATGGATAGCTGCTCTCGTTCTTCATGGCAAACCTTTGTAAAAGGCGGCATGGTGCAAGCACCTAGCCTTACTCATCGAATGGCCTCTGATGAAGCCTTAAAAGACGCCATCGTAGCCCAAGTTCATCGCTATTTTATGGATAGCCAAATGCCCACCAGCGAGGCACAACGCCGAATGGCAGGCATCGTCCGCGCCTTAGGAGCTGGGGAAAAAGATATTTGATTAGCAAAATGTTAAATAGCGAAAACCCAAATCTTGAACCACGGAGAACACCGAGGACACGGAGTTTCACGGAGAAAACCTATTTTGAATTGAGCCGTTTTTTAGGTTTTGAGTCGTTTCAAGCTCAGTAAAATACATTTATATCGCGACTCATAGCGCGGGGCTTAAATCCCCCCTGAAGCACGCCGAAGCGAGGAATAAGCGGCTCGGGGTTTCGGAAAAGGGGTAGCGAGGCAGCGAGCGAGCAGCCTTTTTCGCCGAGGCGATTATCCGCAGTGAGGGGCCTTCGTGCTGTTCGAGGCGGCCTTCTTTGCTTACTTTCTTGGCCGTTCAAGAAAGTGAGTCCCCGCGGGGATGCCGCACCTAAATCAACGTGCCGCAGGCACTAAAAAGATAAGCAATGTAACGCCAGTTACCAAATTAAAAGGCCACCCATGAGTCGTAAAATTTTAGTGGTCGATGACGATCAAAAAACCCGCACCCTGCTTAAAACCTATCTGGAAAAAAACCAGTACGAGGTTTACCTTGCCCACGATGGTGCTAGCTTTCTGGCGGAATTTGCCCGCTATCAGGAAGAGTTAAGCTTAGTGATTTTGGATGTGATGCTGCCCGACACCGATGGCTTTGCGCTTTGCCAAGCGGTAAGGCGGCAATCGAATGTGGCGATTATTATGCTGACCGCTAATTCGGATGAAACTGATCGAATTGTGGGGCTAGAGCTGGGCGCGGACGACTATATTGCCAAGCCCTATAATCCGCGTGAATTACTGGCGCGTATCAAGGCGATTCATCGCCGCAGTGGCTTGGATAGCTCCATTGCCCCGCGCTACTACCATTTTCTTGGCTTTTGCCTCGATACCGTCGAGCGCAGCCTGACCGATCCGGCGGGGGTGAATGTGGTGCTGACCGGATTGGATTTTCAGCTGCTTAAATACTTTGCCGAGCATTCTGGGCAGATATTGGATAGAAATATCCTTGCCGAGCAAACCCGAGGCCGGGATGTGGGGCCGCTCGATCGATCATTAGATGTGCAAATCAGCCGCTTGCGTCAGCGCCTGCACGATGATGGCAAACAGCCAGAGCTGATTAAAACCGTTAGGGGAGCGGGCTATGTTTTCTCCGCCCAAGTGACGAGCAGCCATGCGCCTTAGCCCTTGGGCGCGGCGCTTGATGCCGCCTTCTTTACTGGGCCGTCTATCGCTCGTCATGGTGCTCGGGGTGCTGACCACCATGCTGATTGGTAACTGGTTGTGGGCCAATCAGCTTAAAACCAAAGCCGCGCTAGAGGTCGGTGCGGCTGCTCAGCATATTGGCGCTGGGGCTGCCAGTGCGGTGCGTTTTTTTCAAAGTTTGCCGCCGAATTATCGCCCCATCCTGATCGAGCAATTGCGCGATATGGGCGGCACTCGATTTTTTGTTAGCGTTAATCGTGCACCCGTCGAGATCCAAGATATCCCCGAATCGGCGCTGTCTAAAGCGGTGCTGGACATGGTACGGGTGACTTTAAGCCATGATCTGCCAAGGCTATCGGATGTGCGGATTGGCTTTGCTATGCCCGATGGCTTGGTGGTATCGGATGAGGGGGTAACGGTCGCCGATTTACCTGAAGAATGGGTACAGCACACCCTGCTGATCAAGCCCCGCCCCGCGCCTGTGTTGGTGATTCAGGCAGAAATCGAGCCGGGTGGTTGGTTGTATTTAGCCACCTTAATGCCCGATCCCTACTTTTTAGACAATGGCAATCCATTGCCGTTTGATCGCCTGCTTTTGCAGGGCTTAACCCTTGCTACTGTGTTGCTGCTGTCGATTTTGGTGGTGAGCTGGATTACCCAGCCCCTTGCAGCGCTGTCCGAAGCGGCGGTCGCTTTTGGTAAGGGCGAATCGCCCGCATTGCCAGAAACAGGCAGCCGCGAATTTGTGCGCACAGCACGTGCTTTTACCGCGATGAGGGAGAGAATCCAGCTTTATTTGGAAGATCGCGAACGTCTGTTTGCCTCGATATCACATGATTTGCGCACGCCGATTACCCGGCTGAAATTACGTGCAGAATTGCTTGATGATGAAGAAGCGGGCCAGGCATTTCAGGAGGATTTAGACGAGCTGGATATGATGGTGAAAGGCGCTTTGCAAAGCGTAAAAGACACCGATATCCATGAAAACCATACTGAGCTGGCTCTGGATCAACTGATTGGCCGCATGGTAAGGGATGCAATGTTGGCCGGGCATGATGTGGTGTATCAGCCCTGTGGTTTAAAAGTGAGCGCCAAGCCGCTGGCTTTGCGCCGTGCCTTAGTTAATCTGCTGGATAATGCTTTGTTTTACGGCAAAAGGGCGCGTATTGCGGCAAGCCCTGTGGAGGGCGGCGGGGTTTGCATTACCCTGCATGATGATGGCCCCGGTGTGCCTGTTGAGGCGTTGCCAACGCTGTTTCAGCCTTATACACGCTTGGAGCACGGCAGAAATAGCAATCAGCAGGGCATGGGCTTAGGGCTGGGTATTGCGCAAAATATTGTGCAGGCTCATGGTGGAAAGCTGAAGCTGAGCAACCATCCGCAAGGGGGCTTATTGGTTTCAGTCACCTTGCCATGATGTTTACGCAAAAATTCCCAAGTGTCGGCATACCTCTTCGCCGTATTGCACGGCCTTTGCCAGCATGCTTTGCCGGAGAGCTTTTGGATGGGTGTCTATTTATGGTGAATTGCGTGGAAAATCAAAGCCAGCCCAGTCAGCGTTCCCTTACTGTTTTTCAAATGAATCAGCGATTCATAAATCAGCATAGAGTGGCTGCGTGCGTTCAGCAGTAGTACTTCTCTGGGCTCGGGAGTGGTTTCTACTGCGCTGAGCGCGATTGATAGCAGCGAAGCCAGCGGTGTGTGTTCTTCTGCAGAAATAACCCGGTAAATATGATCAATATGTTTGCCTATGGTTGTGGCCGTTCGGCAATTGAGTAAATGAATGGCCGCTGGATTCATAAATTCAATATCGCCGTTTAAAGCGAGGGTAATGACTCCATCGGCCATGGTATTTAATATTGAAGCAATTCTTTGCTGCTCTAGCTGAACGGCTTGTTCATTATTTCTGCTGGCGGTAATGTCATGCCCTATTCCGCGATAGCCAAGAAACTCCCCTTGCTCATTAAAATAAGGCTGGCCTGAGGTACGGACAATGAGGCTGCCTGAGCCTGCTTGCATTGTATAAATAAAATCATGAAAGCTTTTATGGGCATCAAGCTGTGCTTTATGCACGCGCCATTCTTCGCTGGATAAGCGCCCGTCACTTAAGTCCCAGCGCTGATGGCCAATCACTGATTTACGGTTTATTGCATGCCGCTTAAAAAAGCCGGGTGAAACTTGCGTAAACCGGCAATCTTTATCCTGTTCCCAATACCAATCCGCCGACATCTCTACCAGTGATGCAAAGCGCTCACGGCTTTTTTGTAACTCTATAAATAATTCTTTATGCTGGGTAATATCGTGGGCAAACATGGCCGAGCCTACGTATTTCTCTTCCTGATTATAAAGCGGGAATAAAGTAAGCTCGAAAAAATGCAATTCACCTTCTGCATTGCTGTGCTGGCATTCTTGCAAAATAGGCGTTTCATTAATCGCCAGTTCGGCAGAAAGTAATAGTGGCTTGTTTTTTCCTAATAAAATAGGGGTGCTATCTGCAAAATAGAGGCGTGCAGCCCGGTTGGCATAGATGATTTTTCCTTGTAAATCACGGCTGATAATTAAATCATGTGATTCCTCAGTAAGCTGAGCCATTTGTTGGTAGTGTTGCTCATTCTTACGCAAATCCTGAGTGATTTGTTCTGCTAAATCTAATGCTGATTCGCGGCTGTTTCTTTGGCGTTGCAATAGCATTGCAATAAAAGCAGAAAGAGAAATACCTAAAACCCATAGCATATAATTTAACAGGCTGGGCTGAGGAAATGCACTTACTGGGGCATAGAGGCTAAGACGCCATTGCCGACCCGGAAACTGAATTAAGGCATTCGCCGTTAATTCATTATTTGGTGCAAGCTGTGTTTTATTTTTATATGGGTAGATGATCTGGCTTTTTTTCTGCTCATTTAAGCCTGATGTTGCGCCTGTATCTTGCAATTGCAGGCGTATGTTTTTTTCTACATCTTTGGCTAACCATGTCACCGTTTTTTCAATTGTAAAGATAGCACCCACTGATCCCACAAAGGCGGCTCGTCTTTCCTTTTGATTGGTGATTGGTTTATTCGGTATATAAATCGGAAAATGGATAACAAAACCAAGTGGGGTATTTTTATAGCCATTGAGCGGGTAAGCAGGAGAAGCTACACCACGGCCCTGATCACGAGCGTATTCAATTGCGATTAAATTACTGGTTTGCGAGCTAATGTCAGCGCCTGCTGGCTCGTACAACGGTGCATTTTCAGGGAACACATAATCAACAATCTGGTATACGGGGCGGGGGCTGTTTAGGCTAACGCTAAAGCCGGGGTCGTCAAGTTTGCGTTGTGCAATATAGCTTTCTAAATCAGCTGTTTTTACTTCTCTGATAAAATGGACAGAAACAAAATCAGGGAAGCGGCCTTGAATATTTTGTTGCTTTAAAATAGTAGAAAAGGTTTTTTTATTAAGATTAGGATTGGCAATAAAGGCATTTTGTATGCCGCGCAGAATGTTAATTTCTGCATCTAGTTTGAATTCAACCCGCTCGGCATAGTCGCGAGCAAGATGATCGAGCTGGGTTTGGGCGTGGCCTTGGTGTTGAAAATTAAGCCATGCTTGTAAGCAGGTTGTGAGCAGAAGCCCCACTACGAAACTGCGTAGTGCTACGCGATACTTGCGCGATAGCGATAAAATACTCATTAAGTGGGTCTCTGCTTACTTTGCTACCTTAAGAATCTAAGGTAGCAGAACTTCCTTATACGGCGCTCCAAGGCTTGCCAAGCGGGCTGAATGTTGGTTTTTGACCACCCCAGAGTTGTTCCAGATCATAGTAATCACGAACAGGTGGCAGCATTACATGCACAACCAGTGAGCCTGCATCAACCAGTACCCATTCGCCGGATTCGTGGCCTTCGGTGCTCATGATTTCATAGCCCTTGGCTTTTAGATCAACGGCTACATTATTCGCTAATGCGCGAACCTGGCGGTTTGAGTCACCTGTACAAACAATCATGCAATCAAACAGATCGGTTAGTTCCGTGGTGTCTAGGTCAATAATGTCTTTGCCCTTGATGTCTTCCAGTGCGGTCATTGCAAGTGCGCGCATTGCTTGAGTGTATTCGTTCATTGCCATTGTTATGTGTTTCCAAAGTAAAAAGTGGCTGTTGCAAAGTGGCCGCAATAGCTGTGCTGCTTGATAAGTAATTCAACAAAGCAGTATTTCAAAATATAAAAACACATAGGTGTTTTTAGCACATTAAGTGTTTTTAGAGTAAAGACCCGATTGCTGCAATATTGCGGCAATTGGGCTTAGATTGCTTACATCCTCACCGCGTGCAAGCTTCTCACGTACGGTCGTTGAAGAAACGGGCATCAGCGGCGTAGGTAATACGCTGATTTTACCCCGAGCCAAGGCTTGCGGGGACGCTTCTACATATCGTTTGGCAAATTCCCCTGCTATGTCTGCGGGGAGTTTGTCAAAACCGGGGCGATTGGCAACCACTAAATGCCCCATTTCCAACAGCTCTTGCCATCGGTACCAGCTTGGCAGATGAGCGAATGAATCGCCACCTATCAGCCAGACTAATAGGCTATGCGGTTGTTCTTGTTGTAATTCTGTCAGGGTGTCAAAAGTAAAGCTAACCTTCCCTTTTCTTACTTCTCTATCATCAGCATTGAGCTGGTGCTCGCTAATTAAAGAAAGTTTAAGCCATTCCAGACGCTGCATAGCGCTTACGCCTGGTGTGCGGTGTGGTGGTACACCCGTTGGAATGAGCCGGACTTCGCTTAAAGCAAAGGTATCTCGTAAGGCACGAGCTAAGGCTAAATGTCCAAAGTGCACCGGGTTAAAAGTGCCGCCGTAAATGCCCAGCGCCTGCTGCATCAGCTACGGATTTCGCCGTTGCCAAAAACAATCCATTTTTCGCTGGTTAAGCCATTTAAGCCAACCGGGCCGCGAGCATGAATTTTATCAGTGGAGATGCCAATTTCTGCCCCTAAGCCATATTCAAAGCCATCGGCAAAGCGGGTAGAGGCATTTACCATTACGCTGGATGAATCTACTTCACGCAAAAATTGCCGTGATTTTGTGTAGTTTTCAGTGATGATTGCATCGGTATGATGGCTGCCCCAGGTATTAATATGCTCGATTGCATCGTCTAAATCGCTGACGATTTTGATAGATAAAATGGGCGCGAGGTATTCGGTGGCCCAGTCTTCCTCTGTCGCTGCGTTGATTTGTGGCAGCACGGCCAGCGTTTTAGCGCAGCCGCGTAGCTCAACACCTTTTGCGGCATAGATTTCGGCCAGCGGAGGCAAAATCAGCTCGGCAACGGTTTCGTGAATCAGCAGTGTTTCCATGGTGTTGCATGTGCCATAACGATGCGTTTTGGCGTTGTCGCTAATGGCAATCGCCTTAACTGGATCGGCTTCATCGTCGATATACACATGGCAAATGCCATCTAAATGCTTGATGACGGGCACACGTGCGTCGGCCGCAATGCGGGCAATTAGGCTTTTTCCCCCACGCGGTACGATCACATCCACAAATTCGCTCATGGTGATCAGCTCGCCCACGGCGGCGCGATCAGGTGTTTCAATAATTTGTACGGCAGTGGTCGGCAAGCCCGCTGCTTTTAAGCCTTCGCTTACACAGAGCGCGATGGCTTGATTGCAATGAAAGGCTTCGCGGCCGCCGCGTAAAATGGTGGCATTGCCCGATTTAATGCAGAGGCCAGCGGCGTCTGCTGTCACATTAGGGCGGGCTTCGTAAATAATGCCAATCACGCCCAAAGGCACACGCATTTTGCCGAGCTGGATGCCGGATGGACGAAATTTGAAATCGCTCATCTCGCCAACGGGGTCGGGCAGGCTGGCAATCTGACGCAGGCCATCGGCCATACTTTCAATAGTCTTAGGTGTAATCAGTAGCCGATCAAGCATGGCTGGCTCTAGGCCATCTTGTTTGGCTTGTTCCATATCGAGATTATTGGCTGCAAGCAAAGCATCTGCATCGCGCAGCAGCGCATCGGCAATCGCATTTAATGCCTGATTTTTGGTCTGCGTATCGGCTTTTGCCATGTGCCGACTGGCCGCACGGGCCTGGCGACCCACTTGCTGCATATAAGCTTTGATATCCATTTCTCTACCTTTTCGCCTTTGAGTTGTAATTATCAGGGTTTAGGCGGTAGTTGCAAGACTGTTACACCGACGTTATCGGCTTTTTTACGATTAAACCAATCCGGAGCGGAGCTTTGCACCGCAATAATCAAGGGGCCAGCTTCACTATTGAGCCAAATGGGTGAGCCTGAATCTCCCGCTAAAGTGTCGCAACGATGATAAATCGTATTGTTTGAGCGTAAACGGGTGATTTTGCAACCCTGATGCGCTGTCAGCTCGCTGTCGTGGTCTTCGGCAAAGCCGGCTTGGGTCACTAAGGATTTATTGGTCGCAATAATGGCTTTTAATTCTGCTTTATTGCCGCTAAATAAGGGCAAGGGCGTTGGGGCTTTTCCGTCAATTAGCTTCAGTTTTAACCACGCAATGTCATAGGCGGCGGCAGAATCCTGGATATAAACATCTTCGCCTTTGTAAACTAAGCCTTTTTTAAAGCGCGGGTGAAACGATTGCGATAATACTTGATAGCGAGCTTGATACTCACCCTTGTAAAAGCCCGCTTTAAACCAGCGACCCGCATCCAGTTTTTTTGCTTCCATTAAAAAGCAATGGGCGGCGGTAATCGCTAAATCGGGAGCCACTAAGGTGGCGGTGCAAGTGCTTGCTGCGGCTGTTTCGAGTTGTCCAATGGCGGCAAAAGGCTGAGCATAAGGTGCTTTAATAAAAACGCGATCATCTTTCCCAAAAAACAGGGCCTTGTTTTCCTTACTGGTTTGGGCAAAGCTGTTGGCAGAAAGGATTAAGGCAAGGAAGGTAAGTACGTATTTCATAATTTGTTTTCAGTAGTGAGTTATCCCGCTTATTGCATAGGGGATAGGAGAGTAAGACAGATTTGGATAAGTAATCTACGCTTAGGTTCCTTATCCAAAGGTATCTTTATAAACAACAAAAACGGGGACCGAAGTCCCCGTTTTTGGCACAGCGAATGCGATTACTTAGCAGCAGAAGCAGCAGAAGCAGCTACTTTCTTAGCTTGAGCTTTTTGAACTGTAGAAGCAGCAGAAGCGGCTACTTTCTTAGCTTGAGCTTTTTGAACTGTAGAAGCAGCAGAAGCGGCTACTTTCTTAGCTTGAGCTTTTTGAACTGTAGAAGCAGCAGAAGCAGCTACTTTCTTAGCTTGAGCTTTTTGAACTGTAGAAGCAGCAGAAGCAGCTACTTTCTTAGCTTGAGCTTTTTGTACTGTAGAAGCAGCAGAAGCGGCTACTTTCTTAGCTTGAGCTTTTTGAACTGTAGAAGCAGCAGAAGCAGCTACTTTCTTAGCTTGAGCTTTTTGTACTGTAGAAGCAGCAGAAGCAGCTACTTTCTTAGCTTGTGCTTTTTGAACTGTAGAAGCAGCAGAAGCGGCTACTTTCTTAGCTTGAGCTTTTTGAACAGTAGAAGCAGCAGAAGCGGCTACTTTCTTAGCTTGTGCTTTTTGAACTGTAGAAGCAGCAGAAGCAGTTACTTTCTTAGCTTGAGCTTTTTGTACTGTAGAAGCAGCAGAAGCAGCTACTTTCTTAGATTGAGCTTTTTGTACTGTAGAAGCAGCAGAAGCTGGAGCTACTTTTGCTTTCTTAGCGTGCTTTTCTACTTTAACTGCTTTAACAGTAGAAGCGGTAGAAGCAGTAGTGTCAGCAGCGAATGAAGTAGCTGAAACGAAAACTGTAGCGAGCAATACGGCAAGAAGCTTGTTCATTTGTTTATTCCTTGAGGGAGTATTTGATTAGTGTTGCTATGGAATGGATTATCAACACTTCCTCTTTAAAACTCGATAAGCCCTTGGTAGCAGTCTGTAACGCTATGTACGTATTGGCCAAAGGCTTGACCTTACTTCAGTGCCAACCTGCCATCTTTGAGTGGAGTGGGCCAGCATAATGTCACGCGAGCGCCACCCAAAGGTGCATCGTTAATTAAGGCCGCACCCTTATGTCCGCGCATAATCATAGAAACAATGGCTAGCCCTAGGCCAAAGCCGCCAGTTTGGCGATTGCGACTGACTTCTAAGCGCTCAAAGGGTTGCAATAGGCGCTGGCGCTCAGATTCAGGGATCCCTTGGCCATTATCATCGACATGTAGTTTGGCGATGCCGTTTTCCCACTCGATCGTGAGCACTATTTCTGTACCGCCATAGCGCCTTGCATTGCCCATTAAATTGGCAAGTGCCCGAGTGAGGTAATGGCTATCGGCCTCAAGAAAAGGCGTTTTTCCTGGTAAAAGATTAATTAAGTCGGGCGTGATATTGCCCTGGCTACTAAATTCACTGATTTGGCGTTTGAGCCAAGGCAATATTTCGATGGGCTGTGTTTCTAAATTGAGGTGTGGTTTATCCAGGGTAGACATAGTGAGCCATTCTTCGATCAGCTCATCGATCTGGCCTAGATCTCGTTCAATGGCAATAATTTGCTGGCCGCTTTCTGCCCCGTTTTTAATCGCTTCCAGCCGATAACGCAGCCGTGCCAGTGGTGTACGCAAATCATGAGATACCGCATCAATCAGGGCCTTGCGGCTAGCGGTGAGTTCTTCTACATCGTGCGCCATTCGATTAAAGGTTACGCCGAGCGAATTAAGCGTAGAGCCTTCATGCAAGATCACGCGAGTGCTGAAGTCTCCTTCCCCCAATTGGCGGCTTTGCCTTGCCATATGTTGCAGATCACGCCATAGCGGGCGCAGCCATAGCCAAGTAGGCAGGCCTAATGCTGCACACATCAGTAGCAGGGCCACTAAATCGGCCCAGGCGAAATTATCTAATCTTTGTAAATAAGGCACAGGACCAAGAACAACCATCAGGCCTGTATCGGGAATGCGGTGCAGGTAAACGTCTTGATTCTGCAAAAAAATAATATCGCCATTAACCAGCGCCTGCTGATTTGCCGGGCTGAGTGTGTAAGTGCTCAGCGTTTCAATTTCTACCGGTAGGGGGAGTTTATTTTTAAGGCGCTTTACCTCATCGTGCCAAATAGATGAAGGTAAATCGCCAAGTGCGGATTCAATCACACTGATCGTGGTTTTGAAAATATCAGAGAGGTAATGCTCATTGCTGCGTTCGAGCAGGTTTTTATACAGCGCACCAATAACGAGGGACGAGGCTAAAAAGCAAACCACTACGGTGAGATAAAAACGTAAAAAGAGTTGGCGCATATTTAGCTGTCAGATCGTGAGGGTGCAGGGATCAAGGCGAGCTTGATCCCTGATGGCTGAAAGGCTTATTCCTGCCACCAAATATCGGTGGCAAATAAATAGCCTTTGTGGCGTATGGTTTTAATTTTGCGCGGTTCGTTAGGATCGTCGTCCAGCTTTTTACGTAAACGGGAAATCGCCACGTCGATGCTCCTGTCCATGCCATCGTATTCAATTCCGCGTAATACTTTTAATAAGTGATCGCGCGATAAAATATCCCCGGCCTGGCTGGCTAAAGCCCAGAGCAAATCAAAATCCCCTGTTGATAAGCCCAATGCTTCGCCGCGATAGCTGGCGGTGCGATTACGTAAATCTACTAAAAGCTGGCCAAAATTAAGCGTGGAGCGATCGGGCGCGGGGGCGGCACAGGATACGATGGGGGTGCCGCCTGCTGTTTTGCGCAGATGAGCACGAATCCGGGCGAGCAGCACTGAAGGGGGAGTGGTTTTCACCACATAATCGGTGGCGCCAATTTCAAAACCTAAAATCTGGTTCATATCGCTATTGAGCGAAGTGAGCAAGATCACAGGCCCAGTCCAGAACTCGCGTAATTCCCGACACAAGGTCAGGCCATCTTTGCCGGGCAGCATAATATCGAGCAGCACCAGCGAGGGCGGATTATTGCGTACCGCCTCAACTAAGCCACTGCCATCAGGCAAGACTTCAATATTAAATTCAAACGAGCGTAAATAACTACCAACCAGTTCCGCCAGTTCAGCATCATCTTCAACAAAAAGAATGCGGTGATTCATTAGAATATTCTCTGGAATGGGATAGCGGGCAAAGAGGCCCAGAGCCTTATGACGGCTTGGGTGGAGATAAAAAAGGTACTTCTAACAACAGTGGGCGAAGCATATTGCTTTGTTTTTTATTTCTAAATGGCGCAATACACTTCGCTGCTTAAAGGCTTTAGGCGCTGATGATCAGGTATTTTTGATGCAGTTCTTCTTTGGTTTCCTTGTGCTCAGGGTCTAGCGGGATACAGTCAACCGGGCACACTTGCTGGCATTGTGGCTCATCATAATGGCCAACACATTCGGTACAGAGATTAGGATCGATGACATAGATTTCATCGCCTTGGCTGATTGCGCTGTTTGGGCATTCTGGCTCGCAGACGTCGCAATTGATACATTCATCGGTAATGATTAGGGCCATGATGCTAAATCCTTGGCAATGCAATAAAAAATAGATAAGCAAATTGTCCCATGTTCTGCCATGCCGCGACAACGGTGCTGTAAAAAAGCTGAGCCGACAGATGGAGCGAGTGTTTAGTTTTGGGGCATTTTTTTGATGATTGAGGCTTAATGTGTGGGATTAATACAATGTATGAAGCTTAATCCTGATTCAGTATGCCCATGTCTTTATTATCGCCTTTGCCGTTTGAACAAATGATGTATTTTTAGGGCAGAATAGCTATTCACACATCTTGCTAGGAGCAAACCGTATGGGACTTTTAGATCAATTAGCTGGGCAGCTTTTGGGGGGGAAAGAATTGCCAGAAGGCTTGGTGCAATCTTTGTCTGGCGTGTTGGAGCAGCAAGGCGGCATTTCTGGTTTGGTAGAGAAGTTTCAAAATGGTGGTTTATCCGAGCTAGTTCAATCTTGGGTGGGTAGCGGGGATAATTTGCCAGTGAGCGGCGAGCAAATTCAAGCTGTGCTGGGTAGCGATGCAGTGGCTTCGGTGGCAGAGAAGCTGGGGATTGATCCAACTGAAGCTGCCGGAAAAATTTCAGAATATTTGCCGCAACTGGTGGATAAGCTCACCCCTAATGGCGAAGTGCCAGAAGGCAATAATGTTTTGGCCGCAGGTTTAGATATGTTGAAGGGTAAGTTATTTGGTTAATGATTGGATGCCCGATTGAAAAAAGCCCCGTCTGGGGCTTTTTTTACGTGGTGGCTTCAAATAATTTCCCAAGTTCATGCCTCACCTAGGCTCTCGGTGCGCAACGACTTCGTCGTTGTACACCCTATAAAAGCCATGCTGCATGGTATGGCTTGTGTATGACACCAGCCAGTTAATCAAGGCTGAATCAAATCACTCAAGTGCCTGCCCATTCTTCGTCCCTCGCGGATGGCGTAATTGGTGCCTCGGTCTTCTGGGTAGATCTGTGCCATCGAGGCTAAAAAGAGGCCGCGCTTAGGGCTTTCGCAGGCAGGAATCAGCTGGCTGTAATGCTTTTCAACTACAGGTTGCGCCCAGCGAGCATGCCAAACATGGTGTTTTTTGATCCATGCATCTTCAAATTTGGGGAACATGCGTTTTAAGTGGGGCAGGGCAAAGGCGAGCAGCTCGTCGTCGCTCATTAAATACAGTGCATCGGTATGCGGCAGATATTTGGATAAGTAAACGATGTGCTTGCCGTCGTAATTTTTAATGCTCTGAAAGTTAGTGTGCTCAATCACGCCCACAAAGGGAAAGCTAGGATCGTTTACATTGAGCCAATAGGTGTCAGACAGCGAGTGATCCAGCTCCAGCACAAGGCAGACATTGGCCAGATAGTTAATCCGGTTGAGTTTGGCTAAGTATTCCGGGCTGGCCCAGTCTTCAATCATTTGTGCCAGCAAGGGCAGGGCAGGGGTAGAGATCACCCGGTCTGCCAGAATATCGCCCCCTGCGGTTTTAATCCGCCAGCTATTGCCTTCGGGCTGGATGGATAATACGGGGTTGCTGGTTTGAATTTCACCACCCAAGCGTTTAACTTTGGCGGCCAGCGCGTCGACTAAGGCAACAAAGCCACCTTTAAAATAGGCCAGCCGCTCTTCTCCGCTTTTACCTCGGCTGCCGCCGCGTAGTTTGAGTTTATTCCAGAACCAAACGGCAGAAATTTGCTCGGCTACCGCGCCAAATTTACCGCGTAATAGCGGCTCCCAAACGATACGATACACATTTGCACCACCCAGCTCGGTGAGCCATTCTGCGGCGGTTTTGTTTTCCAGCTCCTGCCAGTTTTCTACTTTGCGTGCTTTTAATGCCAGTAGCCCAAGGCGGATTCGATCAGGAAAAGCGAGCGGTTTAAATTTAAGCAAATCCCAAGGGGTGGAGAGCTTAAAAAACTGGTTGGCGTAATACATGCCGGTGTTGCTGGGATTTACTTTTACTTTATCGCAAAGGTTCAGCTCAGTAATCAGCTGCATCACTTCTAAATCATTGGTAAACCAGTGGTGATAAAAGCGATCTAGTTTTTCTGCTTTATCTCCAATATCAAAGGCCGCAGCAAGGCCGCCGATATTGGCCTCGGCTTCGATAATGGTGACACTAACTCCCGCTTTAACTAATTCATAAGCGGCAGCCAGCCCGGTAAAACCTGCACCAATGATGGCGACTTGAGTGTGCTGGGTCGTCATTTATTTCTCCGGGAAAGCAAACAGCGATGAATGACTGAAAGGCAAGCGGCGGTGATCATTTCTGATTGAGTAAACTCATCAGCGATGGTGTATTCCTTCATGATTTCTTCCGGGAAATTAATAGCCATATTCCGCCGACTAAGGTGGGAGGAAGCCAGATCAGTAAGTGGGCAATCAAGGCAAAGGCGGCAGCGGGCACGCTGTCATTATTTGTTAGTTTCATGGCAAGGATGGCAAAGTAATCAAAGGTGCCCACATAACCGGGAGTGCTTGGGATAAGCGTTGCCAGTGTGGCGAGCGGCAGGGCAAACCATGCGCCTGCACTATTGATCAGCCCCGGCACACTTTGCGCTACGCACCAGAAAGTAAGCCCTTCTAATCCCCAAACGATCAGGCTTATGGCGATCAGCGGCAGAATGCGTCGCCCGCCAAGAGTTGCCAGTAGCTTGATGGCGTCTGCCACTTCATCGGCCAAATGATTGCCACTATTGGGCGCTAGTTTGTGAATGATGCTCAGGCAGGCATTAATAAAAATTTGTAAGCAACGGGGGAAAGCCAATAATACAAAAATAATCAGGGCGATGAGCGCGGCACCACTTGCCCCTACTTTGCCAAAGGTGGGCAGGCTGTGTATGTCAAAAGCCCATAAGCCAAGCGCCAGAAACAAGAGCAAGCTGGCTAAATCGAGCAGTCTTTCTACTAATAAAGAGGCAAGCACCTGGCCTGGGCCTGTGCCAAGCTCCTTATTAAATGCAAAAGTGCGGGCCAGATCGCCTGCACGAAAAGGCAAAATATTATTGAGCGCTAGGCTGCTTAAAAAAGGCTGCAGGCAGGCGCGTGGTGTGGCGTTTGGGCTGTGGGTGCGCAGCATGCTGCTCCAGCGAGCTGCACGGCCAACAAGTCCCAGTGAAAAAATGATTAATCCTGCAAGCAGCCAAAGCGGATTGCTGCCCTTCATCGCCGCGATTAGCTGAATACCATCGGTTTGCTGAAAAATCAGCCCAATTAAAAAAATGGCAACGATAAGACCAATAATGCTGCGGATATGACGTTTCATAAAAATTCTTTAAAAGGAGCGGCTAAAACCCGCCATTTGCTGCTTATGGCGATCAATCGATTATTTTCTATCGACTACGGGGCTGCGTGAGAAAGCGATTTCATCGTTAAAGCCACAATATTCTTGCACGACATATAAGGGCCTTTGTTTGGATTCTTTGTAAATACGGCCAATGTACTCGCCTAAAATACCGACGCAAATCAGTTGAACCCCGCCTAAGAACAGCACTGCAATCATTAAGGCCGTCCAGCCTTCTACCCAGATATTGGTAAAGATGCGTAAAAACAGTGCATAAAAGATTCCGATGAGCGCCAGCAAAGACGTGCCCATCCCCATCGCCATGGCCAGCTGCAAAGGCTTGGCAGAGAAAGACATAATGCCATCGCTGGCAAAACGGATCATTTTAGATAGTGGATATTTGCTTTCCCCGGCAAAGCGTTTGGCGCGTTGATAAGGCAATGCAATCTGTTTAAAGCCAGCCCAGCTGACCATGCCGCGCACAAAGCGATCGCGCTCGGGCATGGCGCGCAGCGTGTCGATCACGGGGCGGCTCATCAGGCGAAAGTCGCCGGTATCCAGAGGGATTGGCACATCAGATAGGCGATTGAGCAGGCGGTAAAAGCCTTTGGCGGTGGCGCGTTTAAACGCCGATTCGCCGGGCCTATCGGTGCGGGTGCCGTAAACCACGTCAAAACCTGCCTGCCATTTTTCTATCATGCCGTGGATGGCTTCGGGCGGGTCTTGCAAATCGGCGTCGATGAGCACCACTGCATCGCCACGAGCGGCATCAACACCTGCGGTCACTGCAATTTGATGGCCAAAATTGCGTGAAAAACCAATCAAACGAATACGATGATCGTGCGCAGCGTGCTGTTTTAAGATGCTGCGCGTAGCGTCTTTACTGCCATCGTCGACAAAAATAAACTCAATATCTAAGCCCTTTACCTCACGGCTAAAGGTAGACAGGCGCTTCAGCGTTTCTGCAATGACGGCTTCTTCGTTGTAACAGGGCACGACAATCGACAGTAGCATCTCGTCATCCTCGGTGATATGGGCCGTGCTTATGCCGGCTCATTATTATTTTTGTCTTTTGATCCAAAGCCCCATGCGGGTATCGGGTGTTTCCAGGAAAGGTCGCCAGTCATACTCTGCGGCAATGGCTGAATTAATCGTTTGCCAAGCTGGCGATGTACTCTCTGGTCTGCCCCATACTACATACTGAACTTTGTTTTGCTTCAGCCAAGCCAATGGATTGCTTTGTGTTCCTAAATAGAAGTCTTTAATTTGCTGATTAAGCAGCCAGATTTCCTGAGGTGCACCATGCCACAAGCTGACATGATTAGGCCAGCCGAGTAAAGAAGGCTGTTGGGCATAGAGCGAGAATAACGTTTGATTGGTGTAAGCATCACCCAGCCAGTTTTCTAGCACGATGCCCTTTGGCGCTTGGCTCAGATACTGAATGGTGTCTTTCACCGGCGCATCATTGCTAAACCAATGTGTGCCAGCCAGCTTGCCTAGATCGCCTTTTGGGGTATGCCAGATATATTGCGCGGTATTGATGGCGTAGCTGCAAGTAAGCAGCAAAACGGCGGCGGCAGCGTTGCGCACCCAGCGGCGGCCTGATCCTAATGCCATTGCACCTGCCGCCAAGAGACCACCGCTCCACATCCAGCCCCACCATTTCATCGTGGTATTAGTGCGCTCGAATTTGCCCACGCTAGGATCATCAACAAAGATAAATTCGCCCAAGAGCAGCATGATGGCAAAGGCGATGACGAGGGCAATGGCCAGCGGGCGTTGGCGTTTTTCGGTGAGGGCCAGTGCAAACAGCGCTAATAGCGGCCAGAGCAGCAGGATAAATTGGGCAATCGGTGTGCGATCAATGCTGTGCACTAGCCGGATCGGCGTGCCGATTGCTTGGCTGGCAAAACCGGCTAAAAATGGATAAATCAGCAAAAATCCGAGTGTGCCACCAGCAAAAATAGCGCCCCAGGCAGGTGAATTTTTGCAGTAATGCCGCCAGCCTGCCCAGGTAAACAGCAGCACGGCCAGCATGGGGGTGATCCATGTATTGGTGATGAGCATTACCGGTAGCGTGAGGGCGAGCAGGCCTTGGGCAAAGCGGGCGTGGAGGATTTCATCAGGCTGATCGCTCCGTTTTTGCTCTAGCCATGCGATCAGTGCCAGTGCTAAAAAAAGCAGAAAGAAGCCACCGAGCGGCGGATGGTAATCGCCGAGGAAAAACTGATAGCCAAAGTTTTCTAGCGGTAAATCTCGCGCTTCAAAATCAGGCGTTGGCTTGGTTTCCACGGTGAGTAGGGGGAAAAGCCGCTGGCCTAAATCCGTATTAACTCGCGCATCGTAGCTGCCAATAAAACGCGCACTGGCCCACATTTCATCATTAGCCTGCCAACTGATTGGGCTATCGCTGACGGGGGTGACAAATAAATTTAACAGCGGTGAAACACCCGTGCCACCAAGGGCCAGGGCAACAATCAGCACTAGGCGATGCAAGCGGCTGGCGACAAAACGTGTGGCAAATTCCCATGCAAGGCTGAGCCCCAATGCCATTAAAAGTGCAAAGGCGATGTTATAGGTAAAACCAATATCCCAGCCAAACAGCCTGCCCATCAGCGCAGCGGCGTAGTGCTGAAAGGCGTAATAGAAATCAAAGCGATGGCCAGCAAACCAATGATCGGGCGGCGGTAACACGCTGCCCGAATAATAATTGGCCATAAAGTAAAGATCGGTGACTCGCTCTGATGTTGGGTAAATCGCTGGGAATATAAATTTCCAAATCAGCCCATAGGCCAGCGCTAATAGGAAAGCGATTTCGGCCGCTTTAAAGCGGCGACTAGCGGCTTCTTGTTTAAATAAATAAAGAGAGGCTGCGGCAAGAATTACCGTGATTGGCCAAAGACCATTGAGATTACCTAAGCCAATAAAATGCTCAATAAAAAACATCAGCAGCGTAATCAATAGCACGCCCGATGCTCTGGCGATGGCATAGGGTAAGTACTGGCCCAGCACTAAGGTGAGGCCAGCCAAATGCAGCCACAGCAAGGCTAGGCTTGCGGCGAGGTGAATCATCGTCATCTGTGAGCATCCCTTTATTTTTATATATTCAGGCGATGAGCGCTTGAGCCTCGTTTTTATCCTATTTCTGCATTAATTACAAATGGCAATGTGCTTTTTATTAATGTTGATTGCATAGATTCATCGACCTTTCGCATGCTTGTAATAAATGTAATGGGAGGATTAGAAAGGTGAGCGTTTTTGATTACGGATTGAAGCTATTTTCATGCATTAAAAATAAGAGCGGCCCTCTTGCATTTGCTGCCGGTAGCGCTCCGGCGAAAGGCCGATTAATTGTTTAAACATGGCAATAAAAGCCGATGGCGTGCTATAGCCAAGCCGCCAAGCAATATCTTGAATGGTTTTGTCTTCTTTTAACCACGCCAGCGCTTGTAAAACACGAATGCGATTGCGGCACTGGCCAAAGCTCATTCCTAGCTCGCTTTGAAAACGTCTAGCCAGTGTGCGCTCAGTGCTATGCACTTCGCTGGCCCAGCTGCTTAAGCTTCGGGCGTTATCTGGCTCGGCTTGCAGCGCTTTTAAAATGGGCGCGATCAGCGTATCGCTACTAGTGGGTAAGAAGTTTGGTGCACATTTGCATTGGCTTAATCGGGTAATGAGCAGCTCTGCCTGATTTTGATCACTTTTATCCTGCATATGGCTAAGCTGCCGCTGGCTAAAGTCGCAAATTAAAGCGCTGATTAGCGGGGTACTGGTGAGCAGGCAAGCTTTCTTTGGGAGTAGCTGGGCTAAGTGGGCTGAAACATAGATGGATGTGTAATTGAGCGCTTGGCGCACATAGGCAGAATGCGGGATACCTGCCGGCACCCAGGTTAAGTAATTGGCGGGTGCAATCAGGTGCTGCTGCTCTAACTCGAGGTCCATAACGCCTAGGCTAATCCAGCTCAACTGCCCCCAAGGATGCTTGTGGCTACTGTATTGAGTGTCAGCTTGCATCTGTTGATAGCGTAAATACAGTGGATTTGGCGCTGGCAGGGCTAAATCGGCGGCAAAGTAGGTGTTGGGCATTTTATATTTACTTAAACTTGTCTGTTTCTAAATATGGAATGTCTGTTTTGGCGTACTTGCATTAAAAAAGACAAGCTTATACTAGTGGCAATTCATCATTTTAGAAAGACACGCTTTATGCCCATCCTTTTTCCTCTGCTGGCGGTCATGATCTGGGCCACCAATACCGTGGTTTCCAAAGCCGCAGCGGGCGTGCTGGATCCTGCCGCCATTTCTTTTTATCGCTGGTTTTTAGCCGCCTTAGTGCTCACGCCTTTTTGCCTGAAAGCAGTCTGGCAACAACGGCTCGCTATTCGCCCCTATTTAGGTAAATTTCTAGTGCTGGCACTGCTAGGCATGGTGTTGTTTCAATGCATCGCCTATTACGCAGCGCATAGCACTACGGCCACCAATATGGGCGTGATTACTTCTTTGGTTCCGCTCTCATCTTTGCTGCTGAATGCTTTGATGACGAAAACCAAGCCAAGTGCCGCAGCAGCCTTAGGGGTTTTCTGTTCGCTTTGTGGTGTCCTGTATCTACTGGGGCAGGGGCATCCGGCTAGTTTGTTATTGAGCGGGATTAACCATGGCGATGCCTTGATGCTGATTGGCACTGTGGCTTACGCGCTTTACGGTATTTTATTGCGCCGCTGGGCTTTGCCATTTAGCCATTGGCATAATTTGTATATTCAGATCTTGCTGGCGGTGGTGATTTTGATTCCGGTGGCGTTTAGCGCACAAACGATGGCGATTCCTGCACAAGGTGTTGGTTTGGTGTTGTTTGCCGGGATTGCCTCATCCTTGATTGCAGCCTATTGCTGGATGCAAGGTGTGCACCGCCTTGGCGCAGATCGTACCGCGGTATTTATGAATCTATTACCGCTCTTTACGGCTGTGATTGCGATGGTGAGCTTAGGCGAGAAGATTCAGGGCTTTCATTTGCTGGGCGGGGGGCTGGTGCTCTTTGGCGTTATTTTGGCGCAACTCAGGTCTTGGTCATTTTTGAATAAATAAGCAAAATATTATTTGTTGGGTTTTTTTAACAAAATACCTGTTTTTTTTCATAAACAAGTAGCCCGTAAAATTGTGTGTAGTGTGTTTTACGTAGGTGCTTTTAATTAGCTAAGACCTTGTGTTTGCTTGTGTCAGGAAGGCTAGCCAGAAAACAATTTAGTAGCAAATAGGTTGTTGAGCGCTGAAATGTTTATCCATTATTGCTGGCAGATTACTAAATTAAAACCCTAGGCTTGAATGAACTCGTCATAATCCCCTCTTTTGCATTAATCACAAAAGAGGGGTATGCGATGATTGCTCGTTTTACTTTGATTTCTGCTGCCATATTAGCATTTGCTCAACCCGCATCAGCAGCAATTTCTAATTTAGGAATTGCTAATGAATACAGTGGTTTTTTCTTTTCTAATGTAAATGGCGGTAATGACGTAGAAGGTAAGTTGGCTGTTGGCGGTAATCTAACGGCAGCGACTTTAAATACGATTGGCTATCGTAATGCTTATGGCACAAAAGGACCTTCCTTGGTGGTCAGAGGAAATATGGTCGATAAGCGGCTGGATATCTACAATGGCTCGAAAACAAAAGTAGATAACAATACAAGCTACGGCCCGGATGTAAAGCAAGAGCTGGGTGCTTTTAAAGACGGCTACGGCGTTGTGGGTGGCAAAATCGTTAATAAAAGTGGTTGGGCTGATTTACGTACAGGTTTTAAGATCAGCTCTGTAGTGGATTTTGATAAAGCCAAAAAAGATTTAACGGCCCTATCTAAAAGCCTTGCCGCTGATAAAACTAACGGTCAGGTCATTAATGAAAATGGCGGGTTTACTTTAAAGGGCGATAATAAGTCTGATCGTCAGGTATTTAATTTAAAAGCCAGTGAATTTTTAAATCTAAAATTAACCGACATTAAAAAAGATGCAACGGTTATTATTAATTACACAGGCAGTTTTAGCGATATTGTTTTAGCGGGCGGCCAGTTAGGCCAGATGGAAGCGATGCGCAGTAATATCCTGTTTAATTTGCCAACGGCAACAAAACTGTCGGTTAATACCTTTGTCTGGGGTAGCATTTTAGCGCCACAGGCAGCGATTTACGGCCAAGCACACGTTGAAGGCACTTTGGTTGCTAATTCCTTAGAAAGTAATTTGGAATTAGGTTATGAGCCATTTAAGGGCAATTTAACTACCCCAGTGCCAGAGCCGGAAACCTATGCCTTGATGGGCTTGGGATTAGTGGGTTTGATGATGCGCCGCCGCAATAAAAAATAATTGCAGCAGGCATAAAAAAACGGGGAAGCTTTGGCTTCCCCGTTTTTTATCAGGCTGGAATGATCCAGCATTGATGCAGTACTTACAGCCCAGCTGCCGCGCGCAGAGCTTCAACTTTATCAATGCTTCTCTCATGAGAAGCCTGACTCTTGCGCGTTAACCGCACCATTTTCTGAAGTTACAGCCCAGCCGCCGCGCACAGAGCTTCAACTTTATCAATGCTTCTCTCATGAGAAGCCTGACTCTTGCGCGTTAACCGCACCATTTTCTGAAGTTACAGCCCAGCTGCCGCGCGCAGAGCTTCAACTTTATCAATGCTTCTCCCATGAGAAGCGTGATTCTTGTGCGTTAACAGCAGCATTTTCTGAAGTTACAGCCCGGCTGCTGCGCGCAGAGCTTCAACTTTATCTGTACGCTCCCACGAGAAGTCTGGCTCTTCACGGCCGAAATGACCATAAGCCGCAGTACGTGTGTATATCGGGCGCAGCAGATCCAGCATCTGGATAATGCCTTTCGGGCGTAAATCGAAGTGCTGTTTAATCAGCTCAACAATTTCGTGTTCAGGCAATTTACCTGTGCCCCATGTATCCACCATGATCGATACCGGTTGTGCCACGCCAATTGCGTAGGACACTTGCACCAAGCATTGCTTGGCAATCCCTGCTGCAACGATGTTCTTTGCCACATAACGGCCAGCGTAAGCGGCTGAGCGGTCTACCTTGGATGGGTCTTTGCCCGAAAATGCACCGCCGCCGTGAGGGGCCGCACCACCGTAGGTATCAACAATGATTTTGCGGCCGGTTAAACCGCAATCGCCCATCGGGCCGCCGATCACAAAACGACCGGTCGGGTTGATCAGGTATTTAGTGCCGACTAATAACTCTGGCGGAATTACTGGCTTGATGATTTCTTCAATCACGGCTTCAGAAAGCTGAGCGTGGCTAACATCCGGGTGGTGCTGGGTAGACAGCACAATCGTATCAATGCCTGTCGCCATGCCAGTATCTTTATCGTAGCGAACCGTTACTTGCGATTTGGCATCCGGGCGTAGCCAAGGCAGGCGGCCGTCTTTGCGAACTTCTGACTGGCGCTGCATCAGGCGGTGCGAGTAGTAAATCGGCATCGGCATCAGCTGCGGTGTTTCATCGCAAGCATAGCCAAACATCAGGCCTTGATCGCCAGCGCCTTGGTCTAAATCTAATCCCTGGCCTTCGTTAACGCCCTGAGCGATATCCGGGCTTTGCTTGTCATAAGCCACCAGCACGGCGCAGGTTTTGTAATCAAAGCCGATATCGCTATGGTCGTAGCCGATACGCTTGATGGTATCGCGAGCGATTTGAATGTAATCCACATTGGCGTGGGTGGTAATTTCACCGGCCAGCACCACAAGGCCAGTATTAACCAGTGTTTCTGCCGCAACACGCGCATGCTTGTCTTGCGTCAGAATTGCGTCAAGGATGGAATCGGAAATTTGGTCAGCGACCTTATCCGGATGCCCTTCAGAAACTGATTCGGAGGTAAAGAGGAATTCTTTCATAATTGTTTCCCTGTCAAAGAGGGGCTTAACAGCCTATTTTGCCGGTAGAATCCGAAGCCTGCCCTTGGATGCGTAAAAACCTGATGCTGCTGCTAAAACCTTTTGCTTACTTGCCCCTATGGCTATTTCATGGCCTTGGGGCCTTGCTTGGCTGGCTGGCTTGGCTGTTATCGCCACGCTACAGACAGCGTTTGGCTGCCAACTTGCAGCAGTCGGGTATTGCGCAAAATGGCGGAGATTATAAGCGATTGCACCGCCTAAGTGTGAGCGCCCATGGCATGGGGGCCTTAGAACTTTTACCAGCGTGGCTTAGAACGCCTGAGCAGGTTGGTCGCTGGGTGAAGGAGCGCGATGGTTGGGAGCATGTTGAAGCGGCTTTGCAAAGTGGTCGGCCTATGATGTTTGTTTCTCCGCATCTTGGTGGAATCGAAGTCTGTGGAGTGTATATAAGCACACAGATCCCTTGCGTGCTGGCCGCTTTATATCGCCCACCCAAACTTAAATGGCTAGAGCCGCTGATGGTGACGGGCCGCAACCGTGCCAATGGCCGTGCCGCACCAGCGAATGCCAGTGGCGTAAAGATCTTACTGCGTACCTTAAAAGAGAAGCAAGCCATTTATATACTTCCCGATCAGGCTCCTGGGGCGGGTGAGGGAGCTTGGGCCCCGTTCTTTGGTAAGCTTGCTTACACCATGACTCTGTTGCCGCGCTTAAGTAAATCTACTCAACCGGTGATCTTGATGTGTTTTGCCGAGCGTTTGTCTTGGGGGCGTGGTTTTAAAATGCATTTCGCCCCGCTTGATGAGGCGTTTGGAGGGGATGCACAAGCCGATGCGACTATTTTGAACCGCAATGTAGAAGCCATGATCCGCCGTGCACCTAGCCAGTATTTATGGAGCTATAACCGTTATAAGCGCCCCGCTGGTGCGCCATTACCCGATGGGGAAGTGGAGTAGTTCTGGTACAGGTGCGTGGAAGTTGTAGCTAATGCTAAATCTTAAACCACAGAGTAAAAGGAGGACACAGAGTCCCACAGAGAAAACCTAAGTCCTCTTTTTGTTTTTCTCTGTGAAACTCTGTGTTCTCTGTGGTTTAAGATTTTGCTGAGGGGAAGTTTCCACTAGTGCTATTTTAGGAGCCATTTTCCTTACAAAATATACAGTTTTTATCCCGCAAAGTTTTCGTTTAGCTTACTTATAGATGTGTTGTTTTTATCTTTCAGGCCACTATGATTTATCGTTTTTTACTGTTTATATTTTGGTGTTTAAGTTGTTTACCACAGTCTGTACTGCGAGGTTTTGGGGCGGTATTGGGGTCCTTGCTGTATATCGCAGTAAAAAGCCGCCGCAAAATCGGGCTGGTTAATTTAAAGTTGTGTTTTCCTGAGTGGCCCGCTGGCCAGCATGAGGCGATACTCAGGCAGCATTATCGTGAGTTTTGCACCTGTATTTTTCTCTATAGCAAATTATGGTTTGGCACTCAGGCGCAGATTGAAAAATTGGTTCGCCGTGAAGGGCTGGAGCATTTTTCTGCGGTAGAAGACCAGAATCTCATTTTGTTGGCACCGCATTTTTTAGGGCTGGATTTCGGTGGCACGCGGCATATGGTGGATCATCGCGGTGCAACGATGTATTCCTCTGCACATGATAATGCCTTTGATTTGCTGCTTTTGCGGGGGCGTCGTCGCTTTAATGAGCCGCTATTAGTTAAGCGTAGCGAAGGCATACGCGGTATTTTGAGGGCGATTAAGCAGGGCGTGTGTTTTTACTATTTGCCCGATCAGGATCTTGGCCCGCGGGAATCGGTGTTTGTGCCATTTTTTGGGGTTCAAACGGCAACCGTGCCGGGTTTGTCTCGCTTGGCCTTGATGGGCAAGGCGCGCGTGGTGCCTGTGGTAACGACGCTGACAAAAAGTGGTTTCGTTTGCCGCTACTACCCAGCATGGGAAAACTTCCCAAGTGAAGATGTGCTGGCCGATACGGCAAGGATGAATGCATTTATTGAAGAGCGGGTAAGAGAGCATCCATCGCAATACTACTGGCTGCACCGCCGCTTTAAAACCCGCCCTGAGGGTGAAGCGAATTTATATTAGGTGTTAAACGCTAACACCTATGCGCATTACTAAAGTCAATGATATGCATTGCATTTTTTATAGGGCGGGTGAAGCTCCATGTGGGCTAAGCAATATGCTTTTGTATCAGCAAACAGCGAAAAAACGTAACAATCACGCTCTCTGCATAGGGCTTAAAAATCCCCTTGAAGCACGCCGAAGCGGGGAATAAGCGGCTCGGGGTTTCGGAAAAGGGGTAGCGGCTTGCTCTCGAGCAGCCTTTTTCGCTGAGCCGATTATCCGCAGTGAGGGGCTTTCGTGCTGGCTGGGGCGGCCTTCTTTGGCTTCGTTTCTTGGCCGCGCAAGAAAGGAAGGTCCAGCGGGACGCCCGCACCTAAATCAACTTGCCGAAGGCACTAAAAAGATCTTTTTGACTGTGGTTAGCGCGTATGGGGTGAAGTCCACGAGCTAGTCCACGAGCTAGGCTGAAAAGTACGCGGGTTTCACTCGCCCTACAAAATAAGCCCTAGCTCTGATGCAACTGCTGCAATAGCTCACGCAGGCACTGGCTGTCTTCTGCAATTAGCATTTGCTCTACCAGTGGCGTAATTCTGTGCATTTCGCCGGTTAGGATTTCTTGTTTTACTTTAAGCAGTTGAATCGGCAGCATAGAGAAGCGCCTTAGCCCAAGGCCAAGCAGCAGCCGGGTAAGGGCTGGGTCACCTGCCATTTCTCCGCACATCGATACCGGCTTGCCCATGCGATTTGCAGTGCTGATCACATGATGCAGCAGCTGAATCACAGCGGGATGCAACGGGTCATAAAGGTGTGAAACCGCATCGTCGTTGCGATCTACGGCCAGCGTGTACTGGATTAAATCGTTGGTGCCGATCGAGATAAAATCGAGATGTGCTAAAAACTGGGCGACCTGCACCGCTGCTGCAGGCACTTCAATCATGCCGCCTAACTCGATATTTTCATCAAAGGCCACACCAGCATCCGCGAGTTGTGCCTTGGCTTCTTCCAGATGCTTACGTGTTTGTCGTACTTCACCCACATAAGAGAGCATGGGCAGCAGCAGCTTGATCTTGCCATAGGCTGAGGCGCGCAATAGGGCGCGCAGCTGGGTGCGGAACATTTGCGGCTCGGCCATACAGAGACGAATACCGGTGAGACCTAGCGCTGGATTGGGTGTTTCGCGATCCTGCTGCCACCTGGGGATTTTATCTTTGCCTAAATCGACAGTGCGGATAATCACCGGCTGGCCTTTCATGGCTTCAGCAACTTGCTTGTAGGCGAGAAATTGTTCTTCTTCGGTAGGTAAATCAGATTCGGATAAAAATAAGAATTCAGAGCGAAATAAGCCGACGCCTGTTGCGCCGTTTTCGATCGACAATTTACAGTCGTCAGGGACTTCAATATTGGCAAACAGTTCGATCACTTCACCGTCTTTGGTGATCGGCTGTTTGGTGCGGATATCTTGCAGCGCTTTTTGTTTTTTGAGCCAATCGCGTTGACGGTGGCGGTATTCTTTAAGGATGATTTCATCAGGATCAACGATGACTACGCCGTTAATCCCATCCACAATAATCAGCTCGTCTTCACGAATCAGTTCGCGGGCGTGGCGCAGGGCAAGTACCGATGGCAGATCTAAGCTGCGGGCTAAAATCGCCGTGTGCGAGGTGGGGCCGCCCACATCGGTAATAAATGCGAGGTATTCGGTGTCTTTAAATAACACCATATCGGCAGGGCTAAGATCGTGCGCCACCAAAATACAGTTGGGGGCAATTTCGGCCAGCGGGTGCGAGTGGTTTTCGTGCCCTGCCAGTGTTTTAAATACCCGCTCCACCACCTGGATCACATCGGTGCGGCGCTCACGCAGGTATTCATCTTCGATCTCATCAAATTGCGCCAGCAGCACTTCAAGCTGTAGCTTAAGCGCTCATTCGGCATTGCAATGCTGCTGCTCGATCAAATTGCGCGGCTCTTTGGAGAGCATATGATCGTTAAGCAGCATGATATGTAGGGATAAAAAGGCGCCCAGCTCGGCAGGGGCATTTTCGGGGATACTGCCCCAAAGCATTTCTAAGGATTTGCGGGTAACGCGGATGGCGTCATCAAAGCGGGCCAGTTCGGCAGGGATATCAGCGGCGGATAGTTGATAGTGAGCAATTTCGATATCGGCATGCGATATAAGGTGAGCTTGCCCGATTGCAATCCCACCCCCAATGCCAATCCCTTGTAGCGTAATGCTCATAAACCTTCCTTTTATGCCACCGTGCCGGTGATCGCGGTCGTTATTTTAAGTACAAAACTGATCTGACCTATTCGTGATATTGCGTAGCGCCTTATGGTGCTGCGCGGTATTTGCCATTTGATGCCGGGGCTAAGCCCCGGCGGCTAAAATATATAAAAGTACCGACTATTTATATATTTATAAGTGGCTAAAAGTTAAAGCATTTTGACAATAGTGGCTGCTTATTCACCTTCACCAAATTTATCGGCAATCAGGGCTGAAATCGCGCCCATTGCGGTATCCGCATCGGGGCCGTTGTCAGTTTCTAGCAGAATTTTGCTGCCTTTGCCTGCTGCCAGCATCATCACACCCATGATCGATTTGGCATTAACCCGCTTTTGATTGCGGCTTAGCCAGACTTCGCATTGAAACTGGCTAGCAAGTTGGGTGAGCTTGCTGGATGCACGGGCATGTAAGCCCAGTTTGTTAACAATTTCTACTTCACTTATTGGCATATTACTTATTCCTGAGCGCTGCTGGGCAGCATGTAGAGAACACCCTCTAAACCGCCTGTAATTGCTTTGCTGACGACGACTTCAAGTGCTTGGTGGCTATAGCTCAGCGTTCTGACTAGCATCGGTAAGTTAACACCTGCAATGGCTTCTACCTTGCCAGCAACAACTAAACGCTGGGCTACATTAGAAGGCGTACCGCCGTAAATATCTGTGAGCAATAACACACCGGAGCCATCGTCCAGCTTACTAATCATTTCGCTGGCGCGCCGAACCACTTCGTCGGGCTCATCCGCTTTGCTGACTGATAGTTGCAGCAAATTGGGCAGCTCCCGCGCCATAATATGTTGAGCACACGAGACTAAGGCTTCGCCTAAAGACACGTGTGTCACGATGATAATACCAACCATACCTTATTTACCTTAGCGGGTGTAAGTTTGATGTTATTAATTAACAAGAAAGCATCGTTCTATAAATATACCGCTTTTGCTAGCTAACGTAAGCGGTAAATATGCACTGGCGGTTTTAGCCAAGTCAGACGGCGTTGTAAATCTGCGGTGACATAGACACTGCCATCATTACCTACGATGAGTACATCTTGCAATCCAAAACGCTTGGCATGACGTAGTGTATTTCCTATGCCATCAATAAAAATAGGCTTGGTAGCCGCATCAGAGATTGCGCCTGCTTCCAGGCTTGCCGGTGCAATCACGGTTGCCGCTTCCATGCTTGTGGCGGGCTGGCCGGTGCGCGGGTCGATTAAATGCGAGTAGCGTTTGCCTGCGACTTCAAAAAAACGTTGGTAATCGCCCGATGTGCCAATGGCTTCACCATCCCTTAAAGCAATCGTTGCCATTGCCTGCGGCTCTCTGGGGTGTTGTATGCCCACAATCCACGGCGTTTGATCTTTTTTGCCTAGCGCCAATACATTGCCGCCGATATTAATCAGCGCATTATTTACCCGGTATTTGCGTAAATACGTTGCTGCTCTATCTAGTGCCCAACCTTTGGCAAAGCCGCCGGTATCGATTTGCACTGCCGGATTACTGCTGCTAACCGTGGCGGCGTCAAAAGTGAGATCGCTCATCCTTGGTTGGCTGGCGAGCAAATCGGCAATGGTCTCGCTCTTGGGTAAAACAGCAGCATAAGTGTCTTTATGAAAGCCCCAAGCCTCGACCAAGCTGCCCATCGCTGGATTAAAGAGCTGCTCAGATCGATCTGCATACTGGCTGGCTTGCTTAAGCAGTGCCGTGGTTTCAGTGTCGATCAGAGCGGCTTCACCCTTGGCAAAGCTGGCGTTAATCCGGGTGATCTCGGAGGGTAGCCAAGGATGCAGACGGGTATGGATGCGATCTAAATCGGCGAATACGGCTGCTGCATGCTTTTGTGCCACATCTTCAGGCAAGCCCCAGATGGAGATCTGTACTCGCGTACCAAATACATAGCTTTCTTGCTGATAAAGTGGGGCCTTGCTGCAAGCGCTTAATAGCAGCGCGGCCATCAGCAAGCAGAAGCGTTTCATTGCTTGGCGTGCTTTTCTAAAGCATCAATAAAGAGGGCTGCTACATTAATCCCAGATTGCGCGGTGATTTCGGCAAAGCAGGTCGGGCTCGTGACATTCACCTCAGTGAGGTTCTCACCAATTACATCCAGCCCCACCAGCAGCAAGCCTTGAGCGGCGAGCTGCGGCCCTAGTGCTTCGGCAATTTCTCGGTCTCTTGCCGTTAATGGCCTTGCTACACCGCTGCCACCTGCCGCCAAATTACCGCGTGTTTCACCGGCCTTGGGAATGCGCGCTAGGCACCAGTCCACTGGTTTGCCATCGATCAGCAGAATGCGCTTATCGCCTTCTTTAATCGCCGCAATATAGCGCTGCGCCATGATGGAAACTGTGCCATTGGCGGTTAGCGTTTCGATAATCGAGCCTACATTCGGATCGGTTGTTGTAAGGCGGAAAATCCCTGTGCCACCCATGCCATCCAGTGGCTTCAAAATAATATCGCCATGCTCGGCTAAAAATTCGCGGATATCGGATTCTTGCTGGCTGACCAAGGTAGGCGCGGTGAACTGGGGAAACTTTAAAATCGCCAGCTTTTCATTAAAGTCGCGCAGCGCTTGGCCACGGTTAAATATTTTTGCACCCTGCGCTTCGGCCAGCGTAAACAATTGGGTGGCGTAGAAATACTGCTGATCAAACGGTGGATCTTTACGCATGATCACTGCATCGAAGTCTTTCAGTGCTGTGATGGCTGAATCGCCCTGGGCATACCAATCGTGGCCGCTTTGGGTGTCGGTAAAGTGCAATTGGGCGGCCTGTGCTTCAACCACGCCATCTTTAATTCGCAGATGTTCAGCACCACAAGTAAACAACAAATGCCCCCGCAAATCCGCTTCACGCATCATGGCGTAGCTGGTGTCTTTGTAAATTTTTAAGCTGGCAAGCGGATCAAGCACGACAAGGATTTTCATAGCGGCCTTTGTGACGGGTAAAAATTTTAAAACGTAATGACGGAGGTGTGATGAAAACCTAAATCTTGAACCACGGAGGACACAGAGAACACGGAGGGTCACGGAGAAAAGCCAATTTGAAATTGCGAAACTTCAACAATAATGGGGTTTGATTTTCCTAGACCCATCCTTATTAAAGGGAAAAGATCCTTTCTCCGTGTAACTCTGTGTTCTCCGTGGTTCAGGATGTGGGTTCGATTATTCCAGCTCTAAAGACCCAGCCAATAAGGCCAGTCTTGCGACTACGCCGTAGGAGTAGAAGCGGTTGGCTTCGCAACCTGGCGAGCCGTCGCAATCGGGGGTGGAGAGCGATGATGCAAAGGCCAGTGGTACAAAGTATGCGCCCGGTGAGTTTAGGTTTTCATCAATGCCGCGCCCTGTATGCACACGGTAAAAGCCGCCAATGACAAAGCGATCCAGCATATAAACTACCGGCTCGGCCACCGCGGCGTTGATTTGCTCGAACGTCGGCACGCCTTCTTGCACGATCACATCGCGTACTTCTACGCCTTCTTTAATCACGCTCATTTTATTGCGCTGCTTGCGGTTCAAGCCGAGTAATTCCTCGCCCGATTTCACGCTCATAATACCCATGCCGTAAGTACCGGCATTGGCTTTTACGATCACAAAAGGTACTTGATCAATGCCGTGCTGCTCGTATTTGATACGGATTTTTTCAATCATGGCATCCACGGTGGCAGCCAGCTCGTCTTCACCCGCGCGGGAGTGGAAATCCAGCCCGTCTACATGCTCAAAGTAAGGGTTAATCACCCAAGGATCGATATCGATCAGTGCAGCAAACTCGGCAACGACTTTATCGTAGGCGGTGAAATGCTGGGTTTTGCGGCGCACGGCCCAGCCTGCATTGAGCGGCGGCAGCAGCGTTTGCTCGATATCTTGCAAGATGGCCGGAATACCTGCCGATAAGTCATTATTGAGTAAGACCACACAAGGATCGAATCCAGCAATGCTGACGCGTTTGCCGTTGCGTACTATCGGCTCTAGTGTCAGCTTGCTGCCATCCGGCAAATCAAGTGTAGTGCTTTCGGTGATTTCTGGATTCATGCTGCCTAAACGCACTACTAAGCCAGCTTGGCGCAAGATTTTGGCCAGCGCGGCGACGTTTTGCAGATAGAAAGTATTACGGGTGTGGTTTTCTGGAATCAGTAATACGCGGCGCGCATCCGGGCAATAGCCTTCCAGCGCAATCATGGTGGCGTGCACGGCCAGCGGGTGAAACTCCGGATTCAGATTATTAAAGCCGCCAGGAAATAAATTCATATCGACTGGTGCTAGCTTGTAGCCCGCATTGCGTAAATCGACTGAGCCATAAAACGGCGGCGTGTGCTCCTGCCACTTGTTGCGGAACCAATGCTCGATTTCAGGCTGGGCTGCCAAAATTTTACGTTCCAAATCTAATAGCGGGCCTGTGAGTGCAGTGGTCAGATGTGGGACGCTCATTTTGGGGTATTCCTTAGTGGTTTCATCCATGGCATATGTGGGCGCTGGGCGGTGGATTCAACTCCGGGGGGGCGCTAATTTGTTTGCCTGCTGTTTATGCTTGGTTTTTCAGGCCGGAAAAACAAACTTCTAACATTGATTTGACGATGGTTTCGTGATCCAGCTTGCTGTAAAGCTGTAAGTATTCTACGGCCGGATCGCAGGTTCTGGCGTAATAGGCAAATAAAATCACATCAACAGGCAGGGCAGCGTTGAGCTGGCCTTGTTTTTGAGCTTGCTGAACGATGGCCTCCATCTTGCTATTTAATTTCAATACTCTCATAACGTATTTTAGGTTGCGCGTCAGCATCTCGCGAACATGCGTGCTGGTTGAAGGCAGAAAAGGCATGCCGCCATCCAGCCTGATTCTTAACGCCCAAGCAAGCAAGTCTTTTAGCTGCTGGATTGGGCTTAGCCCTGCGGGCATGGCTTCCAGATAATCGAGCGCGCCATCAATCAGGCGAATCATCGCTGCACCGACCAAATCTTCCTTAGATTTAAAATGCTTATAAAGGCTGGGTTTAGAAATACCTACTTCCTGGGCAACGTCGTCCATGGTCATCAAGTCAAAGCCCTTGCTGGCCAGTATGGCGGTGGTTGCATCGAGGATCGCCGTTTCGCGTAGCTTAAAGGCCTGATCTTTGAAGCTTAATTTGCTTAAAATACTCATTGGTAATTAAAGTTACTCTGTGGTAGATTTAATTGCATGGTGGTTTAGTTGCCATATTAGCCGCTGATGGCAGCAATGGATAGCCTCAACTTTTGTGATCCTCACTTAGATAAGGAATAAAACGTGGCTCAGCAAGCATCTTCTTCTTCCAGACAAAAAATCGCCGTGATTGGTGCAGGCATCTCTGGCCTTGCCAGTGCGTATCTGCTTAATCGCAAGCACGATGTTTGCCTGTATGAGGCGGGGGATTATCTGGGGGGCCACAGTAATACGGTCGATGTATCTATCAACGGCCTGAGCCATCCGGTTGATACCGGCTTTTTGGTGCTGAACGATAAAACCTACCCTAATTTAATTGCGCTACTGGCCGAGCTAAATGTGGCGACCTATAGCACCGATATGTCGTTTGGTGTGTCGATGGATGATGGGCGGCTAGAATGGGCGGGCACCGATCTAGCCAGTGTTTTTGCTCAGCAGCGCAATCTATGGTCGCCACGTTTTTGGGGCATGCTGAAAGATATTTTGCGTTTTAATAAAGCTGCTCACGCTAATTTGGTGCGGGTGGGCAATAGCGGCGAAACCCTCGGCCAGTTGCTGGATGCGGGTGGCTACGGCCAGCTATTTAGAGAAGGCTATTTGTTGCCGATGGCTGCAGCTATTTGGTCTAGCTCGCCGAGTGATATTTTACGTTTCCCTGCACTGACCTTTCTGCGCTTTTGCATTAACCACGCGCTATTGCAAGTGAATGACCGGCCTAAATGGCAAACGGTGCAAGGCGGCTCGCGCAGCTATGTGCAGCGCATTGCGGCTACTCTGCCCGATATTCGCCTTAATACGCCCGTGTTGGGCGTGCGGCGGGATGTGAGCGGTGTGCGGGTTTTAAGCGCCAGCGGCGAATCGCGTTTTAATGCCGTGGTGTTCGCTGGTCATGCCCCCGACATCTTAAGTATTTTGGAAGACGCTAGCCCAGCTGAGCAAAAGCTCCTAGCCGCGGTGCGCTATCAGCCGAATACCGCGTATTTACACCTTGATGAGCGGCAATTACCCCATAACAAAAAAGTATGGTCGGCCTGGAACTACCTTGGTGGTGCGGCAGTTGATGGGCAACGGCCTGTATGCGTGAGCTATTTGCTGAATCAATTACAAAATCTGCCATTTGAGCATCCGGTGGTGGTGACGCTGAATCCTTTTAAAAAACCGGATTTAGTGATTGCACAGTTTGAGTACGAGCACCCGATTTTAGATCAGGCGGCGATTGATGCTCAGCTGCGTTTACCGCAGCTGCAAGGGCGCAACCGAACATGGTTTGCCGGAGCGTGGACGGGATATGGCTTTCATGAAGACGGCTTGAAATCTGCCCTACGCGTGGCTGCTGATTTTGATGTGTTGCCTGCATGGGCGCAGCTCTGATGCGTGCCGCCTATTTATTAATCGGGCAGGTGATGCACGAGCGCTTAAGGCCGGTGCAAAACCGCTTTGTGTATCCAGTGTTTTGCCTGCGGCTAAATCTGGCCCGATTAGGCGAGCTGAATAATCGCTGGTTTGGCGTCAACTGCTGGCGGCCTTTATCGATTGCTACGCGTGATTATGGCGCTAGAGATGGCTCTGATTTGCAAAGCTGGATGCGTGGCCTATTAAAAGAAGCCACCATCGAGGCCGATGGCGAAATATGGTTGCAAACCTTTCCCAGAATCTTTGGCTATGCCTTTAACCCGGTTAATTTTTGGTTTTGCCACGATAAAAATGGCGGCTTAAGAGCCGTGCTAGCCGAAGTGAACAATACCTTTGGCGAGCATCATCGCTATTTATTACAAGCTGCAGGCGGCGGGCTGATTTTGGCCGATAGCGATTTACACAGCATTAAAGCACTGCATGTTTCGCCTTTTTGTCCTGTGGCGGGCCATTACCAGTTTTGCT
Source organism: Iodobacter arcticus (assembly GCF_042664895.1). Taxonomy (NCBI): domain Bacteria; kingdom Pseudomonadati; phylum Pseudomonadota; class Betaproteobacteria; order Neisseriales; family Chitinibacteraceae; genus Iodobacter; species Iodobacter arcticus. The sequence goes on from NZ_JBHTBQ010000014.1 coordinate 82,359, forward strand.
TTAAGGATTCGCCAGACAGCGCTTTTGTGGCGATTGATTATTTTGATCAGGAAGGCCTGCTGATTAAAACGGCGGTTGCAGGCCGACGCCTCTCGTTTACCCCCGCGCATTTGCGCCGTGCTTTGCTGGCTCAGCCCTTTTTAACGCTGGGCGTGGTCGCCAAAATCCATTGGCAGGCACTGCGTCTTTGGCTAAAGCGTGTGCCGTTTTATCGTAAGCCTCAGCCCCCCTTGCACCCTGTTAGCCATCCACTTCATTTGCGACGTTCAAAGGAAAGCCAATCATGAGCCAAGCGCGTACCTTGTCTGATTTACCCTCTGCCACGCCTGCTGCGGCGCGATTATTTATTCAAGTATTGCAGCGTTTGCAATATGGGCATTTGCAGCTGATTACGCCCGATGGTAGCCGCCTTACTTTTGGGGATTTACACACGCCGCCCAGTGCCGTGCTGCATATTCATGATTGGCGGGCTTGTGGCCGGATTATCAAGGCGGGTGATATCGGTTTTGCAGAAAGCTATGCAGCAGGTTGGCTGGATACGCCTGATTTAACGGCCCTATTGCGGCTGGCTTTAAAAAACGAAGCGGCGCTGGAGCGTTTTGTCTTTGGCGGCAAGCTGGCCACCTTGTGGTATCGGCTAAAACACTGGCTGCGCCCTAATACCCGCGAGGGCAGCAAACGCAATATCCACGCGCATTACGATATCGGTAACGATTTTTACCAGTTGTGGCTGGATAAAAGCTGGACGTACTCCAGCGCTATTTTTGCCGGTGATTTTAGCCAGAGCTTAGAAAGTGCCCAAGCCGCTAAATACCAGAGAATTATCGACACGCTGGCTTTAAAGGTGGGCGATAAAGTCTTGGAAATTGGCTGCGGCTGGGGAGGCTTTGCCGAGCATGCCGCCCGCTGCGGTATTGAAGTGCACGGTATTACCATTTCTGAAGCACAGCTGGCGGTGGCTCAAGTGCGTAATCAAGGCAATAGCGCCAAGCTTTGGCTCTGTGATTATCGCGATTTAAACGAGCAATACGATGCGATTGTGTCGATCGAAATGTTTGAAGCCGTGGGCGAGCGCTTCTGGCCCAGCTATTTTAATCAGCTGCAGCAATGCTTAAAGCCGGGGGCAAAAGCGCTGGTGCAAAGCATCACCATTGATGATGCGCTGTTTGAGCACTACCGAGCCAATACGGATTTTATCCAGCAGTATATTTTTCCTGGCGGCATGTTACCCAGCCCAGAGCGCTTTGTGGCCAAAGCGGCAGAGGTCGGCCTTAAGGCGCTCGATCAATATCATTTTGGTGCGGATTATGCCGAAACACTGCGCCGCTGGAGCCATGCTTTTAGCGCGTGTGAAGACGCCATTGCGGCGCAAGGCTTTGATGATTCATTCCGGCGTATTTGGCAGCTTTATTACGCCTATTGCGAAGCAGGCTTTGATGAGGGGCGGACCGATGTGGTGCAGTTCTTATTACAAAAAACTCGCTAGTGCACTGCTACTGATGACGCTGGCTAGTGGCGCATTTGCCGCCAGCTGGCGGGAAGAGCTGCCTGCAGCTACGCCGCTTGGCTCGGGAGAGTTTCGCTGGTTGGGTTTCAGAATTTATACCGCCCGCTTATGGAGCGAGCAGCGCCCCTTTGTTGCCAGTGCACCCTTTGCGCTGGAGCTCACTTATCACCGCAGCATCAGCCGCGAGCGTTTTGTGAGCAGCAGCCTCGATGAAATCAAGCGTTTATCCGGCAAAGAATACAGCAAGGCGCAGCTGGCTCGCTGGCAGGCAGAGATGGAGCGCGCGTTTAGTGATGTAGAAAGTGGCGATCAGCTGATTGGCGTGTATCTGCCGGGTGTGGGTTGCCGCTTTTATGGCAAAAAGGGCCTGAATGCCGAAGTGGCCGATCCCGAATTCGCCAAAGCTTTTTTTGCTATCTGGCTGGATGAGCGCAGCAAAGATAGCAATCTGCGCTCGCAATTATTGGGGCAAAAGTGAAGCCCGCACTGGCTTATGGCCTGCTGGGTTTACCGTTGGCGATGGCGGCCTTGCCGGTTTATGTACACGCCCCAGCCTATTACGCCGGACAACTGGGAATGGCCTTATCCACCACGGGTCTGGTGTTGTTTCTGGCTCGATTGGTGGACACCGTCCAAGACCCGTGGCTAGGGCATCTCATTGATTTAAAGGCAGGGCGCTTGCACGGCTGGATGCTCGCTGCTGGCCTGCTACTGGCGATTTCTTTTGCCGGTTTGTGGTTGCCACCCGTGCAAGGCGCTGCACTGATTGCATGGCTAGCGGTGATGCTGATTGTTATTTACACCGCGCATAGCATGCTGAATATCGCCTATCTGGCGTGGGGGGCAAGGCTGGGGAATGAGGCTGTTCTGCTCAATGCCGCAGCTTGGCGCGAAGGTGCGGGGCTGGTCGGTGTGGTGCTGGCGAGTATTGTGCCGGGCTATTTAATGGCGGGGCAGCAGGTAGAGCAAGGCATGGCTTGGTATGCCTTAGCCTTTGCTCTGCTATTAGCTTTGGGCATTGTGGCGCTGCTTTATCGGGCCTTGCCTTGGCTGGGCGGGGGTGAAAAGCAATCCTGGCGCGAGCCGCTGGCTAATCCGGCATTTAAACGCTTATTGCTGCCCTATTTTTTAAACGCGGTTTCGGTGGCGATTCCAGCCACGCTGGCGCTGTTTTATATCCGCGATCGTATTGAGGCACCGCAATTATCGGGGGCGTTTTTGGCCGCATATTTTGTGGCGGCGGCTCTAGGCCTGCCATTGTGGGTAAGGCTAGCCACAAAAATCGGCACGGCAAAGGCGTGGCGCTTAGGCATGGTTTTAGCCGTGCTGGCTTTTGCAGGCGCAGCTTTGCTCAGTGCCGGTGATGTGGCAGCTTATGCCGTGGTGTGCATTCTGGCAGGGCTGGCGCTAGGGGCCGATTTAGCCCTGCCGCCGGTGTTATTGGCTGGGCTGATTTCACCCCAGCATTCACCCGCCAGCTATTACGGAATCTGGACTCTACTGGGCAAACTGGCCCTCGCCTTATCTGGCCTCGCTTTGCCGCTCCTGGCTTTGGGCGGCTATCAGCCGGGAATAGCCGGTCAGGGCGGATTAAGCCTTGCGCTGACCTACGCCGCTTTACCTTGCGCGATTAAATTACTGGCAATGTGGCGTTTAAATTTAGTGATTGGTGCTACACAACGGAAACCCAAATCTTGAACTACGGAGGTCCCAGAGGACACGGAGTTTCACAGAGAAAACCTATTTTTAATTGGGTCGTTTATTGGTGTTTGAGTGGCATCAACCTCCGCATAGGGATTGATAACACGCCCCCAGCACGGTAATGCCGTTTACTTAAGGAGTTTGATTTAGCCTCCCCCTTTATAAAAGGGGGATTGAGGGGGATTTGCCTTTGGTTTTTTGCTTATTGAAGCCCAACATCAATGGCAAATCCCCCCTAGCCCCCCTTTTACAAAAGGGGGTACACAAGCAAAACCCCTTAAGTGAACAGCATTACCCCCAGTACGGGACTTTCGCTAAGTAAAGTCAGCAGGCCATCCGGCAGCAAGCCACTTTAAAAGGATCCACATCATGAAAGCCCTATTAATCATGTTTTGCATGCTGCTCGGTGCTTGCGCCGGGCCGGATGTGAGCCATTACCAGCAGCAACAGCCTGCCTTAGATTTAGTGCAGTTTTTTAGCGGCAAGACAGAAGCATGGGGCACGTTTCAAAAGCGCGATGGCGAAGTAGTAAAGCGTTTTCATGTGCTGCTGACCGGCACCAAGCAAGGGGATCGTTTTGTATTGGATGAAGACTTTGAATATAGCGATGGCAGTAAGCAAAAACGCGTTTGGACCTTACGCCAGCAAGCGGGAGGCCGGTGGACGGGCACAGCGGACGATATTAAAGGCGAGGCAGAAGGGCTGATTGCTGGCAATGCGCTCAACTGGAAATACACCATGCTGCTGCCGGTAGATGGCTCGGTTTATGAAGTGCAATTTGATGACTGGATGTTTTTAATTGATCAAAAAACCATGATTAATCGCGCCAGCATGAGCAAATTTGGCTGGCAGTTGGGCGAAGTCACGCTGTTTTTCCGCAAAAAGGATTAGCCATGTTTGCCAGTCTTAATCCACCCATCCGGCAATGGCGCGCGCAGCGTGTATGGCTGATTGGCGCTTCCAGCGGCATTGGTGCGGCGCTGGCCCGTGATTTAATTGGCAAAGGCGCACGCGTGGCCTTAAGCTCGCGCAGCGAAAGCCGGCTGCTGCAAGTGGCCGTGCCCAGCGGGCAGGTGCAGATTATCCCTTTTGATGTGGCCGATGCAGCCGCTTGGCCCAGCGCGTTTCAGCAGATACAAAGTGCTTGGGGAGGCGTCGATCTGGTGGTGTTTTGCGCCGCAGATTACCGGCCCGAGCGCAGTTGGGAAGTTAAAGCCGCACAGGTAGAGCGCACGCTGGCGGTAAATTTAGCCAGCGTTTACTTTGGTCTGGAAACCATCCTGCCCGATTTGCTCGCCAAGCAAGCAGGCAGCGTGGCGGTGATTGCCAGTGTGGCAGGCTATATGGGCTTGCCCAATGCTTCGGTTTACGGTCCGAGCAAAGCTGCGCTCATTAATCTGGCCGAGCTGCTCTATGCCGATCTGCACCCGCGTGGCCTTGGCGTATATTTGATTAATCCGGGCTTTGTAAAAACTGAGCTAACAGCAAAAAATAACTTCAGCATGCCCGCCCTGCAAACGCCAGAGCAGGCCGCCAGCGCTATTTTGCAAGGCATGGAGCAAGGCCGCTTTGAAATTCATTTTCCACGTCGCTTTACGCTGGCGATGAAATGCCTGCAAAGATTGCCCTACCGCTGGCGTTTTTCTTTGTTGCAACGATTGGCGTGATTGCACAATATCAGCTCGTTTTATTTGAAGGTAAACCATGCTACTTGATGAAATGTTGCAGTGGTACGAGGCAATCAGCCCGCAAAATCTGCATGAGATCGAGCGCTTTTATAGTGCAGACGCGTGGTTTAAAGATCCGTTTAATGAAGTGAATGGCGTGGTGGATATCCGTCGTATTTTTGCCCATATGTTTGAAACCACGCAAAAGCCGCGCTTTGTGATGAAAGATCGCGTATTGCAGGGTGAAAGCGCGTTTATTACCTGGGATTTCGTTTTTGAGCTGCAAGGCAAAGCGTATAGCGTGCACGGCGCATCGCACCTTAAATTAAACGCACAGGGCCAGGTTTGTTATCACCGCGATTATTGGGATGCGGCCGAAGAGTTATTTCAGAAGCTGCCGGTGATTGGTATGCCTATACGCTGGCTGCGGCGGCAGTTTGCTTTGAAAGATTCAAGCTGATTATGCCTCTTGCTTAATCTCATTATAAATATCGTAGGGCGGGCGCAACCCGCGTACTTTTCAGCATCGCTCGCGGGTTTCACCCCAATCCTATCAATTTAAGCTTTTGTATTAAGATGAATCGGCATTTCGTAGGGTGTACAACGACGTAGTCGTTGCGCACCAAGGGCGGTGCGCAAGAAAAACGACTTGCACACCCTACGAAAAATCAAGCTTTATCCTGTTTTTGACCTTAAGTTGATAGGATTGGGCTTCACCCGCCGTACAAGTTCAAAAACCAAGCCCAGCACTCAAGAAATCCATCTACACAGAGTCCATTGAGTAAGAAGCATAATCAGTAGATTCAAAGTAGAAAGAATACAGGACAGGCTTGCTTAATTTTTTATGCTGCTGTTAAAAACGGTTATATTCATGTTCATTGCCGCCCGTGAGTGAACTTGAAATGACCATAAAGTGGATCGTGATTGCGTTTTGTACGCTGCTGGTGGGAAACACGCTGGCTGAGTCGCCGTCCAAGAGCTACAGCGGTGGTTTTTCTTCTTCTCGTAGTAGTAAACCCGCGCCGAGCAAGCCCGCTGCGCCGCAAAATACCGGCCGTAGTGAATCTAAAAATACTTCTTTCGGTACTTTCGGTAGCTCTAAAAAAACCGATACTCAAACAGCGCCTAGCCAGTCTGCATCGAATAAAAGCATGAGCCGTGCGGCTGAAAAAAATAAAGCTTTAAATACCATGAATGAGCGAGAGGCAAGGGCGCGGCAATCGGCCTCAAGTATTTACCTGCCTAAGCCAACGCAGCAAGTTCAGCGTGGCAACGACCCTTACAGCCAGCCTCCTGTGAGCTATCCAAATCGTGATCGCTCTTTAGGCGAATCTATGGCTGGATCAGTGCTGGGTAGCATGTTGGGCAATTCGATCAGCAATTCTAATCGCCCGCAGGGGCAGGTACAGAATCAATCTACGGCTGAACATCCGGAATCGTCTTCGGGCTGGCTGGGTGTTTTTTTCTTTAGCGTGATTGTGTTTGTGATTGCTTTTTTGATCTTGGCTTTTTTCTTAAGAAAAAAATCGAAGCCTCAAAATTACTCCTTAGGGGATCGTTAATATGGGCTGGAAAGATGTTTTTACATATGGCTCTAAATTATTAGGTAAAGAAGAAGAGCGTCAAGATGCGGGCTTGCCGCTGGGAGCTAGAATTGGCAGCCTGATTACTTTGCAAATGTCGCCTTTTATTCGCGCCAATGCCAATGGCTCAGTGATTGAGGCACCTGCAAATTTAAGTATGCTGATTCAAGCGGTAAGCCGGGTAAAAATCAATTTATCTGGCCATTTATATCGCCTCTATATTGAAACCGGCAATGATGAAACGCCTGAGAAATTTATACAGGTCTTTCAAAACCAAGCCGGTGTAGTTGAAGAAATCATGTATTGCACGCGCTTAACGCGTATTTTCCCGGCTAGCGCTGAGGATCAAGAAGCTTTTACTGGCGAAGCGGGCTATGGCTTAGGTTGCCAGAGCTATGCTTTAGCGCGCGAGCAGTTTGTGGAATTGGGCTACGGCGATAGCAGAATTGCGGAGATCTTTGGCGAGCAAGAGCAGCTGGAATATCAGCGCGATGCAGGCAGCGCCGAGGCTGAGTTTATTTCCCCTTTTACTGGCTCGGAAGTGCGGATTGATGATGCGATGGGGGTGAAGGGGTTAAGCCAAAAAATCTACTTTATGCCCTATGTGCGCCAATTAGCCAGTGGCTCAGAATACTTATTAATTAGTACAGAAGTAGTGACAAGCGAAGATGGCGATTATTCAAAACGCGCCATTCACGTTGATTTTATGATTGGTTTACCTTTAGAGCTGGAACGTATTACGGTGCAGTAAAAAGTGCTGTGCATCATTCGTAGGGCGGGTGAAACCCGCGAGCAATGCTGAAAAATACGCGGGTAAGCACCCGCCCTACATGAGCGAAGCCTAACATTTACGCGAAAATCACTTTCTTTAAATAAAGGAAATAATATGTCTTCAGGTTGGAATCTTACGGCTCGTTTGGTGGCAAAACATTTTAGTGCGCTCGGGGACAAAATCTCTGGCGTGATTGCTAATTTTGATCCTGAAACGGCCACCGAAGCAGATCGCGATCAGCTGCGCAGTATTTTGCAAGATTCGGCCCAAAAGCTGGCTAAGGCCAGAGCCGATTTTGCTAAAGAGCAAAAAGATGTGGTGGATTTAAAAGCACTGATTGCCACCGATGAACGAGCTTTAGAAACGCTGGGCGCGCGGTTGGCAGCAGGTACGATTTCCGAAACTACCGTTACTATTTTTTGCGATGAGCTAGAAGCCAATAAAGGCCGCGTGGCACAAGAAGAGCAAGAGGCAGCGGATGCCCGCGAATTTATGGGCGAGTTTGAAGAGATCGTGAAGCAGCTCTCGCAACAATTGGCTGATTTTGATGCCGCAGCTAAAAAAGCGCTGCAAGCTTTGGCTGCTGCCGAAGCGCAGAAAGATTTGCAGGCGGCGCGTCAGGCGCGGCAAGAGCAGTTGGCTGGTTTTAAAGGCGTTGCAAATCAATCTAGCGCACTGAGCGCTTTAACTCGTCGTGCTGAGCAGATGACGAACGAAGCGGCAGGGATGAAGATTGTGACCGATATCGGCCAAAAGCCTTTGGATCAGGCGGCTGAAATTGCAGCGATCAGAAGGTCGGTGACTGAGGCGGGCAGTGGCGAAACGGCTTTGCAACGCTTGCAGCGTTTGTCGGGTAAAGCTTAAGCGCTAGGGGCGATAAGGGTAAAAAAAAGTGAACGGCAACGTTCACTTTTTGCTGCCGTTTCTGTTTTTTAAAACGGAAGCTAACAGGTTTAAACAGCATCTTGGGGCTCGCTAGGCTTGGTGTTTAATTCATGTGCAAATACAGGCAAGCCAAAGTAGTTTCCTTGAAAAGCCACACAGCCGATAACGGATAGAAAATCCCGCTGGCCCGCTGTTTCTACGCCTTCAGCAATCACTTTTAGCCCCAGGCTATGGCCTAGCACAATAATCGTACGGGCAATAATGGCGTCGCTTGGATCGGACAAAATATCCCGTACAAAGGATTGATCGATTTTGAGCTGGTCTAGCGGCAGCTGTTTTAGATTAGATAGGGATGAGTAGCCGGTGCCAAAATCGTCGAGAGAGAAGCGCACGCCTTGTTTTTTTAATAAATTCATTTTTGTAATGATGTCTGCTATATCGCTGACCAGCATGCTTTCTGTTAGCTCAAGCTTAAGCCGTCGTGGGTTTATGCCCGTTTTTTGTATGGCGCTGCTGATCTGCTCAACAAAGCTGGCTTGGGCAAATTGCAAGGCGCTTACGTTCACCGCCATGCTCCATCCATGGGTATCAGGGTCTTTGGCCCATTCTCGTAGCTGAGCGCAGGCGGTTTCTAGCACCCATTGCCCTAGCGGTAAAATCAGCCCGGTTTCTTCGGCCAGCGGGATAAATTCTATAGGAGGTACTAAGCCTCTTTGCGGGTGCTTCCAGCGCACCAAGGCTTCTGCCCCTGTGGTTTCGCCATTTTCATCAACTTGAATCTGGTATTGCAAAACGAATTCTTGCGCAGCAAAGCCCCGGCTCAGATCTTTAACTAGTTCATCATGAGCTACGGCGGCGGCTTGCATGACGGGGTCAAAAAAGCGAGCGGTATTGCGGCCAGCGCTTTTGGCCTGATACATGGCAACGTCTGCTTTTTTGAGTAGCTCTTCCATGCTTTCGTGTTCTTCCATAAATAAAACAATGCCAATACTGGGCGTGCTGGAGTAGACGTGCTCGTTAAGGGAATAGGGAAGTGCCAGTGTTTCCAGAATCTTGTTGGCGACCAATTCGGTTTGGGTCACGGCTTCATGCGCGTGGCTGCTTAAGGCTTCAAGCAGGACCACAAATTCATCACCGCCCAGCCTTGCAACGCTATCCCCTTCCCGCACGCATTCAAGCAGCCTGGTTGCTACTTGCTGGAGCAACAGATCGCCAAGATCGTGGCCCAGATTGTCATTGAGCTGCTTAAAGTGATCTAAATCTAAAAACATCAGTGCACCGTGCTGATTACTACGGGCTGCGTTGATTCTGGCTTGCTTGAGGCGATCAGCCAGTAGGCGGCGATTGGCTAAGCCAGTGAGCGGATCATAAAAAGCGAGTCGGCGGATTTCTTGCTCGTCTTTGCGGTGTTGGGTGATATCACGCACTAGCCCGATAAACGTGGTTTTATCGGCATGGGTAATTTTAGAAACCGACAGGCTCATCGGGAAATGCGAGCCGTCTTTGCGCTGTCCCTCCACCTCTCGCAGCAGGCCGATAATGCGGGCCTCTCCGGTGTGATGATAGTGCTGCAAATAGGCATCATGATGGCTGCGGTGTGGCTCTGGCATCAGTATAGAAATATTGTGCCCGATCACCTCTGCGCTGCTGTAGCCAAAGATGGCGCTGGCTGTTTTACTAAATGATTCGATTTTTCCGAATAAATTAATGGTGATAACGGCATCCACCATATTGTCCAAGATGGTCTGCGTATGCAGTGCGGCTTCATTGCGGATGGCTTCGCTGTACTGCCAAGCATCGAGCATTTGATTAAATTGCCTGGCAACCGCTTCGATTTCAACAGGGCCATAGATGTCCGCTCTGGCGAGGGTATCGCCTTTTTCGATTTTGGCGGCTGTTTCTGAGAGTGCGCTAATTGGCCTGATGATCGCACTGCTGATACGCCAGGCAAGCAGCAGTGCAAAGATCAGAGAGCTAAAGCCAATGCTAAGGCTGCGCCAGAGTGTTTGCTTGTATTCGGCAAAAACAATGTCCTGTGGAATGCCTGCAAATACTCGCCATTGGGTATGGGGAATCGCCATAAAAGCATTAAGACGGGAGACGCCGTCTAAGTCGCTTAACACAACAAAGCCTTCTGGTTTGGCGATCGAAGTGGCCGCAGCAGGGGCCGCTTTACCAATAAAAGCGGCGGCTTGATGGGAGCGCAGTACCACGGCTTTATTTTTGCCGATAACAGTCACAATGGCATTTTTCGGCATAGAGCTAAATAAATCATCGCTTAGTTTAAGCAGATCCACGGGCAGGGCCAGCAGACCAATGAGCACTCCCTGATCGCTGAAGATCGGCTGCGCTAATACCGATATCCAGCGGCCTGAAGAGCTACCCATATTGGCGTCACTAACGGTAAAACGCTGGTGTTTTACCGTTTCGATAAACCAAGCGAATTGGCCTATTTTACTAGGGGACGGCGGGTGAGCCAGAAAAGAGCAAATGGCTTTAGCCTTGCGATCGCGCACAGCAAGCGTGGTGTACTCAGGATAAAGCTGGGTAAATTCTGTAAGGATAGGATCGCAATGTTGGGGGTCTAGCGCTTTGATCTGTGGCCTGCTCGCGATATTAGCCAGCGTTTTATTCGATTTTTGTAAGCGCTTCGCAATATCTGCTGCGGCGTTATTCGCCACGATTCTGACTTTCTCGTAGGCTTCTTTTTCTACATGCTGTAAATCATGAATTAAAAACCACGTCAGTATTCCAACAAAGGGCAAGGCAATGGCCAGCGTCAGCAAAAATAGCTGTGTACGAATAGAAAGGCGTTGAAAAGAGAACGGCATCATAGCGTGTTCTTGATCGTCTGGATAAAGCCTGTGGGCTGATAATAGTGATCATTGAACGGCGGTTTTTATCCGGAGAAGAATGCTCAAGGTTTGAAAAAAAGGCCTTTTATATCAAGCCGCAAAGTGGGGTGTTTCTTAGATAAAACGTTGTTCATTAAGGGGATTGCATTTAAAAATACCTATTGGCTATTCCAATATAAATCAATATTCCATTAAATACCTTGATTTCTGACGCGCTGCTCTTGCTCTGTTTTGAATAGACCAATCTTGCCATTACTTAGGGCGTTTTTGTTTCTTGCTTAGCAAGGCGAAGCCACTTTAGAGCAAGTGCTGGTGGGCAAGCGTGATTTGGGGGTATCTGCCTGCTTCAATGGTTTTATTTCATGCAAAGCGGCCGTGTAAATACACTCTTTGCCCAAACGTCCGGGAGCCCTGACGTGATAAACTCGCGTACGTCTTTTTACACCCTTCTCTTTGGAATTCGGCATGACGATAGTCACCCGCAAACAGCAAGAAAGCCTGCAAGAAAGCTTGCAACAGGTTGTGCGCCTGTTAGATAGGCATAGGCTGGTCGAAGATATGGTGCATCGGCAGGATATGCCCAAGCATGAGCTGGTTGAGCAGCTGGTGCATAAGCAAAATTTGGTCGAGCTACAAAAGAAGCTAGCTAGCCTGCACCCCGCCGACGTGGCGTATATCTTAGAAGCGCTGCCCCTATTTGATCGACTAACGGTCTGGGAGTTGGTGAAGTCTGAGCATGACGGTGAGATCTTGTTGGAAGTATCCGATGCAGTGCGTGAATCGCTGTTGGCCGATATGGAAAACTATGAAATTATCGCCGCTGCCGAGCATTTAGACGCCGATGAGCTGGCTGATTTGGTGCCGGATTTATCCAATGAAGTGCGTTCTGAATTATTGGGCGGCTTGGATGATGAAGAGCGGGCACAGCTGCAATCGGCGCTCTCTTATACCGATGATGAAGTTGGCTCCTTAATGGATTTTGAAATGGTGACCATCAGAGATGATGTCACCTTAGAAGTGGTGCTGCGCTATTTACGCCGCTTTGACGAGCTGCCTAATCACACAGATAAACTCTTTGTGGTTGATCACGAGCAAATGCTTAAAGGCGTGCTGGCGATCAATCATCTGCTGGTTTCCGATCCTGATTTAACGGTGCACGACGCGATGGCCACCGATGTGGTGACGTTTCGCGGTCATGATGATGCAGGGGTTGCGGCACAGGCGTTTGAGCGTTATGACTTAGTCTCGGCTCCTGTGGTTGATTCCAATCACAAAGTGATCGGCCGCCTGACGGTGGATATGATGGTGGACGTGATTCGTGAAGAATCCGATGCCGAAGTTTTGTCACTAGCGGGTTTGAAAGAAGAAGATCTGTTTTCTAGTGTGTGGAAATCCGCTAAAAACCGCTGGCCTTGGCTGGCGGTAAATATCTGTACTGCTTTTATCGCCAGCCGCGTGATTGGTGCTTTTGAAGAAACGATTACCCATCTAGTGGCGTTGGCTGCATTGATGCCGATTGTATCGGGCATTGGTGGTAATACCGGTACGCAAACCATTACCCTGATTATTCGCGGTCTGGCCTTGGGCCAAATTAATCCAAGTAATTCAGGACGTTTAATTGGTAAAGAGCTGGTGATTGCGCTGCTGAATGGCTTGGTATGGGGCACGGTGCTGGGCTTTATTGCATGGCTGTTGTATCGCCAAGTTTCGCTGGGCGTGGTGATGATGGCGGCGATGATGCTGAATTTACTCGTGGCGGCCTTGGTTGGGATTTTAGTGCCACTCACCATGCAAAAGCTGGGAAGAGACCCGGCTTATGGCTCATCGGTATTGCTGACCGCCACGACAGATTCAATGGGATTCTTTATTTTCCTTGGGCTGGCTTCGATATTTTTGATGTGATGTAGGACGGGCAGATCCAATCCTCTCAACTTAAACGAAATGCCTTTCGTAGGGCGGGTGAAACCCGCGAGCCATGTTGAAAAATACGCGGCTTGCACCCTAATCCTCTTAACGTAAGCGAAATGTTTTTTGTAGGGCGGGTGCAACCCGCCGAGCTTTGCAATGAAATGAAATGCGAAAACGGCGGGTTGCACCCGTCCTACGATTGGCCGCGCCACGGCGTTTATATCAGGAATTAAATGAGTCTTTCTAAAATAGAGGAAAAACTGACCGTACTACGGGCTTTGCTCAAATGGCTCTTGCTGGCCATCTTGGTTGGTATTCTTGCTGGCACGGCGTCGGCATTTTTTCTGTTCTCTTTAGAATGGGCCACGGCGCAGCGGCTCGCTAATCCTTGGCTGCTGGCGGGTTTGCCCTTGGCAGGGGCGATGGTTGGTTGGGTTTATTGGCGCTTTGGTAAGCAGGTCGAGGCGGGCAATAATCTATTGATTGAAGAGATTAATGAGCCGCAAAAAATCATTCCGCTCAGAATGGCGCCTTTGGTGTTAGGCGGTACGGTGGTTTCGCATTTATTTGGCGCATCGGTAGGCCGGGAAGGCACGGCGGTGCAAATGGGCGCAGCGCTGGCAGATCAGCTGACCCGGCTTTTTCGATTAAAAAATGGTGATCGGCGCGTGTTGCTAATGGCAGGGATGAGCGCAGGTTTTGCATCCGTATTTGGTACGCCCTTGGCGGGGGCCATCTTTGGCTTTGAAGTATTGGTGATTGGCCGTATGCGGGTCGATGCCATCTGGCCCTGCCTTGTTGCCGCGGTGGTGGCTGATCAGGTTGGCCTCTTGTGGGGCGTGCAGCATACGCATTATTTAATTGGGGGCATTCCCGCCATCAGCCTCTGGGTATTGGCAGCAGTCTTGCTGGCAGGCGCTATTTTTGGCGTGGTGGCGCGCTGTTTTGCCAATGCCACCCATCTGCTTGCTGGCGGGATGAAAAAGCTGATTCATTACCCGCCACTACGGCCCTTCGTTGGGGGCCTCGTGATCGCTTTGGCGGCCTGGTTTTTAGGCGCAGAGCGTTATCTGGGCTTGGGCATCCCCATGATTGTGGAATCCTTTCAACACCCTATGGCTCAGTACGATTTTGCCGCGAAGTTTGCTTTTACCGTGGCCTCCTTGGGTAGCGGTTTTAAGGGCGGTGAAGTCACCCCCTTATTTTATATTGGTGCAACTTTAGGCAATGTATTAGCCCCCGTTTTGAATCTGAATTTTGCTTTTTTAGCTGGCTTAGGTTTTGTGGCCGTCTTTGCGGGTGCCGCTAATACGCCGATTGCTTCTACCCTGATGGCGATGGAAATGTTTGGCGCAGAAATCGGCATCTATGCGGCATTAGCTTGCGTAGTGAGCTATTTATTTTCTGGGCACACAGGAATTTATCGCTCGCAATGTATCGTGCACGGCAAATACCGGGCTGCTCCTGAAGGCATTAAACTCAGTGAAATAGCGGCTTATCGTGCTTTAAAAAAATAAAATGATTAAATGGCCTCTCGTAGGGTGGGTGCAACCTGCCGTTTTTATCGTGTTGTATATTTAATATCGGCGGGTTGCACCCGCCCTACGGCGTTACATAATTTAGCCCTTTGCTTTACGGAAGCCTTTATGGATTATTCAGCATTATTGCTGCAAAGTGGTTTGGATAAAATTGATGCACAAGTGTTATTTAGCCATTGCGCCGGTAAAAACCGCGCATGGTTAATCGGCCACGGTCAGGATGAAGTCGATCCGGCCCATGCCAAGGCTTTTAATCCTTTGGCGGCCCGCAGACTAGCTGGCGAGCCGGTGGCGTATATCGTGGGCACGCGAGAATTTTTTGGTCGTGATTTTGTAGTTAACTCAAGCGTACTGATTCCCAGGCCAGATACCGAGCTATTAGTCGAGCTGGCTTTAGAGCGAGCAGGTGAGGGTGCGCGGGTACTTGATCTGGGAACCGGCTCTGGCTGTATTCCGATTACTTTGAAATTGGAGCGGCTGGATTTAGATGTGAGCGCGGTGGATTTATCCCCTGCCGCTCTAATTGTTGCCCAGACTAATGCCAGCCAGTTGGATGCAGCGATTCGCTTTTTTCAATCCGATTGGTATCAGGCTTTGGGCGATGCCTGCTTTGATGTGATCGTGTCTAATCCGCCTTATATCGAGCAAAACGATCATCATTTAAGCGAAGGTGATTTACGCTTTGAGCCGCGCAGCGCCTTAAGTGACGAAGGGGATGGCTTGGTGCATATTCGCAGCATTATTAGCGGTGCAAGCAGCCGCCTAAGCGAAAACGGCTGGCTCTTATTTGAGCATGGCTGGGATCAGTCGGCAGCTTGCCGGGCCTTGCTCGATGCGGCTGGCTTTGATGAAGTACAAAGCTGGCGAGATTTATCAGGTATAGAGCGAGTTACGGGCGGGCGCTGGAAAGCATCGTAGGGCGGGTGCCACCCGCGTATTTTTCAACATGGCTCGCGGGTTTCATCCGCCCTACGAAAAATATTTCGCTTAAGTTGATAGGATTGGGGTGAAACCCGCCGTGCTCGATTTACTTGCCGCGATTTTTTCATAAAAGTACAATACCCGAGTAAATACATCAGGTATCACAAAGGATATTCAATATGAGCACTCAAGACCTAATTCGCCAACAAGTGACAGAAAACGCAGTGGTGCTGTATATGAAAGGCACTCCAACCTTCCCACAGTGCGGCTTTTCTGCTGGTGCTGTACAGATGCTCAAAAACTGTGGCGTGTCTTTTGCTGCTGTTAATGTACTGGCCGATGCTGACATTCGCCAAGGCATTAAAGAATACGCCAACTGGCCCACTATTCCTCAGCTCTATATCAAGGGCGAGTTTGTAGGTGGCTCCGATATTATGAAAGAGCTGTTTGCCACGGGTGAGCTGCAAAAAATGCTGGAAGGGATTGCTGAAGAGTAAGACATATGGCGGGTGTAAGCCGCCGATTTACAGAGCGGTGCGCAAGAAAAGCGTTTGAACACCCTACGAAAATCAAAAGCCTTACGTAGGGTGCAAAACGCCGGAGGCGTTACGCACCGAGGCACCCCAAAAAACGGTGCGCAAGAAAAACCACTTGCACACCCTACAAAATCGTTTCATATGCACCTCAAATTATCGGTGGCGCAGTCTCGGTAAAAGAGGGGCGCTCTTCCAGCTTGCTGTAAAACTTAGCGAGGCTTGGGTGGCGGCTCTGCCAATCCAATTCTGGCAAGCGAAAATCAAGATAGGCCAGTGTGCAGCCCAGCGCCACGTCGGCCAGAGAAAATAAATCACCTCCCCACCATTTCTTCTCATCTAATTCACTGGCGATATGCTCAAGGCCGTGCTCTATTTTGTTTTGCTGAAGTGCTATCCATTCAGTGGATTGCAAATGAGGCGGGCGAATTTGCTCTAGCCTGATTAGCACCGCCGCATCGCTAATCCCATCTGCCAGCACTTCACGGCGCTTGGTGTTGATGGCTTGCCGATGGTCATGAGGAATTAGTTTGCCAACGGGCGAGCTGTGATCCAGAAAATCCACAATGACTCTCGAGTCATAGAGTGTTCTGCCATCGTCGAGTAAGAGAACCGGCACTTTGCCAAGTGGGTTGAGCGTGCTAATGCTACTTTCGGCGGACCAGGGATTATCTTCAATCAGCTGATATTCAATGCGCTTCTCGGCAAGAACAATACGTACTTTACGGCCGAAAGGGCTGGTATATGAGGTGATCAGCTTCATGCCGTCTGCATTTTTAGATAAGGGATTCCATCTTAGCCGTTTGTCGGTGATGAAACTAGATTTTTGGTTTGAATACAACGAAGATTGTAGGAGTGTTGGGGATGGAGGCGACTGGCACTCCAACCCTACTGGCTTATCTTGTAGGGCGGGTGCAACCCGCGGGTTTTGCGTTCAACAAAGGTGAAAAACACAAATACGCGGGTTGCACCCGCCCTACGTGATGTTGTGTTCCACCTACTTAAACTGCCGCCATCACCGCCTCAACTTCCTCTGCCGTGCGAGCAATATGCGGCCCTAGGATGCGGCTGCCGGTGGTTGTGATCAGTACATTGTCTTCGATACGGATGCCGCCAAAGTCTTTGTACTCGTTAAATTTGGCGTAATTAATCATATCGCTATGGCGGCCTTCCGCCTGCCAAGCGTCGATCAGGGCGGGGATAAAGTAGATGCCTGGCTCTACGGTAATCACCATGCCTGCTTTCAATGGCTTGCCTAGGCGTAAGTAGCCCATGCCAAACAAGCTGCTGCGCTCAACCCCCTCACCGTAGCCGACCAGGTTTTCACCTAGGCTTTCCATATCATGTACATCGAGACCAATTTGGTGGCCAAGGCCATGTGGGAAGGCGATGGCGTAAGCGCCGGATTCTACAATTGCGTCAGCGTCGCCTTTAAAGAAGCCCAATTTGGACATCGCTGTAACCATGACTTTGGCAGCCAGCTTGTGAGCGGTCAGATAAGGCAGGCCGGGTTTTAGTGCGGCAATCGCTTCGGTTTGCATGGCCAGCACGGCATCATACAACTCGCGCTGGCGCGGGCTGAATTTGCCCCCTACCGGAATAGTGCGGGTGATGTCGCTGGCGTAGCCGCCGGATGAGGTGGCTCCGGTATCGTTGAGTACCAAATCACCTTTTTGCAGTACTTGATGATGGTGATGGTTGTGCAGCACTTCTCCGTTTCTGGAGAAAATACTTGGGTAAGCCAGCTGTAAATCATAGCTGCGAACAATGCCTTCCATCAGGCCTACTACTTGATGCTCGATTACACTAGGGTGCGAAGCGCGCATTGCGGCGTGATGCACATCGCGGGTGATCGCCAGCACTTTTTCCATTTCGGCGATTTCGTCCTGGTCCTTGATTTCACGCTGGGCGACCACGGCATGCGTTAAAGCGGTAGAAAAACCGGCTTTTACTTTTGAGCTATCACAGCCTAATAGCTTGGCGAGCTCCAGAATCGTTTCGCCACGATAAGGCGCTAAATATTGCACGCGAATGCCTGCGGCTTGGGCAGCTGCCAGTGCTTCGCCTAGTTTTGCATAAGGCTGGCTTTGTGTGATGCCTGCGGTAGTTGCACGCTCGCTTAAGCTGGGCTGTGGGCCGGTCCAAACAATGTCGGCCACTTCTGGCTCATTACCAAATAGCGTGATCACATCATTGGCGGTATCAATCAGGCCGGCAAGGCCGGGCTCGTTTAGGCCAAAGTAGTAGCGAAAGCTGCTGTCTTGAATAAACGGGAAAATATTATCCGAGTAATTCATGGGCGAATCGACGTTGCCTAGCAGCAAAATCAGGCTATCCGGCAAGCTGGCAAAGAGTGTGGCACGGCGTTGACGATAGATTTCGGGCTGAAACATGGCGTTTTTCCATTGAATGTGTAGGCCTATCTTTGTTGAAAGAGCGCCGTTTGTAAATGGGTGGAAGTGGCATTAAAGCATGGCTAATGAGCCAGTAAGCCTGTAAATGGGCTTAGAGGGTAAATTGTTTGCGTTTAAGGCTTTGTTTACAAGCTGAAATGATGGCAAGAGCTCCCGACAGGCCCGATAAGGGTCAAGCTAGTGGGCGATCCCATTAAAGATGCGGTGCAGCTGGAACAAACTTCATTGCTCAAACAAGCTAAAAAACTGACGCAACCCCTGCTGCTAGCCTATGGCGGAGAAGATCGGCGAGTGCCTTATGAGCATGGCACTTTATTGCGCAAAGCGGTAGAGCAACATAATCCGGATGTAGAGTGGATTCTTTACGGTGATGAAGGGCATGGCTGGATTGCGATCAAATCAGCTTGATTTCTGGAAGAGGGTAGAGATATTCCTGGATAAAAACTTAAAGCACTGATGGTGTAAAGCGCGATTGAGCCAAGCGGCTGAAGCTTGGCCTATTACTGCTGATCGCGCAGTGTTTGTAGTGCTTTATTAAAGCGGATTAGAAACTGCTTGGCTTGGGGATTATTTTTAGGAGTAATCAGGTGCAGAGTGCTTTTTTCTATAACCCCGCCGCTAGGAACAGGAATGGATGGCAAATTATTGAGATGTGCAATGGTTTCTTGGCCCTGAATTTGATCAGTAATAATAAAATCAGCTTTGCCTTGAGCAAGTAAGCGTATGCAGGTGCTCATATCATAGGGGCGGATGGGGCGGAGCTGGCCTTTATTAATCATGGCTTCTATTGGGCGAATAAAGCCCCAGCCTACCGGGTGACAGTAGCGTTTTCCTACTAAGGTTTCGGGTTGCGCGCCGTCCAGAGTGCTGCCGGGCATGGCAAAGACGCGCATTTCCAGCACAAAGAGCGGGTCGGAATAATCAAAGAATTTGCGACGCTCTGGCGTGCTGATATAAGGAAAGGTTGCGATATAAAAGCCTTTTTGCGTGGCACTATAGCCATTGGCCCAAGGCCGCCATTCTAAATGGTAGGGTTGGCTGGCTTCTGCCATCACTTTTTTGACCAAGGCGGTTGCAAGCCCGCCATCTGGCAAAGAGGGATCGGTAAACGGGGCATAATCTGAACCAGTCACTAATTTCAGTGGCTCGGCCAGCGCTAGCGCGCTGTAAAAGCAAAGCAGAATCAGCAGCTTGGGCATTGATGAATATCCATCGGTTTATGCCGGTATTTTAGGCACAGAGATGGCCTGTACGCCGTGCTGATTTTGCTTTAAAGCGATATTAGTCAAAGCCTTTAATATGCTCGCCACGCAATACGGGTAGTTGCCAGCGCAAACGCATTGCTAATAGCCTGAAGCTAAAGCCTGCCAGCAAAGCAATCATTGAGGCTAGGCCGGTTTCTACTTTTAAGTAATGCAGCCAAAGATATAAAGCGCCGGTAGCGAGTGACACGCTGGCGTAAATCTCGCGGCTTAGCACCATGGGCACTTGATTGCACAGCACATCGCGCAATAGCCCGCCAAATACGCCAGTTACAACGCCTGCCATGATGGCAATGCCGGGGTGAACACCTGCCTCCATGCCGATATTGCAGCCAATAATGGTGAATGCCACCAAGCCTAGCGCATCAACAATCAAGAATAAACGGCGCAGATGATGCAAATGGCTGGCGATCAAAGCCGTTAAAACGGCGGCACCAATGGTAAATAGCAGATATTGCGGATGTGCCACCCAGCCCAGTGGGTAGTGGCCCAGCATCACATCGCGTGCTGTGCCGCCACCGAGCGCGGTAACCGTGCCAATAAAACAAATGCCGAATAAATCCATATTGCGGCGCATACCCATTAGCGCTCCCGACATAGCTTCTGCGGTGATGGCGATTAAATAAATAGTGTAAAGCAGCATTTCAAGTTCTTTTTAAGAGAGGTGGAGCAGGGATAGGCGAGCTTGGGCTTATATGCAAATGATGAGTGAGTGACATTATCTACAGATGTTTAGGTATATTGAATTTAATTTAATATTAATAAGGTATGCTTAAAAATTCTTAATATGTGAAAGATACGCTGGTGAATTTAGACCCCAAGCAAACAGAGGCGCTGCGAGCAGTGATTGAAACCGGTAGCTTTGAGCAGGCCGCAGTGCGCCTGCATCTCACCGCATCGGCAGTGTCACAGCGGGTGCGTGCGTTGGAAAGTAATTTGGGCAATCCCTTGGTAGTGCGCAGCCGTCCGGCCCGTGCCACGCTAGTTGGCCAGCGGCTTTTGCAATATTTGCACCGCGTGATGCAGCTAGAGGCCGATCTGGCTTCTGATTTAGCAGTAGAGCGTTATTCGCCGCTTTTACTCACCATTGCGCTGAATGCCGATACCTTGGGGACATGGTTTTTTCCAGCGCTGGCTCGGGCTTTGGTAAGGGAAGAAGTGCTGATTGATTTAATTGTGGAGGATCAGGATCACACTTATACCCTGCTTGAATCCGGCATGGCGATAGGCTGTATTGGTAGCGAGGAAAAACCCATGAAAGGCTGTTTTGCCGATGCCTTAGGCGTGATGCGTTATCGTTTGGTGGCGAGCAAAAGTTTTTGCCAGCGCTGGTTTCCTCAGGGTATGAATCGCAACGATGCCCGCCGTGCTCCGGTGGTGGCTTATTCTCACAAAGACACACTGCAAGCGGGCTTTCTGGAAAACCATTTTGGCTTGCTGGCCGATGCTTACCCTTGCCACTATGTGCCCGGCACCGAGCCACACCTTGCTGCGATTCGCCACGGGCTGGGCTATGGCATGGTGCCTGAGCTGCTGCTGGGCGAGTCCATCGTTGATTTAATTGATCTTGCCCCCGAATACCCTTGCGATGTAAAGCTCTTCTGGCACTCATGGAAAGTGCAATCGCCCCGTATGGAAGCGTTATCAAAGCAGATTGTAGATGCGGCAAGGGCGGTACTGGTCGGAGGGGAGCGTGGCTAGGGTCTGTTGACGTTTCATTCACAATTGCGCTGAGGCGGAAAATGGCTAGGCACAAGGCATGCGACGAAGGCAATAACGAGTTATTTCCGAGGAGCATAACGCAGTGGATGGCCGTTTTCCGCCTCAGTCCCATCGCTGGGCGAGGAAAACCCCTCGCACGCGGAGGGTTGGCTGCATTTTTGGGGCTGCACTGCGTTAAAAATCGCTAATGGTACTCGTGCCATGTCGCAATTTTTGCCTTGTTCAGCCCCAAAACTGCAGCCAACGCAGCCGTGAATGAAACGTCAACAGACCCTAGCAGCCTGCTTAGGTTTGTTATATAAATTCAAGCGCACTATATTGCAAACTCTGCTTGGAAATATATGGCCAGCGATGAAGGAGGGTCTATGAAAAAAAACATCGTCAGATTCTTCTGCATCGGCTTGTGCGCTATGCCCACTATGGCTGCAACGCTTGAGCTGGTTACTTTGCAATATCCCCCTTATCAATATGAAGAAAATGGCGAGATTAAAGGATTTGTGGTTGATATAGTGAAAGAAGCGTTTCGTCGTTTACAACAGCCCATAAAAATCACCCTAATGCCTTGGACTCGCTCAATAAAAATGATTGAAGACGGTGCGGCCGATGCGATTTTTACGGCATATAAAACGTCGGAAAGAGAGCTATTTGCAGATTATTCAAAAGAAGTACTGATGCCGCAGGCTGTTTCATTATTTGTTTTAAAAGATTCAACGATTAAATTTGATGGAGATTTATATAAGCTGGCTAATTATAATTTTGGCGTGGTAAGTAAAGTAAGTTATGGTGATGTTTTTGATAATGCTGTTAAAAGCAAAATCATTAAAACACCAGACACCACCCACACTGGTGAGAAAAATATAGAAAAACTATTGGCAGGGCCTGACTATGCCTCTTGCTCAATCATCTCTGTGTAAATCAATTTCTTGAGAGTGGTGCTCAATTTTTGAATTTGTAGGGCGGGTGAAACCCGCCGTTTTTCATATTTCATATTTAATTGCAAAGCTCGGCGGGTTTCACCCGCCCTACGATATTTATAATGAGTTTGAACAAGAGGCATAATCAGGTGGTAGGATATTTTGATATCTTTGGTAAGCAATAAATACGGTGCATTGGATATTTTAAAACGCAAAGGCGGAATAGATAAAGTCAGAGAACTTGCTCCAGGAGTACAAGCTATTCCTAGTTTTATGGCTTTTTCTAAAAAAAGAAATCTAAGCCAGCTGCGGGATCGGTTTGATGCATGTTGAGTAAAATCAAGCGTTAGCTTGAATCCGTCTTAAGATAGGTAAAAAAACAGGAGGCCCAAGCCTCCCGTTTCCACTTCATTTCAAACCATCAATACCGATAATGTGCCGGTTTATAAGGCCCTTGTTTTGGCACGTCGATATAGGCTGATTGCTCGTCTGTTAGCTCGGTGAGTGTTGCGCCGATTTTTTTTAGGTGCAAACGGGCGACCATTTCATCGAGGTGTTTAGGCAGCACGTAGACGCCAACGGGGTATTGCTCGGTTTTGGTAAATAGCTCGATTTGCGCCAGCACCTGGTTGGTGAAGGAGTTGGACATCACAAAACTGGGGTGGCCCGTCGCGCAGCCCAGATTCACCAAGCGGCCTTCGGCCAGCAGGATGATGCGTTTGCCATCTGGGAAAATAATATGATCGACTTGCGGCTTCACGTTTTCCCATTCGTACTGGCGTAAGGACGCTACTTGAATTTCGCTATCGAAGTGGCCGATATTGCAGACGATGGCGTTATTGCGCATTTTGATCATATGATCGTGAGTAATTACGCCCACATTGCCGGTGGTGGTGACAAAGATATCGGCCTGATCACAAATGCTATCCATCGTGATCACGCGGTAGCCTTCCATGGCGGCTTGTAGCGCGCAAATCGGATCGATTTCGGTGACGTAAACAGTAGCACCCAAGCCACGCAGGCTTTGGGCGCAGCCTTTGCCCACATCGCCATAGCCGAGTACTACGGCGGCCTTACCGGCAATCATCACATCGGTGGCGCGTTTAATCCCATCAACCAGTGATTCACGGCAGCCGTAGAGGTTGTCGAATTTAGATTTGGTAACGGCGTCATTGACATTAATGGCCGGGAAAGAGAGACGGCCTTCACTGTGCATTTTGTAGAGGCGGTGTACACCGGTAGTGGTTTCTTCGGTTACGCCCTTGATGTAGGAAAGGCGGGTGGAGTACCACTTAGCATCTTTTGCCAGCGTGGCTTTGATTGAGGCAAATAGCACGACTTCTTCTTCGTTGCCGGGAGCTGAAATTACCGAAAGATCAGTTTCTGCGCGTGCGCCAAGGTGTAGCAAGATGGTGGCATCGCCGCCATCATCCAAAATCATATTGGCGTATTGGTTATTGGGGAAATCAAAAATGCGGTGGGTGAAATCCCAGTATTCTTCGAGTGTTTCGCCTTTGTGGGCAAATACAGATGTGCCTGCTGCGGCAATGGCCGCTGCGGCGTGGTCTTGGGTGGAGAAAATATTGCACGATACCCAGCGAACTTCGGCACCTAAGGCTTGTAGTGCTTCAATCAGCACGGCAGTCTGGATAGTCATATGGATGGAGCCCGCGATACGAGCGCCTTTAAGTGGCTGTGCTTTGGCGTATTCGGTTCGCACTGACATCAGGCCGGGCATTTCTGTTTCTGCAATGCGAATTTCTTTACGGCCCCAATCTGCCAAAGATAGATCAGCGACTTTAAAATCAAGATTTGCCACAGTGGTGATTCCTATCTGTGGCCGAGCCGGCATCTCCAACACGCATGCCGTACCCGGCGCGGGTTTACAGGAGAGCGCAGTTAAGAAATTCGAGCCTAGCCCCTAGCAGTCTGTCGGACTTAGACTGCTAAGGGTTGCAGCGCCCCTCGAATGTGCTTTCATTATAGCGCTAAGAATCTGATGATTGTCTTGTTTACAATGCAGTATTTGCTTACATTGCGTAGGATTCAAACAAGCCAGCTATTGCCTGCCGGTAGCAAATTAGAAACAATGCGTTGCATTTCTTATGCAATATTTAAAGTTGTCTGTAGGCATGTTTTAAGTTTGATTTGTGGTTCAGGCTTATTCACCAAGGTTGTGGAATGAAATTAAAAATAAGCGCCAGCTTGATCTTAGTCCTTGCTTTGAGTGCTTGCGGGTCGATGCGCCAGTATCAGACCGAATCGCAGGGAGCGATTGATTTTGCCCGCGCAGGTAAGCCAGATAGCGCTTTGGCGGTGTTGGAATCGAATAATAGTGATAAAGACCTGCTGTATTTTTTAGAAAAAGGTCAGTTATTACAGTTAAAAAATGATTGGTCTGGCAGCAGCAGCGCCTGGCTTAAAGCCGATGCTAAAATTCATGATTGGGAAGAAACCGCTAAAAACACGCCGGATAAATTATTTGGCGAAATGGGCAGCTTTTTAATTAACGATAAAACCCGCCGCTACGATGGTTACGATTACGAAAAAGTATTGCTATCCACCCTACTGGCGATGAATCATGCCGCCTCAGGCGATTGGGGCAATGCGCGGGTTGAGGTTAAAAAAACGCATGAACGTGAGGCGATTATTGCGGAATTTCGCTCGCGTGCTTATGAAAAAGACGAAGCAGAAGCAAAAAACCGGGGCGTAAAAACCACGTTTAAAGACTTGAAAGGTTATCCAACCGAAACGCTGGATGATCCTGAAGTTTTAGCTTTAAAAAACAGCTACCAAAATGCGTTTAGTCATTATTTAGCCGCCTTTGTTTACGAGGCGCTGGGTGAAAAAAGCTTGGCTGCGCCGGGTTATCGCAAAGCGATTGAGCTGCAGCCTAATACCAGAGTTTTAGAAGACGGCTTATCGCAGCTCGATAGCAAAGCCAGCAAGCGCGGTATGAGCGAGGTCCTGTTTGTGGTGAGCTCAGGTTTTGCGCCGGTGCGTAAATCTGTCAGCGTGCCCTTGCCTATTTACCGGGTGGGCTTAACGGCGATGTCTTTTCCTGTGATTCGCTCTGGCAATGATTTTGCACCATCGCAGCTTAAACTGGACGGGCGTTTTTTACCCGTAAGCACCATTGCTAGCGTGGACGCCATGAGCCGCCGTGCGCTGCGGGACGATATGCCGGGCATTATTTTGCGCTCAACGATTCGCGCGGTGAGCAAAGGCGTTGCGCAAAAGCAGCTAAACGATAGGGATAATAACGCCAGCGCAATCGCCAGCTTGGTGCTGGGCTTAGTGAGTGTGATTACCGAGCAGGCGGATGAGCGCACTTGGAGCACCTTACCCGCGCAGATCGCCATTGTGCGGGTGACCTTGCCGCAGGGGATGCATAAAATACTGGTGCCAACTTTACAGGGGCAGGAGGCCTTTGATTTTAAAGCAAGCAGCCCTTACCAGATTGTGCCGATTCGGGTGATGGGCAATCAGGTGTATTTTGGCCAGACAGATTTAGCGCCTGTAGTATTAGACACAGTGGCCATAGAGAGTGCAGACGTTATTGTTCCGCCAATTAAGCCTAAAAAGGCGAAGAAATAAATCATCGTGTTTTCTATTTTGAATCAAGGAATAACCATGAAAAAGTATCTTGCCCGTAGCGTTTTACTGGCGGCCGTGTTAGGTTTTTCAGCCATAGCCCAAGCCGCCCCTATTTCTCTGTCTGATCGAATCGAGCAGCTGGGTGAAATGAAATATATCAAGCTGACTGGCGGGCGCACTGCGCAACGCAATGGCCTATTGGCGGTGCAGCTTGAAATGCAAAACCAGGATAAGGGCGATCAGCAGCTTTATTATCGTTTCCGCTGGTTTGATGATGCAGGCTTTGTGGTGGGGGGCGAAGAAGTCTGGAAACCCCTTAAATTTATTGGTCTGCAAAAGCAAATTATTGACACCATCGCACCCGTACCTAATGCCGTGGATTTCAAAATGGAAGTTAATAGCCCGGAAAACACAGGTGCACTACCTGCTGCCAAGTAATTATTAAAGGAATAGATCAATGAAAACGACGAAACAAGCATTAAAGCTGAGCGTGGTATTAGCAGCGGTATTACTGGCCACAGGCTGCGCTTCCAGCTCATCGCCTACGGTCGGTGGTGGTGATGTGGTTTATGGCGATAGCAAAGCGGTTGAAACAGTGACCAATGAATTTGGCTCTACCGATTTGCAAATGATTTCAGAATCAATGGCGCGCTCTTTAATGCAGCATCCGTCAATGGCTGGCCGTCCTTTGATTGTGGTGGCCGAAGTTAAAAATAAAACGGCTGAATATATTGATACCCGTAATATCACCAACAGCATGAAAACGCAGCTAATGAAAAGCGGTGCTAAATTTGTAACCGATAGCAGCACATTAGACGCTCAGGTTGAAGAAATCCGCCGTCAAACCGAAAGTGGCTTATATAAAAACAAAGTAAAAGTCGGGCAAATGAAGGGCGCTAAATACCTGCTGACCGGCGAAATTACCTCCATTGTTAAAAAGAACGACAGTACCAAAGATGTATTTTATAAATTCACGCTGATCTTGAAGAATATCGAAGAAGGTGTAGATGAGTGGCAGGATGAAAAAGAGATTCGCAAAACATCTAAGCGTTAAGTTGTAGGGTGGGCATGTTTTTATGCCCACGCAGTGCGTTGAAATAAATACATTGTTGTATTCGTAGGACGGGTGAAACCCGCCATATTTTGGCATGAAATGCCACAAAAACGGCGGCTTTCACCCTATAGGCGCTAGCCAAAGCCAAAAAGACCTTTTTTAGTGCCTGCGGCACATTGATTTAGATGCGGGCGTCCCGCTGGACCTTCCTTTCTTGCGCGGCCAAGAAACGAAGCCAAAGAAGGCCGCCCCGACCAGCACGAAAGCCCCTCATCTGCGGACAATCGAGCGGCGGCTGCGGAACTCGCTCGCAAGCTCACTCAAACAGTCCTCGCCGAAACCCCGCCCGCTTGTTCCTCGCTTCGGCGTGCTTCAAGGGGATTTTTAAGCCCCATGCAGAACGCCTAGTCATTATGTTTTTTCGCTGTTTACTAAAGTCACAAGAAAATTGCTTAGCTTAAATTGAGTTTCTGCCACCTTACAAAAAAGCCATGTATATTATTGGCTCAAGTTGATGCGCATAGGGCAAGGTAATGGCTTGCCCACTTTATAATTACTCACTATCTGCTTTTTTATGAGGCGTAATTCTGGTTACCAGCAGTTGGTCAATCCGGTAATTATCAATATCGACCACTTCAAATTTATAATCACCAAAAATCAATAGCTCGGCTTTTTTTGGAATACGTTTGAGCATATACATCATAAAGCCAGCAATGGTTTCGTAATTCTCTTCGTCTTTTAATTCATCGATATTGAGTGCTTTTTTTACGTCTTCAATCGGCGTTACGCCATCGACCAGCCATGAGCTTTCATCACGCTGGACAATCTGATCGGCACCGGGATCAACCATACTGCCCATGAGCTGAATGGTGACATCATTCAGCGTAATAATTCCAACCACTAAGGCGTATTCATTCAGAATAACGGCAAAGTCTTCGCGCGCTTCTTTAAATTGCTCTAATACTTCAGATAAAGAAAGCGTATCTGGAATAGTAAGTAATTTGCGATTGCCGTATTGCTTTAAGCCTTCCAGCAAATTAATTTCGCCGCCTTTAAGTACTAATTGCAAAATATCTTTAGCGTCGATATAGGCAAATACACTGTCGATACTATTTTCGCATAATAAAAATTTAGAATGCGGGTCGGCCAGCATTCTGGCGCGTATGGTTTCTTCGGCTTCATTGAGCGAAAAGAAAATCACGCTTTCACGCGCAGTCATGACGGATGTGACAGTGCGCGTTTCTAATTCAAAGACGTTTTCAATTAGATTGTGCTCTTTACGGCGCACCGTGCCTGCCATTGCGCCTGCGTCGGCCATTGCTACAATATCATCAGTGGTAATTTCATCGCGGCGCACTGCAGGTAGATTAAAGGCATTAAAAAGCATATTGGCAATGCCATCGAAAATAAATACCAAGGGGCGCATTAAAAAGATACAAAACAGAATGGGGGCAACGACCTTAACGGCGGTTGTTTCGGGTACGGCCATACCAATTCTTTTAGGGATTAAATCGGCAAACTGAATAAATAAGCCTGTGACCACGGTGAACGACATCAGAAAACCCAGCGTTTCTGCTGTTTCTACGTGCACATCAAGCTGGATAAATAATGCTTTAAAAACGGGTGAGAAAGTGGGCTCACCTAAAATACCACCCAAAATTGCTACGGCATTCACACCAACCTGCACTACGGTAAAGAAATCTCCCGGCCTCTCTTGCAAAGCGAGTACCAGATCGGCACGCTTATCGCCGTCTTCGCTCATTTGCTGCAGTTTGTGTTTACGCGCTGCGGCAAGCGCAATTTCTGATACTGAGAAAAATGCACTGATTAAAATAAGAATAAAAATAATAAGTAAGCCATTCATCATAATATTAAATCTCCTGCCGCTAGCTTAGCAGCTCGTCAGCCTGCTATGAAGCTTCTTTGAAGACAAAGGGGGTAGAAAGATCTGTATAAAACAATCATATTGCCCGAGCGATGTAAGCGCTATCGGTTTCATCAATCAAGCGATGTGTTTTAAGAAAATGGTTTCTGCTAAGGGAGCTACGGCCCACTTCTGCTTGCATGATATGTATATTTTATTAAGAAATAGTGTAAGTGTTTTCCCGCCAATCGTAGACAAATAGATGTTTAAAGGCTGACAATGCGGCTTGGATAAATGATCCAGTGTCGTACGTCTTCAGGGCGGGGTGAAACTCCCCACCGGCGGTAAGTTTGTGGCTTTTTAAAAGAGCAACAAACAAGCCCGCGAGCGCCTGTGCTGTATTTATAAGCGTCAGGGTCAGCAGATCTGGTTTAACTCCAGAGCCGACGGTGATAGTCCGGATGAAAGAAGATGCGTCGCAATAAACTCGCCATGGCTTGCCATCGGCGGCGTCACTGCGGCTGTCCCACCCCCTGAACCGTTTTTCGCCTACCTATCTTGCGAGAGCGTTTCTCTATGTTTGCTGAAGTTTTAAATCCTACCCTTGCCCCTTTTGCTACCCGCTTTAAGCAGGCACTGGCCGATATGCGCCAGGGTCGTCCTGTTTTATTGATGGATGATTTCGATCGCGAAAACGAAGCCGATTTAATCGTGGCAGCAGAAAAAATCACCGACCGAAGCATGGCACAAATGATTCGCGATGGCAGCGGCATTGTTTGCCTCTGCCTGACCGACGAAGCCCTGCAGCACCTGCAGCTGCCACCAATGGTGATAGACAATCAAAGCCGTTTTAGCACCGCCTTTACCGTGTCGATTGAAGCACGGCATGGTGTGACTACTGGCGTATCCGCCGCCGATCGGGTAACGACGATTAAGGCCGCTATTGCCAGCGGTGCTCAGCCTAGCGATTTAGCCAGCCCCGGCCATGTATTTCCGCTGCGGGCTACGGCTGGCGGGGTGCTAGCGCGCCGAGGGCACACGGAAGGGTCGGTTGATCTGGCTGTGTTGGCAGGATTGCAGCCCGCTGCAGTGCTGTGCGAGCTTATGAATCCTGATGGCACGATGGCGCGTGGTGATGAGATTACTGCATACGCCACCGAGCATGGCTTGCAAGTGCTCAGTATTGCCGAACTGGTGGAATACAGATTGCAGCAAGCAGGCTAAAAATGGCGGGCACCCGTAGCTGATGCAAAGACTGCTAGGTGCCGGCCTTGCTTATCGCTTAAAAAATACGCTTGGCGTGGTATCTATATAGCGGCGGTACTCATCGCCCAATCGTCTCAATCATGGCTTTTTCGCGAGGCACGTTCAGCAGATGCATCAGCACAAAGCAAAAGACGCCAGCAAAGCCAGCCAAGTATGTTTCATAAGCTATATGCTGATGCCCTATCTTTAATTTCTTTTACCTGACAAAATTACGCTGTAAAAAGTAAGAAGAAAATAGTTTGAATGTTTTTTTATGAAACGATTGGGGATTTTGATGAATAAAACTAAATTAGTGCTGGCGATTGCTGCTTTGGCAGGAGCTGGTTTTGCAGGTGCAACGTGGTACACAGGCACAACTTTAGATAATAAAGTGGTGCAGGCAGGTGATGCGTTAAAAGACTACAAAATGATCAAGGTAGTGAAGCGTGATTTTAAAAAGGGGTTTTGGACTTCAACAGAAGAAGTCACTTACCAATTGGGCTGCGAGGATGGGGGAGAAGCATCGCCTTTGCGCGGCGCAACAGGGCAAATCACTTTAATTAATACCATTCAGCACAACCCGTTTGGCCTGGAAATCAATACCAAGCTAGTTTATAGCGATAAAACAAAAGCAGAGCTTGCCAAAGTATTTAAAGGCAAAGAGCCTTTGGAAATTAATACCAAGGTCAGTTTATCCGGTGATTTGCAAACCCGTATTTCCAGCCCCGAATTTACCATTGATGATGAAAAGGGAAATGTAAACTGGAAAGGGTTTAATTCTCTGATTAAATACGATAAAACGGCTAGCTATATTGATTTTGATGTATCTTTACCCGGTGTGATTGCAAAGGAAAATGCCAGTGCCACACAGTTTAATATTGGCTTGGTGTCTTATAAGGGAAGTTATAAAAATGCGGTTGAGGGCATTTATGCAGGTGCTGAATCATTAAAAATTGATGGTTTTGGTATGACAGGCAAGAAAGAAGAAAAAGAGATGCAAGTGTCGATGGGCCAGTTGCTGCTGAATAGCGAATCTAAATTTAGCAACGGCCTGCTTAATTTTTCTGGTAAAGGCACGGCAGATAAAATCACATTCAATTCAAAAGAAATTGGCAAATTTGAAATGAACCTGGATGTGAATCAGCTTGATCCTAAAGCGCTTAAAGGGCTTAATGATCTAACATGGAAAAAAGGTATTTTGCAGTGTAATTTTGATAATAAAGGCCAGGAAAAGGCAATACAAGCCTTACTGATGGATATTTTGAAAAAGAATCCTTCACTAAAGCAGAATATTAAATTGCATACGCCAGAAGGCGAAAGTGTTGTTGCCATTGATTTAGCCAGCAAAGACTTAAAGCCGGAAGATTTAGCCAACCCCGGCCTGCTGATTAATAAGATCAATGCCATGCTGGCCTTGCAATTGCCTAATGCCTTTGCCGAAAGAATGATCCGTGAATCTGCCGAAGAAGAAGCGATTGAGCCGACTCTGGCTATGTTTCAATCATCGGTACAGCTTGGTGTAGAAGAAGGAAAGATTGAAAGTGATGGCAAACTACTTAAAACTAAAATTCAATTAAAAGACGGTAAAATCGTTTTGAATGGAAAAACGGTTGAATTGTCTGAGTTACTTGGTATTCAGTAATCTACCGTAATTTGCGGATGAGCCTGATGGCTCATCCGCATTTGGCAATACTCTCTTGTTCAATCTCATTATAAATATTGTAGGGCGGGTGAAACCCGCGTATTTATCCAGCATCACTAGCGGGTTTCACCCGCCCTACAAATTAAAAAACCAAGAAGCACTCAGAAACCCATCTATTCAGAACCGATTGAGCAAGAGGCATAATCAGGTGGTAGCAAGCTTTAGTGCTTAATCATTTTTGCAACTTTAGCTTCAAATTCATCAAAGCGTTGTTTGAGCGCTTGCATTTCGGTGGTTTTTTCTGCTTTACCTAAAAATGAATAACGAATGCTATTCATTGCGGTGTTTTTTAGCTCGTCATACGATGGCTTGTAGCGGCTAGCGTAAAGTAGGTATTCGCCGCTAAGATTATTACGCGATACGCCCGGATCATCGCTAGAGATGACAAAGGGCACGCCATGACGGCGGTAAACCTGAATAGGGTGTGCTTCGTTTTTTACTCCAAGAATAAATTCATTACTGGTGAGGTTAACTTCTACAGCAATGTCTTTTTCTTTTAGCTTTTTCAATAGCAGATCGGCATTTTTTTCGTGGGTAATATCAATGCCGTGGCCAATGCGATCTGCCCCTGCAATTTGTACTGCATCATTAATATGATTTTTTAATCCTTCTGGCGGCACCATGCCAAGTGCTAATTCACCAGCGTGTAGTGCAAGCTTGCTATCTGGATAGCGTTTTTTAAAGAATTTAAACATCTGCATATGCAAATCATAATCACGCATTGCAACGTGTTCATTTTCTGGCCCTACAATATTCACTGCCACAATTAGATCGCTGGCTTTATCTGCAGCAAAGGCGGAATACATTTGGCTAAAGACCAGCGATGGCGATAAATTACGCAATACATAGGCCTGCACGCGTAATTTAAAATCGTTGCTGTCAATGCCTTTAGCTGCGTCTTCCATCGTTTTGATATAGGCGTTAATTTGCTGCTGACTGGCGGCGTCTTGCGTCATAAAATCGGCATAGCGGGTAAAAATGGCTTCTGCGTCTTTGGGGTTTTGCACCAGCTGATTCATCTTTTCATCTAATTCTTTATTGCTGATGCTGGGAGCCAAATCGACCATGGTTTCCAGATATTGCACATTTTCTGCTTGTGCCCGCTCTTTTAAAGATTGAAAGCCTTCATGCATGGCATAGCTGGCAACCGGCATAAAATAGAAAAAGGTATTAAAGAAATTTTGATCGGGCGCGAGCTGCTGGTGGCTATGATTGCTGAAATCTTTATCAGACCATTTTTGCAGTAATTCACGATAGAAAGCATTGTTTTGCCGCGTTGCATCTGCGCTTAAACAAATCTTGCTGCTTGCATCGTTAGGGGCAGTATTGATATGAAATTTTTGAGCATTAAGTGCTGCATTGTCTTCACTATAAATACAAAATTTTTGCCGGCCTACCCACTCCAGATACGTTTCAGCATAAATAGCGCCGGAATAATGGTGATGTAAATCAGCGCCTTTAGGCAGCATATTCATCAATAGCCCCAGCTCTGCCGTATTAGGTGTGGGAGCGCTGATTAATTGCGAATAATATTGTTTGGTTTGTGTGTAATTATTATTAATATCTTTTGCGTGGCTAGTCCCGATGGCAAGCAGGCAAAGGGCGAGTAGTTTGGTTTTCATCTAGATCATCTTTTATAGGTGGAATGGCAGATTATAGGCTGCAATAAAAGAAGAGATGAATAAGGTGTTAGAACGCTTGCAATTTTTTAGATTGGGGAGTTGTTTATTAATAGGGATAGATTGATGTGGGTAAAGTCAGGTTAGAAAAAAAGGCAATTATATATTTAATGCCAAAATTGTTTTTTGATCTTTGCGAATAAGCAATAAATACGGAATGTTTTTGATTAAATTTGGAAACAGAATATTTGAGCAGTGCTGCGTAAGAGACGCGACATGCACGCCCTATGAAACTGCGTTCCCCAATAAGAGACAAGCCACTTATAAGGTGGACACAAGAACATGCCCACCCTATACCCAATCCTATCAACTTAAGCTTATTGCATTGGGTGAATCGGTATTTATAGGGTGTACAACGACGCAGTCGTTGCGCACCAAGAGCGGTGCGCAAGAAAAACGACTTGCACACCCTATACCCCTTATTTCAACCTATCGTAGCCCGGCAAAGTCAGAAATTCGACAAATTCTTCACTGGTGGTGAGCTCGTCAAACATGATTGCGGCTTCATCCAGCGTGCTGCTAAAGCGGCCGGTGGTGTGGATCTTGGCAACTTCTTCAGGCAGCCACTGGCGGAACAGCTCCTTGCTAACTTTGCGGCCATCGTCCAGCACGCCTTTTGGAGACCTGATCCATTGCCAGATTTGCGAGCGGCTGATTTCGGCGGTGGCGGCGTCTTCCATCAAATTATGAATCGGTACGCAGCCAAGGCCAGAAATCCATGCGGCCAAATATTGCACGCCCACGCTGATATTGCCGCGTAAACCGGCCTCGGTAATCGGCGTTTCAGGTTGGAAATTCAGTAAGTCACTGCCTGCCACGCTGACATCCGGGCGTTGCTTGCTGATTTGATTAGGCTTGTCGCCAAGAATCGGGTCCCAAGCGGCTTGCGCAATCGCTACTAAGCCGGGGTGAGCCACCCAACCGCCATCGTAGCCATCTGCGGCATCACGCTCTTTATCTGCGCGGACTTGCTGCATGGCTTTTTCATTAGCCGCTTCGTCATTCTTGATGGGAATCACGGCGCTCATGCCGCCCATCGCAGGTGCATTGCGGTGGTGGCAGGTTTTAATCAGCAGCAGGGAATAAGCGCGCATAAACGGCACGGTCATGGTAATTAAGCTGCGATTGGCCAAGCAGAAGTCGGTATTGGTGCGAAATTTCTTGATGCAGCTAAAGATGTAATCCCAGCGACCGGCATTCAGGCCTGCGGAGTGCTCGCGCAGCTCGTAGAGGATTTCGTCCATTTCAAAAGCAGCCAAAATGGTTTCGATCAGTACCGTGCCCTTGATGCAGCCGTGCGGTGCGGCCAACTCTGCTTCGGCCCATGTAAATACATCGTTCCAGAGGCGGGCTTCTAAATGGGATTCTATTTTCGGCAGATAGAAATAACACGATGTGCCTTGGCTAAGGCGGTATTTCAGATTGTGAAATACGGCCAAGCCAAAATCAAATAGCGAGCCGGAGATGATTTCGCCATCGACTTCAACGTGTTTTTCCATCAAATGCCAGCCACGCGGGCGCAAAATTAGCGTGGAAATTTCATTATTTAATGTGTATTGCTTGCCTTCTGGGGAGCTAAAAGACAGCTCTTTACGATAGGCGTCTTTTACATTGATCTGGCCTTCAACTTGGTTTTCCCAAGTGGGCGTATTGGAATCTTCAAAATCGGCCATAAACGATTTAGCGCCGGAATTAAGCGCATTAATCATCATCTTGCGTTCAACGGGGCCAGTGATTTCGGTGCGACGATCGAGCAAATCGGCGGGCAGGGCAGAGATGCTCCAGTTGCCATCCCTTATATGCTGGGTGTCGGGTAGGAAATCGGGCACTTCACCCGCGTCTAGCCGTGCTTGGCGCTCAGTACGGGCGGCCATCAGCTCACGGCGGCGCGGCTCAAAGCTGCGATGCAGCTCGGCCAAAAAAGCCAGTGCATCGGGGGTAAGAATAGGGGCAAAGGCAGGGCTGATATGGCCGAGAACTCGAATACCTGCAAGCGTGGTTGTCATATTGTTCCCTCATGTAAAAAAATTCTGTAGACACAGAGAACAGTAAGTACACAGAGAGCACAGAGAAAACCGAGTTAAAAGTTAAGCAATTTTTTGCTTTTCTCTGTGTGCTCCGTGGTCTCTGTGCCCTCTGTGTCTACAGATTTTTTTGAAGTCGTTTTGTAAGGCTTAGTGGAACTGTTCTTCTTCGGTCGAGCCTTTCAGCGCGGTGGTCGAAGACTGGCCTTGTTGGATCACTTGCGTGACCGCATCAAAGTAGCCTGTACCCACTTCACGTTGATGTTTCACCGCGGTAAAGCCACGGTCGGCGGCGGCGAATTCGGCTTCTTGTAGCTCAACAAAGGCACTCATGCCGCGGCGGGCGTAGCCGTGGGCAAGATTAAACATGCCGTAGTTCAGCGCATGGAAACCTGCCAAGGTGATGAACTGGAATTTGTAGCCCATCTTGCCAAGCTCGGCTTGGAACGTCGCAATGGTGGCGTCGTCCAGGTTTTTCTTCCAGTTAAACGATGGCGAGCAGTTATAAGCTAGCAATTTGCCTGGGAACTGAGCGTGAATTGCGGTCGCAAATTTACGTGCGTATTCCAGATCCGGCTTGCCGGTTTCGCACCATATCAAATCAGCGTAAGGCGCATAGGCAAGACCGCGGCTGATGGCTTGTTCTAGGCCTGGGGTCGTCTTGTAGAAGCCTTCTGGTGTGCGCTCGCCGGTACAAAATGGCTTGTCGTTAGCGTCTACATCGGAGGTCAGCAAATCTGCTGCTTCGGCATCGGTGCGTGCCACGACTAGCGTTGGCACACCCATGATGTCGGCAGCAAAACGCGCTGCAACTAGTTTTTCTACTGCTTCACGCGTTGGCACTAATACTTTGCCGCCCATATGGCCGCATTTTTTAACTGAAGCGAGCTGGTCTTCAAAGTGAACACCGGCAGCGCCTGCTTCAATCATGGATTTCATCAGCTCATGTGCATTTAGTACGCCACCAAAGCCCGCTTCTGCATCGGCTACGATCGGTGCAAAGAAATCAATGCTGTCGTCGCCTTCGGCGTGATTGATCTGGTCGGCACGAGTCAGCGCATTATTAATGCGGCGCACTACGAGTGGAACCGAGTTCGCTGGGTAAAGCGATTGGTCCGGGTACATTTCGCCAGCGATGTTTGCATCCGCGGCGACTTGCCAGCCCGAAAGGTAGATGGCTTTCAGACCTGCTTTAATTTGTTGCATCGCTTGGTTACCGGTTAAGGCGCCAAGTGCGTGTACATAAGGTGTTTCGTTGACTAAGGACCACAGCTTTTCTGCGCCACGGCGGGCTAGTGTGTGCTCGACTTGCACATTGCCACGCAGGCGTTCAACGTCTGCAGCGGTATAAGGGCGGGTAATGCCTTTCCAGCGTGGATTAGTGTCCCAGTCTTGCTGGATAGCGGCGATTTTTAGATCCTTTGTACTCATAGCAATACTCCCTGAAGGGTGATGGGCTGCATGTCTAAGTAAAGCATGTGGTAGTCGTGTTGCAGAATTATTTTGCAGTGCACCATTGAATTGTAGTTAGTAATAATTCACTACATATTGGGGCTTTCATGTACTTTTTGACCCGTAAGTATTTAGTCAATGAATGGTAATTAAGTCTTTGAAAATCAAGACAAATGACGACTGCATTTTTATTGCTTCAAACGACTGTTTTAATGGCATAAAGTATCGATTTGATCGGGAAATGTAGTTTTTTATAAATTTATGTTTGTCAGTTACATGAGCGGGAAAGGCTGTTTACTCAGGAAAAAAACGATAAAAAAATAGTGTATTTATTGATACATCTGCTATGGGCTAGCCCCATCAATGCGTATTAAGTTGCTTGGCTTTGCCTTAAAAACGGTAAATGCAGGCTTTTATTTACGTGGGATAGGCAATGTTTGGTATCGCCTTCTTAAAGCAATGCACTTGAAATGCTCGGCGACAACCCCATCTGCCCTTGCATGTTTGAAATAAGTTTTGACTGGAGTTCCTGATGAGTAATGAAAACGTACAAGAGCAGACCAATTTAGATGCTGGCGTCGAGGCGATCGCCGAAGGCACAGAAAATACGCTGGAAGCGCAATTGGCCGCTGCTACTGCAGATATTGAAAAAGCCCGTCAAGACGTGCTCTATGCCAAGGCCGAGGCCGAAAATAATCGCCGCCGCTCTCTTGAAGAAGTCGACAAAGCCCGCAAATTTGCGGTTGAGAAGTTTGCGATTGAGCTGTTGGCCGTAAAAGATTCGCTTGAAATGGCGCTGGCTGATCAGACGGGGGAAGTAGACGCGTTGAAAAACGGCGTTGAACTTACTCTAAAACAGCTGGTGGCGGCATTTGAAAAATCCCATTTGCTTGAAATCAACCCGATGGGTGACAAATTAGATCCGCACAAGCATCAAGCGATTGCAATGGTGCCAAGTGAATGCGACGCCAACACCGTCGTGCAAGTCATGCAAAAAGGCTACGAGCTGGCCGGCCGCGTGATTCGCCCTGCGATGGTGATGGTTGCCGCTGCGAAGTAAAAATACGTTTTGTAGTGGGGGGAGGTTTTAAAAGAAGTCCTCTTGAAAATGCCCAGCGCATCCCCACTTTGTGAACATGGTTGTTAATTTACCGCTGCCCTGAGGCTAGCGAAGACAAGGAAAAATTAAAAATGGCAAAGATGATTGGTATTGACTTAGGTACAACAAATTCTTGCGTGGCTGTATTTGAAAATGGCCAGCCTAAAGTAATCGAAAACGCTGAAGGCACACGTACTACACCTTCTATTATTGCTTATCAGGAAGACGGTGAGATTCTGGTGGGTGCGCCGGCTAAGCGCCAAGCGGTAACAAACCCAAAAAACACTTTGTACGCGGTAAAGCGCCTGATTGGCCGCAAGTTTGAAGATAAAGAAGTACAAAAAGACATCGACCTGATGCCTTTCTCCATCGTTAAAGCCGACAACGGCGACGCATGGATCTCGGTTCGCGACAAAAAAATGGCGCCACCGCAAATCTCCGCAGAAGTACTGCGCAAAATGAAAAAAACCGCTGAAGACTACCTCGGCGAAGAAGTAACAGAAGCGGTTGTGACTGTTCCTGCTTACTTTAACGATGCACAGCGCCAAGCCACTAAAGATGCTGGCCGTATTGCTGGCCTCGATGTAAAGCGCATTATCAATGAGCCAACCGCTGCTGCGCTGGCCTTTGGTATGGATAAGAAAGAAAAAGGCGATAGCAAGATTGCCGTGTATGACTTGGGTGGCGGTACATTCGACGTTTCGATTATTGAAATTGCTGATGTGGATGGCGACAAGCAGTTTGAAGTGTTGGCTACTAATGGCGATACATTCTTGGGCGGTGAAGACTTCGACCAACGCATCATCGATTTCATCATTGAAGAATTCAAGAAAGACACGGGTATCAACCTGAAGCAAGATGTGATGGCGCTGCAACGCCTGAAAGAAGCGGCAGAAAAAGCCAAGATTGAGTTGTCTTCTACCACCACAACAGAAATCAATCTGCCTTACGTGACGATGGATGCGACTGGTCCTAAGCACTTAACACTGAAAATTACCCGTGCTAAGTACGAAAGCTTGGTTGAAGATTTAGTGGCTCGCACGATTGAGCCTTGCCGTATTGCTCTGCAAGACGCTGGCCTGAAAATTACTGATATCGATGACATCATCTTGGTTGGCGGTCAGACGCGTATGCCAATGGTGCAAGATAAAGTTAAAGAATTCTTCGGCAAAGAAGCACGCCGCGATGTGAATCCAGACGAAGCAGTTGCTGTTGGCGCGGCCTTGCAAGGCTCGGTATTGTCCGGGGACCGTACTGACGTATTGCTGCTGGATGTAACTCCGTTGTCCCTAGGTATTGAAACCATGGGCGGCATCTTGACTAAGCTGATCAAGAAAAACACGACGATTCCAACAAAGGCATCGCAAGTATTCTCGACAGCAGAAGACAACCAAACAGCAGTAACCATCCATGTATTGCAAGGTGAGCGCGAAAAAGCGTCAGCGAATAAGAGCCTTGGCCAGTTTAACCTAGGCGATATTCCAGCTGCTCCACGCGGTGTGCCACAAGTTGAAGTGACCTTTGATATCGATGCAAACGGTATCTTGCACGTTGGCGCTAAAGACAAGGCCAGCGGTAAAGAAGCACGTATCACGATTCAAGCTTCTAGCGGTTTGTCCGAGGCTGAAATCGAAGCGATGGTTCGCGATGCAGAAATGAATGCTGAAGAAGACAAGAAATTGTCCGAATTAGTAGCGGCTCGCAACCAAGCTGACGGTATGGTTCACTCGGTGAAAAAATCACTGGCTGAATTCGGCGAAAAAATTGGCGCAGACGAAAAAGCCAAGATCGAAGCCGCTATGGCCGAAGTTGAGCTGGTACTGAAAGACCACAGCGACGATAAAGAAAAAATCGAAGCGGCAACCGCAACCCTGACCGAAGCATCACACAAGTTAGCTGAGCAAATGTACGCTCAACAACCGGAAGGTGCTGCAGCAGGCGCGGCCGCAGGTGCTGCAAGTGACGCCGATGCTAAGAAAGATGATGGCAATGTGGTTGATGCTGAATTCACCGAAGTAAAAGATAAATAAGCAGCGCTTATTTAAATGAAACAGGCCCGCTGATGCGGGCCTGTTTTGTTTCAAAGGGGGAATAAATTTAGGCTTTTATAGGGTGTGCAAGTCGCTTTTCTTGCGCACCGTTATGCCGTGGTATTGCCGCGGTGCGTAACGCCTCCGGCGTTTTGCACCCTATAAAACGGAGGGCGACAAAATCATCGCCATCAGAAGCTTCGAGTACGCCCCTTGTAACCAAGATTCAAGCCAGCTTAAACCGGCTAATCGATTGCTTCAGGTCCGTGGCTAATTGCACTAGTTTGCCTGATGAGTTGGCGACTTCTTCTACTGCGGCACGGTTTTCCTCGGCCATTTGTGCGATGCGCTCTACATTCTGTGCCAGATCGGTGCTTACCGAACGCTGCTGTGCCAAGGCGGAGGCAATGTCGTTAATCGAGGTTTGCACTTTGAACGAGCCCGCTTTGATTTGCTCCATCACCTGATTGGTGCGCTCGGATGCGGTAGAAACCTGGCTCACGCTTTCCTGGCTGGATTGCATGCCGCTCACTGCGGCACGAGTGCCTTGCTGGATGGTCTGGATCATGCCGGTGATTTCTTGTGCCGAGCTTGTTGTGCGCTCTGCGAGCTTGCGTACCTCATCGGCGACCACGGCAAA
Organism: Iodobacter arcticus; assembly: GCF_042664895.1. Lineage (NCBI taxonomy): Bacteria > Pseudomonadati > Pseudomonadota > Betaproteobacteria > Neisseriales > Chitinibacteraceae > Iodobacter > Iodobacter arcticus. Next base: position 122,927 of record NZ_JBHTBQ010000014.1, read on the forward strand.
GCCACGGCCTTGCTCCCCTGCGCGGGCCGCTTCGATGGCGGCGTTTAAGGCGAGTAAATTTGTTTGATCGGCCACATCTTTAATCACGGTGGCGATATTGCCGATATGGGTGGAGCTTTGCTCCAGATCTGCAATATGTGCGCCTGTGCTGTTCACATTTTCTAAGACATTATCGATTAGCTTATTTGATCTTCTGACTTCTTCGCTGCCAGAATTCGCCAAATTACCGGCATCATTGGCCTGCTGATTAGCTTCGCTGGCGCTGGAAGAAACACTGTCAATGCTGACGGTGAGCTCTTCTACTCCTGCGGCAGATGATGCGGCTGATTCAGATTGGGTCTGCGAGCTGACCGCTACTTGCTGCGAGGCACTGGCTAGTAAATCAGACATACTGACAAGCTCATCACTATTACTGATAATGCCTTGGATAGTGGCTTTTAAATCGGCCTGCATTTTGAATAAATCTTTTTGCATATTAGCCAGCTCGTCCGAGCCTTCTACTTCAATATGGCTGCTTAAATCTCCAAGGCTAATCCGCTCTAATGAGCGACGTACATGGGAAACCGGCGTGGTAATGCTCTTGGTTAAGATCAGCCCCAGTGCCGTGCCCAGCACAACGGCAATGAGTGTAATCACGATTGATTCAGTTTTAACCAGCGCCAGCTCTTTGCTACTTTCTGCAAGTGCCTCATCTGCCAGTTTCTTGTTTAAATCAACCAGAGCACTTAAATCATCGTCTAGCTCTTGAAATATCGCAGCTACGCTAGTCGACATGAGTTCTGAAGCTAGTTTGGAGTCGTTGGCTGTGCCTGCTGCCATGGCGGGTTTGGCCGCTTCAAGATATTTGGGCCAAAGTTCATCGATTTTTTTGAGCAGATCTTGCTCAGGGGGGCCTAAATGGGAGGCGCGGTATTTATCCAGCGAGCTCTTCATTTTGGCTTCATGGCTAGTCATGCTTTCTTTAATTTTGGCCATTTTGGCATCATCAGGCTCTAGCCCATAGGCATAGAGCGCTCGGTGATGATAAATGGCCGCCATATTGGCATGGGCCACATCAATGACCGGGATGAGCTGGTTGTCGTGCATCTCCTGTGTCAGCTGTTGCATGGAGGCCGCGCCCTGATAGCCTAAAATCCCCAGAGTCAGTGTTAAAAGTGCGCAAAGTAAAAATCCGACGATGAGTCTTGTGGAAATCGCAACATTACTTAAAAAACTCATGACCAGACCTCTTTATCTGTAAGTGAAAACATACCTATTCATAGCTACATTAGTGCTTTCATTCAAGCGCAATGTCATAAAGTTTTGGCTTTGTTTACATCGTTTTGACGATTGCAATTGCGTATGATTTTTGCGCTTTGTTTTTTGTGGCTTATCGGCGGTAGACCATTGGCAATATGAGAGCGTATTACCTAGTAAATAATGTGCTGAGCCAAGGAGGCTTTACCCTGTTGATGCGTAAAATGCGTTGGGTACGATTCAAAAAGCAAGGCTCATGATTGCTTTGGGGGCTTGTAGATTGAAGACTTCGCCCCAATGTGCAATCCGTTGATGAATTCGTGGGGCGCGGCCTCCTGTGCAGGATTAAAAAGATGGCTAAAAAAGATTTATACGACACGCTGGGCGTGAACCGCGATGCGGGTGATGACGAAATTAAAAAAGCGTATCGCAAACTGGCGATGAAATATCATCCGGACCGTAATCCGGATAGTAAAGACGCGGAAGAAAAGTTTAAGGAAGGCAAAGAAGCTTACGAGGTCTTATCCGACGCACAAAAACGTGCTGCTTATGATCAGTACGGCCATGCCGGCCTTGATCAGCAATCAGGGATGGGCGGTGGTGGTGGCGCAGGCTTTGGTGACGCCTTTTCTGATATTTTTGGCGATATCTTTGGCGCGGCAGGTGGCGGTGGTCGTGGTGGGCGTTCTAACGTCTACCGTGGTGCTGATCTGCGTTACAACTTAGAGATTAGCCTAGAAGAAGCGGCACGCGGTGTAGAGCGCCAGATCAAGATTCCATCGCATGAAGAATGCGGCAGCTGCCACGGCAGCGGGGCTAAGGCGGGTACGCAAGCTAAAACTTGTCATACCTGCGGCGGCCATGGTCAGGTCCGCGTTTCGCAAGGCTTCTTTAGCCTGCAACAAACTTGCCCAACTTGCCACGGTAGCGGCAAATATATTCCTGATCCATGTCGCCCTTGTAACGGCACTGGCCGCGTAAATACACATAAAACGCTAGCGGTGAAGATTCCTTCAGGTGTGGATGAAGGCGATCGTATCCGTTTAAGCGGCGAAGGTGAAGCCGGGGTTAATGGCGGCCCATCGGGTGATCTGTATGTTGTGATCCATGTGAAAGCGCATTCGGTATTTCAGCGTGATGGCAATGATCTGCATTGCGAAATGCCGATCAGCTTTACCATTGCGGCCTTGGGCGGCGAGATTGAAATTCCGACACTGGATGGCAAAGCTCGGATTACTATTCCGGCAGAAACGCAAAGCGGCCAGCAATTTCGCTTGCGTAGCAAAGGGATTAAAGGCGTTCGTAGTGCGATCACCGGTGATTTGATGTGCCATGTGATTTTGGAAACGCCAGTGAAACTGACTGCGCGTCAGAAAGAGCTGCTGAAAGAGTTTGAAGAAATCAGCCAGGGCGATTCAGACAAGCACAATCCACGTGCTAAATCGTTTATGGATAAAGTAAAAGACTTCTTTGCTTCTTAAAATGTTGTAAGGTTGTGTAGGGCGAGTGAAACCCGCCAGACTTTGGCATGAAATGCTAAGGAAGCGGCGGGTTTCACCTGCCCTACGATTTTTCAAAAAAAGCGCAGACAATGTCTGCGCTTTTTTTATATGAGGCGTTATTTAATCAAACGAATCGCAAATGGCAGTCGGTAAGTTTCACCCTTGCTGGCGCTGACGGCCCCAAGAAGACAAAACACCAGATTAGTAACAGCTAGGGCAAAAGCGGCGACAAAGCCAATCAGAATCAACATAAGAATGCCTGCTATTGCATAGCCCACCATCAGGGTGATGGCCCAGTTGAGTGCTTCTTTAGCGTGATCTTGCACAAAGGGGTCTTCTTTTTTGATGAGATAAACGACCAGTGCGGGGACAAAGCTAAAGAAAATACTGCCAATCCACATCAGAATAGCGATGGTATTGGAATCTGAATTATTGGTGTTATTGCTGGTTTTTGCAGGAAACTGGCTTTCATCCATCTTGGTTCTCGGCAGGAAGGTCGAATCTCGATTATGCCTGTGCAAATAGCAAATTGGGCTTCTGCTTGATGGCAAAGAGACTAATTAACCATCGTTATGATTAAGTCTTTTAGCGCTTAGCTAATAATGGCCCAAAATTGACCAATAATACCCCTGCGGCAATCAGCAGCGCGCCCAAAATCCGCAAGCCGCCAATCTCACGCACCGGCAAGCCCAAAATACCAAAGCGATCGAACAAGAGTGAGGCAATAATTTGGCCGCTGATAATTAAGGACACCATCGCCGCCACGCCGATTTTAGGGGCTAGCAAGGTGGTGCCAAATACAAACAGCGCACCCATTAAGCCACCGGTCAGCATCCACCAAGATGCATTTCCCAGATTAGCTAGCCCCGCCCATTTCTGCCCGCTCAGTAAGGCAATCAAAGCTAAGGTCAGTGTGCCAATAGAAAAAGACAATAAAGCCGCCAGCAGCGTGCTACCGCCAATAACCGCTTTGAGCTGGTTATTAACGGCAGCTTGCAGTGGCACGATCAGGCCAATGATGAGGGCGAGTAAAAAGTAAGGGAGTTGCATGGGGTTTGTGTGGGATGAATAAGGCAGGCGAGACTAGCATGTTTTTTTGGGCGAGGGCGTGGAGAGTAGGGCGCACTCGAAGCGAACATGAGGGGCGCACTTGAAGAGAACAGTAGGGCGCACTCGAAGCGAAGCGCAGTGCGCCACCCGCCGTCCCATGCTCCAACTATTCCCCTCACCAACAATCTCGGCGTACTGCGCTTTTCAGGGCGAATAAACACTCTCCCTGAAAAGCTTCGAGTACGCCCTACAATGCAGCTTCGAGTACGCCCTACGCTTCAAGTACGCGATGCTTTAAGCCTTGTGATAAACCTCAGCACCCTTCTTAATAAACTCGATCGATTTGGTTTGCATGCCGATCTGATTGGCGTCTGCTTCTGCAATCCCTTGTTTGGCCGCAAACTCACGCACATCTTGGGTGATTTTCATCGAGCAGAAATGCGGGCCGCACATCGAGCAAAAATGCGCCACTTTGCCGCTGTCTTTAGGCATGGTTTCGTCGTGATAAGAGCGGGCGCGGTCTGGATCGAGGCCCAGATTAAACTGGTCTTCCCAGCGGAATTCAAAGCGGGCTTTAGACAGCGCGTTGTCGCGAATCTGTGCGCCGGGGTGGCCTTTGGCAAGATCCGCAGCATGTGCCGCCAGCTTGTAAGTGATGATGCCTTCTTTCACATCGTCTTTATTCGGCAGGCCCAAATGCTCTTTCGGCGTGACATAGCAAAGCATGGCGCAGCCGTACCAGCCAATTTGCGCCGCACCAATGGCGGAGGTGATGTGATCGTAGCCGGGGGCGATATCGGTGGTCAGCGGCCCAAGGGTGTAGAACGGCGCTTCATGGCACCAATCTAGTTCCAGATCCATATTTTCTTTGATCAGTTGCATAGGCACATGGCCAGGGCCTTCGATCATGACTTGCACATCGTGCTGCCAAGCAATTTGCGTGAGTTCGCCGAGTGTTTTTAGCTCGCCTAGCTGCGCTTCATCGTTGGCATCCCAAATCGAGCCAGGACGCAGGCCATCACCTAAGCTAAAAGCTACGTCATACTTTTTCATGATTTCGCAGATGTCTGCAAAATGGGTGTAAAGGAAGCTTTCTTGATGATGGGCCAAACACCATTTCGCCATAATCGAGCCACCACGGCTGACAATGCCGGTCATGCGGCCAGCGGTCATCGGCACGTAGCGCAGCAATACGCCTGCATGGATGGTGAAGTAATCCACGCCTTGCTCGGCTTGCTCAATCAGCGTGTCTTTGAATATTTCCCACGTTAAATCTTCGGCTTTGCCATTTACTTTTTCGAGCGCCTGATAGATAGGGACGGTGCCGATTGGCACGGGGCTGTTGCGTAAAATCCACTCGCGGGTTTCATGGATATTCTTGCCGGTAGACAGATCCATGATGGTGTCCGCACCCCAGCGAATACCCCAAGTCATTTTTTCTACTTCTTCACTAATACTGGAGCTGACGGCAGAGTTACCAATATTGCCGTTAATCTTGACCAAGAAATTACGGCCAATAATCATCGGCTCGGATTCTGGGTGGTTAATATTGTTGGGGATAATGGCACGGCCACAGGCGATTTCGCTGCGGACAAATTCTGGGGTGATTTCATCCGGCATCACCGCGCCGTAATTTTGCCCCTTATGCTGACGATTCATCATCGCCAGCATTTTTTCGCCGGTTGGGCTGCTGTCTCGTAGGCTTTGCAAATAAGCCGCACGATTCATGTTTTCACGAATCGCCACGTATTCCATTTCTGGCGTGATGATGCCTTTACGGGCGTAATGCATTTGGCTGACGTTTACGCCATCTTTGGCAATGCGGGGCTGGCGTTTTAACTCGAAGCGTAATTCATCGAGCTTGGGATCGCTTTCACGCATGCGGCCATATTCGCTGCTGAGCTGGCTCAGTAATTCGGTATCGCCTCGATCGAGAATCCAAGGCGCGCGAACTGCTTCTAAGCCTTTACGCACATCAATTTTTGCATCGGGATCGGAGTAAGGGCCGGAGCAGTCATAAACAAAGATAGGCGGGTTTTTTTCGGTCGCGCCGCTGATACTCATTTGTAGCGGAGTATCGGCTTGGCTGATTTCACGCATCGGCACTTGGATATCAGCCCGAGAGCCTTGTACATAAATTTTGCGTGAATTAGGGAGAGGCTGGATGGCTGCGTCGTCGACGACGGCGGTGGATGCTAAAAATTGGGCTTTTGCGTTCATGCTCTACTCCACAAAGGCGCGGGTGAGCTAAACGAAATATCTAGCTCGCTTCCCTACGCCGGTATTAACCGAATCAGGTTCAGAGGGTATATCTCATCCGCACCCAAATTTGGCGCAGAACCCCTAGCGATAAAGCAGAGAAGGTATATAAAAAATCAGTAAACAGCAAATTTAAGATGGAAGGGGCTGATTTGCATCAAGCTTAATTATGGTTACGGGGAGTGGAGAGTTAGGGGAAGGGGGGTGAAAGCCAATCCTATCAACATAAGCGAAATGTTTTTCGTAGGGCGGGTGCAACCCGCGAGCAATGCTGAAAAGTACGCGGGTTGCACCCGCCCTACGATGATTCAATGCTTGTCATTACGTGGTAGCCATGGCTTATTTAAGTTGACAGGATTTGGGTGAAACCCGCCGTTTTATTTATCAGTCTTTGGCCTTATCGCTCGCGATCTCAGGCTCTATAGCCACACCGGGCTTGGTCTGTGGGATAATTGCGAAAATTTTCAAACGCTGGGTTTGATCCCAGCTCGCTTTGAGGTGATATAAATGGATTGGGAAAACGCACGTTACTTATTGGTTGAGCAACAAATCCGCCCTTGGGATGTGCTGGATCAAAAGGTGCTCAACCGTGTATTGGCGGTAAAGCGCGAAGAATTTGTACCCGCAGATAAAAAAGAGCTGGCTTTTGTGGATATCGAGTTGCCGCTGGCAAATGGCGCACAAATGCTGGCCCCCAAGATGGAAGCCAAGCTGCTGCAGGATATCGATCCGCAAGTCAGCGATAAAGTCTTGGTGGTGGGCGCGGGGACTGGTTATTTGATGGCGCTGACAGCAGGCTTGGTGGAGCATGTTTATGGCGTGGAAATTGATGCGGCTTTGGTTGATACCGCACGCGCCAATTTGGCAGCTGCAGGGATTAAAAACGCTACAGTATCGCAAGGTGACGCGCTTGCTGCGGCTCAGGAGCAAGGCCCGTTTAATGCCATTATCGTGACCGGTTCTTTAGCCGAGGTTCCAGCCAGCCTGAAAGATCAACTGGCTGTAGGCGGGCGTTTAATTGCCGTAGTGGGCGAGTTGCCGATTATGTCTGCAACGCTATTCACCTGTGTGGCCAAGGGCAGCTTTAGGATCACTAAGTTGTTTGAATACAATTTGCCACGCTTGAAAAACGCAAAAGAAAAAACGGCTTTTGCCTTTTAAAGAAATGCCAAAAACGCTGTAAACACATAGCCCATCATTCTTTTGTGATACAGGATTGATGGTGCTTTTTGATTTGTGAGTCGATGTGTTTACAGCTTTTATCGTTTTGTGATGCAGCTATCAGGGCTTTTGAATGCAACAAATTAATCCTCTCGAATTATCCCAATGGCTTAGTGATGCAGAGCGTGCCAACCCTTTGTTATTAGATGTGCGTGAAGTGGGCGAGTATGAGATTTGCCATATTGCAAATAGCCAGCTTATTCCTATGAATACCATTGCGAGCTGCTTTGCTGAATTGGATGAAGATGCAACGATTGTGGTGATTTGTCACCATGGCATGCGTAGCTATCAAGTGGCTTCATTTTTAGAGCGCCAGGGCTTTGCCAATGTCATTAATTTAAATGGCGGGATTGCGCGCTGGGCCGAGGAAGTGGATTTGGCGATGGCCAAGTATTGATGTAATTACTTGTTATTGCGTGTGGCTTCATTAAATTGTAACTGTAATGTGGCTGCTTGAAGTGGCATGGTTTTAATTCGCCATCACTTCCATATGACAGTCTGAGTTGTTATAGTCTCCCCGCTTGTTTGTCCGCGCCCCTTGCCATTCATAAGATATGACTAACCTATGAAATTATCCAGAAGCTCCGCTGTTATTTCACTTTCGCTGCTTTTAGCTGGCCCTGCATGGTCTGCTACATGTTTATCTGGTGCCGGTGATTGCCAAACGATGCCGGATGATCCATCGGCATTGATGATGAACCAAGGGCCTTTGCCGCTGCAGAATAATACGCTGGGCTATCCCCAGCAGGGTATGCAAAATCAGGGGCAGCAGAGCCAGTCTAATCAGCAACAGAAGAGCCTTAGCCAGCAGCTGCAAACGCCAATGGCACCCATTTCTTGTGATGAAGTAAGCGGCAAGTCTGTTCTGGATCGCAATAACCGATATAAAACGCCTGCTGCGCCGCTGAATGATTTTCAGAAATATCTCTGCAGTAGTGCAAATCTGCCATTGCCCGTGTTTGGTCAGCAAATATTTCAGATGCAGCAAGCAGCTTATTCACCTTTTGAAGCTGCGCCGGTTTCTGCTGATTACTTGATTGGTGTGGGGGATAATTTCTCGGTTCGCCTTTGGGGCCAGCTGGATGCCGATTTACAGCTCAAAGTAGATCGCTCTGGTGCGGTATTTATTCCTCGCGTGGGGAATGTCAGCGTAGTGGGTATTCCTTTTGGCGCGCTCAAGCAGCATTTAAGCCGTGAAGTAGGCAAGGTGTACCGCAACTTTGATCTGGCAGTCACCATGGGCCAGCTTAAAAGCGTACAAGTTTTTGTGGTGGGTTTTGCACAAAATCCGGGCAGTTATAGTCTTGGATCGCTTTCTACCGTGGTGAATGCCTTGTTTGCTGCGGGCGGCCCATCGGCCAATGGCTCTTTGCGTAAAATTCAGGTGAAGCGCGCTGGCAAAGTAGTTAATGAATTCGACTTATACGATTTGCTGCTTAAAGGTGATAAGAGCCATGATCTGATGTTGCAAGGCGGTGATGTGGTGTATGTGCCGCCAGTGGGCGGGCAAGCGGCGATTTCAGGGAGTGTAAAAGTTCCCGCTATTTATGAAGTGAAGCCGGGCGAGAATTTGCAAGATCTGATTACTTGGGCGGGCGGCACAGGTAATTTTGCGCAAGATGGTAAGGTATCGATTGAGCGGGTAGTCGCGCAAAAGTCGCGAAAAGTAGAATCGGTAGAGCTAGCCAAGGCCGCTGGTTTTGTTGTGCGTGGTGGCGATGTGGTGCAGCTTTATGGCCTAAGCCAGAAAATTGACGATATGGTGTCTTTGCGCGGCAATGTGGCGCAGTCGGTGCGTATGCCTTGGTTTGAGGGCATGAAGGTGAGCGATTTAATTAGCAGTAAAGATATGCTGATCGCGCCGCGTTTTTGGGAAAATAAATACCAAGACAAAACAGCCAGCAGCAAAGATATTCAGGAAGAAGAAGATCAGCAAGAGCTGCTTAAACAGCAGCAGGGCTCGTTGAATCCCCCTGCTCCAAAGCTACAGCGCAAAGTCGATCGCACGCTCTTAGGTGCTTTGCGCGGTAATCAGCAAGAAATCAATTGGAATTACGCTGCGATTGAGCGCACCAATGAGCTAGATAGCACAACAACCCTCGTGCCATTTAATTTAGGCGCGGTGATCTTAAAGCGCGATGCATCGCAAGATAAGATTTTGGCTAAGGGCGATGTGATTCATGTTTTCTCTAAGACGGATATCCGTGTTTCTACCCAGCAAAAAACTCGCTTTGTTCATATCGAAGGTGAGGTGGGCACGCCGGGTATTTATCAGGTGAGTGAAGGCGAAACGCTGGCGACCTTGATTGATCGTATCGGCGGCTTAACTTCTAGTGCTTATCTTTACGGCGCAGAGTTCTCGCGTGATGAAGTGCGTAAGAAGCAACAGGACGAGCTGGAGCGTTTGGCCGATTATGTGGAGCGCAATGCGCAAACATCGGCAGGGCAGTTGGCGCAAAACTCTTTAAATGAAGGCGGCGTAAAGGCTGCAACGATTCAGGCTGATCAACAAAAACTGCTTGCCCAGAAAATTCGTACCACTAAAGCGGATGGCCGCGTGGTGCTGGGTTTAAGCCCGGAAAGCAGCAAGCTGGCAGATATTCCTGAAGTAGCCCTAGAAGACGGCGATCGGGTCTTTATCCCTTCGCGCTCTGCAACTGTGGCGGTGATGGGCTCGGTATTTAGCCGTAATAACGCGTTTATTTATAGTAAGAATCGTAGCGTTGGCGATTATCTGGCGCTAGCAGGTGGCCCGACCGAAAGTGCTGATGCAGATAGTGTATTTGTGGTGCGTGCCGATGGTTCGGTAGTCAGCGCCCAGCAATTTGGATTGTTGACTCGCTCATTTAAAGGTACACCTTCCCTACCGGGTGATGTGATTGTGGTGCCAGAGAAGTTTGATCGTACTGGTTTTGTGAAAAACGCGCTGGATTGGACGCAAATTCTGGCTAACTTTGGTACTGGCTTGGCGGGTATTAAAGTATTGGGTAATTAATTAAAAAAGCTCATAAGGCAGATTGCTTTATGGGCTTTTAACTTTGATTAAATAAACACGACCTTAACAATTAGAAGCCCATGGAAAACAAAGCAATTACCCAGGAAAATGATCAGGATGATGAAATCAGCCTGATTGATTTATTAATTGTATTGGCAAAGCATAAAAAATTGATTTTTGGTTTGCCTATTGTGTTTGGTATTTTGGCTTTAGTGTATGGCTTAGTTGCAACGCCCATTTTTGAAGCTAAAACAACGATCTTGCCACCGCAGCAACAGCAATCTTCTGCATCGGCAATGTTGGCTCAATTGGGGGGGCTGGCGGGTGGTGCAGGGGCCGCTCTGGGCGTGAAAAGCCCGAACGATATTTATATCGCCATGATGCAAAGCCGCCGTTTAGAAGAAAAACTGGTCGAGCGCTTTAAACTGCAAACGGTATATGGGACTAAAACGGCGGGTGAGACTTTGTTTGCCCTTGAGGGCAGCAGCAAGATTGCTACCGGTAAAGATGGCTTGATTTCGATTGAAGTTGCCGATAAAGACCCTAAGCTGGCGGCCGCAATTGCCAACGCTTATGTAGAAGAACTGCGTAATTTAAGTAAAGTATTGGCTGTGACTGAAGCAGCACAGCGCCGTCAGTTTTTTGAAGGGCAGATTGTAACGGCTAAAAAAGAGCTAGCCGACGCGGAGGTTGCCTTAAGGCAGTTGCAGGAAAAAACCGGCGTGATGCAGCTGAATGAGCAAGGTAAGGTGGCGATTGAAGCATTAGCGACTTTACGTGCCAAAGTCTCAGCCAAGCAGGTGCAATTGAATGCCATGCGTAACTTTGCCACTGAAAACAACCCAGAATTACAAAGAGCAAAGGCAGAGCTGGATAGCCTGCAAACCCAGCTGGCAGATATGAGCAAGGGTGGCGAAGAAAATGGAGATGCACTAGTCGCCAAGAGCAAAGCGCCAGGAATTGGCTTGGATTACATTCGCAAAATGCGTGATGTGAAATACCAAGAAACCTTGTTTGAACTGATGTCTAAACAGTATGAAATCGCTAAATTAGATGAAGCTAAAGATGGTGCAAATATTCAAGTATTGGATAGCGCTATTGCCCCGGAAAGAAAAGCCAAGCCTAAGCGCGCCATTTTGATTTTATTGGCGCTCTTTGCTGGTTTCTTCCTAGCCATCTTGGCGAGCTTTATCTTAGAAGCAGTGAATAAAATGGGTACAAATCCAGAGCAAAAGCAGCGTTTGGATTTATTAAAGAACACATGGAAGGGCGTAGCATGATTTTAGTCACGGGTGGTGCAGGTTTTATTGGCGGTAATTTTGTATTGGATTGGCTGGCGCAATCAGACGAGCCTGTCATCAATGTAGATAAGCTAACTTACGCCGGTAATCTGGATACGCTGGCCTCCTTAAACGACGATGTGCGGCATATTTTTGTGCGTGCAGATATTGGCGATAAAGCAGTGATTGCTGAGCTGCTGGCCAAATATCAGCCCCGTGCCGTGCTTAACTTTGCCGCCGAATCGCATGTGGATCGATCAATTAGCGGGCCTGGTGAGTTTATTCAGACCAATGTAGTGGGCACATTTAATTTGCTAGAAGCCGTGCGTGGCTATTGGACTGATTTAGCTGCGGAGAATAAAGCGGCATTTCGCTTTTTGCATGTGTCCACCGATGAAGTCTATGGCTCTTTAGCCGCGGATGATCCTGCTTTTACTGAAACCAAAACTTATGAGCCAAATAGCCCATATTCCGCATCTAAAGCCGCATCAGATCATTTGGTTCGCGCTTGGCACCATACCTATGGCTTGCCGGTATTGACCACTAATTGCTCAAATAATTACGGCCCCTATCATTTCCCAGAAAAACTGATCCCGCTGGTGATTTTGAATGCCCTCGCTGGTAAAGCCTTGCCTATTTATGGCGATGGACAGCAGATTCGCGACTGGCTGTATGTAAAAGACCATTGCAGCGCCATTCGCCGCGTGTTGGAAGCGGGTGTGGTGGGTGAAACTTACAATGTAGGTGGTTGGAATGAAAAGCCGAATTTAGATGTAGTCCACACTATCTGCCAGATCCTTGACGAGCGTCAGCCACGTGGCGATGGCAAGGCTTACGCTGAACAAATCACTTATGTAGCCGATCGCCCTGGCCACGATAAGCGCTATGCCATTGATGCAAGTAAGCTAGAGCGAGAGCTGGGCTGGAAACCTGCGGAAACCTTTGAAACAGGTATTGCTAAAACGGTAGATTGGTATTTGACGCATCAGGACTGGGTGCAGAATGTAAGTAGTGGCAATTATCAAGACTGGATTGATCAGCAATACGGGGCTTAAAAAATGGCTGAGGTGACGCCGATTTTAGATAAGAAACTGATTGATGCCGTGGTTGGCATTATTTTGCGCCATTTGAACCCAAGTAGAGTCTGGCTGTTTGGCTCGCGTGTGGATGGTGAAGCAAAAGTGGCCAGTGATTATGATTTTGCTTTTGATGATGTGAATGCCAGCTCTGAGAGTATGGCCTTCATCCGTGCAGAAGTGGATTTGTTGCCGACCTTAATCAAAATTGACGTCGCTAATATTGCCTTTGCTGAGCCGCGTTTTTCTCAAAGAGTGAAAGAGACTGGTCGCGTTTTATTCAGTGCGAGCAAGCAATTGCGTGCAGAAGACGGCTTATTGTATTTCTCCAGAGCATTGCGACGTTTACGCTTGGTGCAAGAAGAAGCGATTGCCTTACGTCAAGAAGGTTTTGGCGACGTGGTATTGGATATTAATGTGCAGCGTTTCGAGTTTACTTTTGAAATGTCTTGGAAAGCATTAAAGCGCTATTTAGATTTTGTGGGAATTGATAGCAAAAATCCCCGCGCTATTTTTAAAGATGCTTTTGCTCAAGGCTTACTTCAGGATGAAGCTCTTTGGCTCGACATGATAGAAATGCGCAATTTATCCAGCCATGTTTATGATGAGCGAGAGGTATCTGCTTTATTAGGCAAAGTAGAGGCTTATATCGGTGCATTTAATCAATTAGAAGCTAGCTTGCAAGCTGCTTTAGCCCGTGAAAAGTAGATCCCAGTGAAGAGTAGATCAAAATGAAGCAAGCTATTCGTATTCTATTGACCGGCAAAAACGGCCAGCTAGGCTTTGAGTTGCAGCGCAGCCTTGCCGTGCTGGGCACTGTGATTGCGGTTGATCGAGAAGACTGTGATTTAAGTGATCCAGAAGCGATACGAGCACTGGTCGCCAGAATACAGCCGCATGTGATTGTTAACCCTGCTGCGCATACTGCGGTGGATAAGGCGGAAAGCGAGCCAGAGCTTGCTCGCGCCATTAATGCCATCGCCCCGCAAGTATTTGCAGAGGAAGCCGCTAAGATTGGCGCTTTGCTGGTGCATTACTCCACCGATTATGTGTTTGATGGCACAAAAGACGGCTGGTATAGCGAGACCGACACGCCGAACCCGCAGTCCGTATATGGCAAGACCAAGCTAGCCGGTGAGTTGGCGATTGCCGCCGCCCATCCACGGCATCTGATATTTAGAACCAGCTGGGTATTCGGCGCGCACGGCGGCAACTTTCTGAAAACCATCTTGCGCTTGGCGGGTGAGCGGGAGGAGCTAAAAATCATCGCCGACCAACACGGCGCGCCGACTGCGGCTAGCTTATTAGCAGATGTGACCGCCCATGCAATTCGCCAAGTTTTGCAGATTGAATCAGCGACTAATTGCCAGCTCCCAGATTTATACGGCACATATCACTTGGTAGCCGCTGGCAGTACAACATGGCATGGCTATGCAGAGAGCGTGGTTGAGCGAGCAAAAGCGGCTGGCGTTTCGATTAAAGCAGCACAAATTCTACCTATTCCAACCAGCGCTTACCCCTTGCCCGCGCCAAGGCCTGCTAATTCACAGCTAAGCACAGAAAAGCTACAAGCCACATTCGGCCTTTGCCTGCCAGATTGGCAAGACGGCGTGACGCAAGTGATGACCTTGCTGAGCAAAAAATAATGCCACTGCAGCGCTTGCGTGATTGCCTCGCGCTTAGCCCGAAGATTGCTTTTGCTGTATTGGTAGGTAGCCGTGCTAAAGGGCTAGAGCATGCACAAAGTGATTGGGATGTGGCTATTGCGTTGCTACCGGGGATTGATCCGCTTGAGCGCTATGAGCTACTCAGTGATTTGCAGTTAGAGATTTCAAAGCAAATGCAGATCCACCTTGATGAGCTTGATTTGATCGATATTGCTCAGGCTGGCCTTGCGATGCGAGAGCAAATTGCTAATGAGGGAGTGTAATTAAAAGGTGACAATACCTTGTTATGGAGTCAGTTTTTAGTGCGAACATGGCGAGAGTTAGAAATGTTTAGCTGGGAGCAGGCGCATGAAGCTTGAGACTTACCAAGCAGAAACAGCGGCCCATGCAGCAAGGCAAGGGCTGATTTTGTTAGAGGCTAAAGCGAAGTTAAAAGAGCGTGGTGAGCTAAGTCCTTTAGAGTTCTCAGGTACAGCTCATGCACTGCAGGTGCTCACAGAAAACGCAATTGGCAAGGCAAAACATTGGCTAAAAGCCTGCAATATGGCGGTGCCAGTCAGCGCCTACGATGCATTCGCTATGCTATGCCAACTAGAGCAGGTTACAAGTTCGGAATTGCAAGCATGGCAGCGAGCCATCGGCCTGCGAAATAGAATTGTGCATGACTATTTGAATTTGGATGCGCGAGTGATTTATCGCTTGATTGATAGTAGTGCTTATCAATTTATGCTGGATTTCTTAAATGCACCTTTCAAGAATAAACCGTAGGGCGGGTGAAACCCGCCAGATAACCGTAAACGAGAAAAACATGACAACTTCTAATACAAGCACATCAACTCGCAAAGGCATTATCCTTGCCGGTGGTAGCGGCACACGCCTCTACCCAGCTACGCTGGCTGTTAGCAAGCAGCTGTTGCCTATTTACGATAAGCCGATGATTTACTACCCGCTCTGCACCTTGTTGCTGGCGGGCATCAAAGAGATATTGATTATCTCTACCCCGCAAGACACCCCGCGCTTTGAGCAATTACTCGGCGATGGTAGCCAGTGGGGTATTCAGCTGCAATACGCCGTGCAAGCCAGCCCAGACGGCCTTGCCCAAGCCTTTATTATTGGCGAAGAATTTATTGGCAAGGACAATTGCGCTTTGGTGTTGGGTGACAACATCTACTACGGCCACGATTTTGCTGGATTATTACAAGACGCATCGGCCAAAACCAGCGGTGCCAGCGTATTTGCCTACCGCGTTACCGACCCAGAGCGCTATGGTGTGGTGGAGTTTGATGAGCAAGGCAAAGCCGTTAGCCTAGAAGAAAAACCAGTACAGCCCAAATCAAACTACGCCGTAACGGGTCTTTATTTCTACGACAACCGCGTAATAGAAATTGCCAAGGCCATTAAGCCATCACCTCGTGGTGAGCTAGAAATTACCGACGTGAACGCTGCCTACTTAGCCATGGGCGAGCTAGACGTACAAACCATGGGTAGAGGCTACGCTTGGTTAGATACCGGCACTCACGAATCCTTGCTAGAAGCCAGCCAGTTCATCCAAACCATCGAATCGCGCCAAGGCTTAAAAGTATGCTGCCCTGAAGAAATAGCCTACCGCGCTGGCTGGATAGATGCAGCACAAATAGAAAAACTGGCTCAGCCCTTAAAGAAAAATGCCTACGGCCAGTACTTATTGAACATGCTAAAAGACAAAACATTCTGATGATTTTTTGCGGTGAGCGTGGTTTACTAGCGGCCGCGATTACGTAGTACCACATTGATATAGAAAATTATTCTTGATTAGGGGAATAGCAAGGTGGATTTAAATCCACCTTGCTTAAAAAATGCAATATGAAAATCATTGATACTGCAATTAGCGATGTAAAAATTATCGAGCCACAAGTCTTTGGAGACGAGCGCGGTTTTTTTTATGAGAGCTTTAACCACGCCAAATTTGAAGCCGCTATTGGCCGTAAAGTCGAGTTTGTACAAGACAACCACTCTCGCTCAGTAAAAGGCGTATTGCGTGGTTTGCACTATCAATTATCTCCATACCCCCAGGGTAAATTAGTGCGCTGCACCTTGGGCGAAGTTTTTGATGTGGCCGTAGATATCCGCAAATCTTCCCCGACTTTTGGCAAATGGGTGGGCGTAACGCTAAGCGCAGAAAACAAACGCCAGCTATGGATACCCGAAGGCTTTGCGCATGGCTTTGTAGTGGTGTCGGATGTGGCAGAGTTTTTATATAAAACGACCGATTATTGGTTTCCGGAATTTGAGCGCTCAATTCTCTGGAATGATCCAGAGCTAAATATTGATTGGCCCTGTACAGATAATGTCCAATTATCTGCCAAAGATAAATTAGGCAAGGTTTTAGCTGAAGCAGAATATTTTAATAATCATAGTGTGGTGATGGAATGAAAGCAGTTATTTTAGCGGGTGGTTTGGGGACTCGAATTAGCGAAGAAACATCAACACGCCCAAAGCCAATGGTTGAAATTGGTGGTAAGCCCATTCTGTGGCATATCATGAAAATGTATTCGCACTATGGGATTAATGATTTTGTGATTTGCTGTGGTTACAAAGGCTATGTGATTAAAGAGTATTTTGCTAATTACTTTTTACATACATCAGATGTTACGTTTGATATGAGTAACAATACGATGGAAGTGCATCATCGCTATGCCGAGCCATGGAAAGTGACTTTAGTAGATACCGGTGAAAGTACCTTAACGGGCGGTCGCTTAGCACGAGTAAAAGAATATGTAAAAGATGAAGAAGCATTTTGCTTTACCTATGGCGATGGTGTGAGCAATGTAGATATTGCTCAACTGATTGCATTTCATAAAGAGCAAGGCGTTGATGCAACCTTAACCGCAACTTACCCGCCTGGCCGATTTGGTGCTTTGGATATTAAATCCAACAAGGTATTAAATTTTAAAGAAAAGCCGAAAGGCGATGGCGGCATGATTAATGGTGGCTTTTTTGTACTGTCTCCTAAAGTGATTGATTTAATTAGTGGAGATCAATGTACTTGGGAGCGTGAGCCATTAGAAATACTGGCTGAGCAAGGCCAATTGGCAGCATTCCCTCATGATGGCTTCTGGCAACCTATGGATACCTTAAGAGATAAGGTTTACTTAGAAGAATTATGGGAATCCGGTAAAGCACCTTGGAAGGTTTGGTAAAGACCATATGATGAATAAAGCATTTTGGCAGGGAAAAAAGGTCTTTTTAACTGGGCATACTGGTTTTAAAGGGAGCTGGCTTTCTTTATGGCTGCAGCAAATGGGGGCGATTGTGACTGGCTTTGCCCTGGCCCCTGCAACCTCGCCTAGCCTATTTGAAGAGGCTAATGTTGCCGCAGGAATGAAATCAATTATCGGTGATATTCGAGATTTCTCTGCCGTGCAAGCGGCACTGAATGAATCAGGCGCTGAGATTGTGATTCATATGGCAGCCCAGCCCTTGGTGAGATATTCCTACGCTAATCCAATTGAAACCTACGCCACCAATGTGATGGGGACGGTACATTTGCTGGAAGCGATTCGTCAGGCTGAGGGTGTTAAAGCGGTGGTGAATGTAACCAGCGATAAATGCTATGAAAATCAAGAGTGGCCTTGGGGGTATCGTGAAAACGAACCTATGGGCGGACATGATCCTTATAGTAATAGCAAAGGTTGCTCTGAATTAGTAACACGTGCCTATCGTGATTCCTATTTCGGTAGTCATCAACAGGTGGCATTGGCATCCGGCCGAGCTGGCAATGTGATTGGCGGTGGCGATTGGGCAGGAGATCGTTTAATTCCTGATATGATTCGTGCTATTGAAAATAACACTGAAGTTGTGATTCGCAGTCCGAATTCAATTCGCCCTTGGCAGCATGTATTAGAGCCACTTAGTGGTTATTTAACGTTGGCCGAGCAGCTATATACCCAAGGCCAAGCGGTTGTAGGCGGCTGGAATTTTGGCCCGTATGATCATGATGCCAAGCCAGTGGGCTGGATTATCGAGCAGCTAACTGGCATCTGGGGCGACGGTGCGGCTTATCGTATTGATACCTCTGCAGCAACCTTGCACGAAGCACATTATTTAAAACTGGATTGCTCCAAGGCGCATATGCAGTTAAATTGGCAGCCTAGATGGTCTTTAAGCCACGCATTGCTAAAAATATGTGAATGGCACAAGGCGCAATTGCAAGGGGGCGATATGCATCAGATGACCTTGCAACAAATTAAAGAATATGAAAATAGCTCATTTTCTATTTAATAAAAACTAACACAATTAAGTATTAGGAATAAATCGTGGAAAAATCTCAAGAAATTCGTTTGCAAATTTCTAAGCTAGTTGAAGAATTTGCTGCTATTACATTAGCCCCGCGTGAATTTACCGCAGGTACTTCGGTTGTTCCACCATCGGGCAAAGTATTGGATGCGGCTGAGCTTAAAAATATGGTTGAAGCGTCCTTAGATGGTTGGCTTACTACCGGCCGTTTTAATGATGCTTTTGAAAAGCGCCTCAGCGAATATCTGGGCGTTAAATATGTATTAACTACCAACTCTGGTTCCTCTGCAAATTTACTGGCATTTTCTGCACTGACTTCGCATAAATTAGGCGCGCGTGCTATTCAGCCAGGTGATGAAGTTATTGGCGTCGCCGCGGGTTTCCCAACAACAGTGAACCCAATCTTGCAATTTGGCGCTGTACCCGTGTTTGTAGATGTGGATATCCCAACTTACAATATCGACCCCGCTAAAATTGAAGCCGCAATTAGCCCAAAAACAAAAGCCATCATGTTGGCCCATACCTTGGGTAATCCATATAATCTTGAAGTGATTCGTGAGATTTGTACCCGCCATAAATTGTGGTTAATTGAAGATTGTTGTGATGCACTCGGCTCTACCTACAATGGTCAATTGGTAGGTACTTTTGGTGATATCAGCACATTAAGTTTTTACCCTGCACACCATATCACCATGGGTGAAGGCGGCGCGGTGTTTACCAATAATTATGAATTAAAACAAATTATTGAATCATTCCGCGATTGGGGCCGTGATTGCTATTGCGGGCCAGGCCAAGACAATACCTGTAATAAACGCTTTTGCTGGAAATTGGGTAATTTACCAGAAGGTTACGACCATAAATACACCTATTCCCACCTTGGTTACAACCTAAAAATCAGCGATATGCAGGCTGCTTGTGCACTAGCACAAATGGATAAATTAGAAGGCTTTATTGCTGCACGCCAAGCTAATTTTGAATACCTGAAAGAGAAGCTAGAGTCTTGCTCAGAATTTCTTATCTTGCCAGAAGCCACAGAAAATAGCTCGCCATCATGGTTTGGTTTCCCGATTACTATTCGCGAAGATGCCGGTATTAGTCGTGTGGATCTGTTGAATTATTTAGACCAAAACAAAATTGGCACACGTCTATTATTTGCCGGTAACTTAACCCGCCAGCCATACATGATCGGGCGTAATTTCCGCATTAGCGGTGAATTAACCAATACTGATCGTGTCATGCACAATACTTTCTGGATTGGCGTTTACCCAGGACTAACGACAGAAATGCTTGATTTTGTAATTGAAAAGATCGAGACATTTGTAGGTGTGAATTTCTAATATTCATTCGATCACTGTGAAAATATTGCCTTAGTATATTTTATTAGGGCAATTCATTTCTTGTTTAATTCGTAGGTAGAATTGTAAATGGCTGCTATAAAATATAGTGATCTAATTTCACAGTGGTTAGTTGAATTAGGTTATGAAAGTTGCTTTTCTCTTGGTGGTGGAAATATTATGCATTTGGCTGAAAGTGTAAGCCAAAAGATAAAATTAATTCCTGTTGTTAATGAGGTTGCTGCAGGTATTGCGACAGAGTATTACACGGAAACTGGAGCAGGTAAAAAAGCTTTTGCATTAGTGACTGCGGGGCCTGGGCTGACTAATATCATTACTGCAATTGCTGGGGCATATCAGGAGAGCAGAGAGCTGCTTGTAATTGGTGGGCAAGTTAAAACTGCTGATTTGAGTAATGGTTTATTACGTCAGCGTGGGATTCAAGAAATTGACGGTGTACGTTTAGTTGAATCAATAACTAAAAAAAGCATCCGCTTACTTAAACCAGTTACTAAAAATGAATTTTTTAATATTGTAAAAACAGGTTGGACACCAAGAAAGGGCCCTGTTTTTATTGAAATTCCACTTGATGTTCAGGGTGCAATTGTAAATGCGGATGAGCTAAATGTTTTAGATGACAACGAAAACATAAGTGAAACAAAAAATAACATAGATACTGCATGTGGAAAAATTATTTCACTGCTTAAAGATGCTAAACGCCCAATTGTTTTGCTTGGTGGTGGAGTTGATAGGGCAATATCTCAACAGATTGGGCATGCTGGGTTTGTAGGTCTAGCACTTCCTGTGATGACAACTTGGAATGGTGCTGATCGTATTGGCTCTGAGCATCCATACTACTTTGGCCGCCCAAATACTTGGGGACAAAGGTATAGTAATATTTTGATACAGCAAGCAGATTTGATTATTGCATTAGGAACTCGTCTTGGTTTGCAGCAGACAGGGTTTAATTGGCAAGAGTTTGCTGTAAATGGGAAAGTTATTCAGGTCGATTGTGATCAAGCAGAGTTGGATAAAGGGCACCCTAATATTTATCTAGGTATCTGTGATGATGCAAATCAAATTTTACTGAATTTATCTAAGCAGTTTAAAGCGGATATTCCTGAGTGGCTAACATACTGCAATATGGTGAAAAGAGAATTACCAATTGTTGAAAACTGTAATGAAGTTTTTGATGGTTATCTGTCGCCATATACCTTTTTAGATCAGATGTCCCGGCTTTGCACTAATAATGACGTTGTTATTCCGTGTAGTAGTGGCAGTGCATTCACGGCATCATTACAAATATTTCAGCAAAAATTCGGTCAGTACTTAGTTACAAATAAGTCATTAGCTTCCATGGGGTATGGCCTAGGCGGAGCAATTGGTGCTGCATTGGCGAATCCGCAGAAAAGAACTGTGTTGTTTGAGGGGGATGGTGGCTTTTCACAAAATCTACAAGAGTTAGGTACTGCAAAAATTAATCAGTTAAATCTGAAAATATTTATATTTGATGATCAAGGGTATGCCTCTATTCGTATGACTCAGCGTAGCTATTTTGCTGGCCGATATGTTGGATGCGATATTAAAACTGGAGTTGGCCTACCTAATTTTGATAAATTGTTCAGTGTCTACGATATCCCCGTCTTGCGTATTTATCCGGGGTTTGAAAATGACCCAGAATTTTTAGCTGCATTTAATGGTTCGGATTTATACGCGTTTCTTGTAACCATCAATCCTGAACAAACATATTTTCCAAAAATTACAAGTCGTGTATTAGAAAATGGAAGTATGGCGTCAAACCCTCTCCATAAAATGACCCCAGAGTTACCTGATACGATATATCAAAAGGTTACTCAATACTTAACAAAAAATTAGGATCTACTCTATGAGTAATTGGATCGCGCTAGCAAAGAAGAACGTTTTTCTAATTGACCTTGATGGTGTTGTGTATAAGGGTAGCAAGCCAGTTGATGGAGCTATTGAAGCTATACAAAGGTTGCGAGAGGCAGGTAAAAAAATAATTTACCTAACAAATAACTCCGCAAGATCTCCTTTAAGCATTAGAAATAAGCTAGAGGGAATGGGAATTGCATGTGCTGAAAATGAGCTATTAACCTCCGCCGAAGTTGCGTGCCAAGCGGTTAAAAAAGATTCTTTAGATGGTCAAAAAGGCGTCTATGTAGTTGGGAGCAGCGGTTTAAGAGATTTAGTCGTAAATCATGGGCTTAAACTGGCGACGCATGATCAGTGCGGAGCCGTTTTAGTTGGCTTAGATTTAGAATTAAGTTATGAGACCATTAGTAATGCATTGCAAGCTATTACTAATGGTGCATTGTTAATAGCTTGCAATAGTGATGCAAATTATCCTAGTGATAAAGGGGCATTATTACCTGGATGTGGTGCAATGCTTGGGGCAATTGAGGGGGCCGCTGGGATCCGTTGTAATTATTTATTTGGTAAGCCAAATAAATTGATGCTTCAAGTTGCATTAGAGAGGATTGGTGGGGTGTTAAATGAGTGCGTTGTGATTGGTGATACTTTAGAGTCTGACATTCTAATGGCAAATAATGCCAATGCAGAAAGTATCTATATCGACAATGATCAATGGCATCATGATTCAGATATTGTGAGGTCTTTTTCATCAAAAAGCTTGATCGCTGCTGTAAATAGCATGGGTATTTAAATTTAACAAAATGATTCTAGGATAATTAAAATTGACTGTGTCGCTTAATTCACCATTAATTAAAGAAGATTTTGAACGGTTATCACCATTTTTTTTATCCTTAGATGAAATAAAAAATAAAAAAATATTACTGACAGGGGGAACTGGTTTTTTTGGGCGATGGTTATTGGCCCTGCTTCATTATTTAAATCTTAATGGTTTTAATATTTCAGTCACTGTTGTTTCTAGGTCTCCTGAGAAATTTTTAATTAGCGAGCCAAGTTACCGTGATGTTCGCTGGCTTGATTTTATTGAATCTGATGCTCAGTGTTTTGAGGTAAGTCGCAAATATGATTGTATTATTCATGCTGCTACAGATACGTCATTAGCTGTACAAGCCGATGGTTTATCGTTATTTAATAGTATGATTAATGGTGGCCGGAATATCCTAGATATTGCAGTTAAGTCTGGTGCAAAAAAAGTGCTAATGATTGGATCTGGTGCTCAGTATGGGGCTCAACCAGAAGAGCAGCCACTTTTCTTGGAGGATAGTACATCGGCATGCTTGTCAAACAGCCCACTCAGTGCATATGGAGAGGCAAAGCGTTCAATAGAAACAATGGCTGCATTATATGCATCCAAGCATTCATTTGATGTTATTTTTGCGCGTTGTTTTGCTTTTTCTGGCCCAGGGTTAGCTATTGATACTCATTTTGCAATAGGTAACTTTGTTAGAGATGCTTTATTTTCACAAAATATTGTTGTGAAATCGAAAGGTGAAATTTATCGAAGCTATTTGTACGGCGCTGATTTAGCTATTTGGTTGTTAACTCTTTTGCTCAAGGGGAAAAATCAGGAGGCGTATAATGTAGGATCAGATCAAGCTATTCTCATATCCGATTTAGCTGAGTGCGTTAAAAATATATTAGCTCCAGAGAAAGAAGTTATTTTCCTTTCTAATGAAGGGGGGGGGAGTAGGTCAAGATATATTCCTTCTATAAATAAAGCTAGGTCACATAATTTAGACGTTTGGACTAATTTGGATGAAAGTATTCAACGAACGGCCGATTGGAATAAAAGTTATTTCCTACAACGTAGTAAATAAATAGTACATTTTTTAAGTGTAATTAAATTTAGTCAGGCAAAAAATAATGGTAGTAAAAAAGATATTAAAATCTATCGGTATTGATCAAGCTATCGCTTATGTGATTTTGACTCGTGGATGGGGGGTTTTTGCAGGCTTAATTACTCTGTATTTTATATCTCATCATTTGAGTCAGGTAGAACAAGGTTTTTATTATACATTTGCAAGTGTTTTAGCCATGCAAGTATTCTTTGAGTTAGGCTTTTGTAGTGTAATTTCCCAATTTGCAAGCCATGAAATGTCAAAGCTAGTTTGGAAAGAAGGTTTAATTAGTGGTGATGAACAGGCTAAATCTCGTTTGTTTTCGCTCTTTACTTTAGCGGTAAAGTGGTACGGCGTAATTGCTATTTTAATGATAGCTATCATTGCCCCTGCTGGCTATTGGTTTTTTAATTCTTCTTACCCAGATTCAACAGTAAGCTGGTCTTCGCCATGGATCATTTTAGTACTTTGTACGAGCGGTAATTTATTTATTAGTCCTATTATTGCTCTACTTGAAGGGACTGGCTTAGTTGCTGAAATTGCGAAAATGCGGCTTTATCAGTCAGTAATTTCCAGCCTTGCCGCATGGTTAGCCCTCTATATGGGATGGGGATTATTTGCAGCCGCTATTATTGCTCTGGCTACTTTAAGTAGTAACTCTGCTTGGCTTATTTTAAATAAAAGAAAATTTTTATATAGTATTTTTACTGGAAAGAAAAGTGAAGTAGCTATTAATTGGAGGGAAGAAATTCTTCCTATGCAATGGCGCATTGCTATCAGCTGGTTAAGTGGTTTTTTTATATTTCAACTTTTTACACCTTTAGTATTTAAATACCATAGTCCAGAAGCGGCAGGGCAGGTTGGTATGAGCTTTACAATTGCTAATGTGCTTAGTTCATTGGCTATGGCATGGATTACCACCAAAACACCATTGTTTGGTCAACTAATTGCTAGCGGAAAATTTGATCAGCTGGATCTATTATTTAAAAAAATATTTTGGCAATCATGGGGAGTTTTGTTTATATTGATTGTTACATTTATTTCTGTATTGTTACTTATTAATTATTTAAACATCCCTTTTGCAGGTCGATTATTAAAACCTCAGGAATTTTCTCTGATTTTATTTGCCATATTAGCTAATCACATTGTTTTTGCGCAAGCAACGTATGTTAGAGCTCATAAGTGCGAACCATATTTGCAGCATGCAATTGTGCTGGCTATTTTTATTGGTGTTTCATGCTATTTATCTGGCCGATATTCTAGTGTCTATAATTTGTTGCTGGCTTATTCATGTGTTTGTATTTTTGTTGGCGTAGGGTATTCTAATTATATATACTTAAATTTTAAATCGAAACGTAGTTTAAAAGCTTTAAAGGATATGACTACATGAGTGGCCCATTGTTATCCATATGTATACCCACATATAATCGATATAAATATTTAAAAGAGTGTTTGGATAGTATTATTATTCAGGATAATAAGGACGTAGAGATTGTCATCAGTGATAATGCCTCAACTGATAATACTGAGGAGTTGGTTTTAGAGTATTCAAAAGAGTTAAGTATTAAATATCAGCGTTTTGAGTCTAATCAAGGGTTTGATATTAACTGCACTAAAGTGGTTAGCATGGCCACTGGGCAATATTGTATGATACTGGGCAGTGATGATTGTTTATTACAGAACTCAATTGTTAATATAAAAAGTATCCTAGCTAGCTGTAAGCCAGATGTTCTTCATTTTGGTTATCATCAATATGATTTAAGCATGAAAATATTAAGTTCGAATGTGGCTTTATCTGATCGCATTGCTAAAATCGAAAATTTAGACGATGTTGCTGATTATATTAAAACAGTTCCAAATTTAAGCTTAGCTTTTGCATTTATTTCTAGTTTTATTTTTTTACGATCGCATTGGCCGAGCGCTAATCAGTATCAAAAATGGCTTGGTTCTCAATATGTTCATTTGTTTTGTATGCATTCAATAATAAATCAAGGATGCATAATAAAAACGAGTGATCAAGCTTTTGTTGCTGCTAGGGGGGGGAATATTAATGATGCGACAGATCAGCCTGGAAAAATTCTAAGTCTTGATTTGATTACATTTAAAAATATAGTGATGGATGTATATAATAGCAATATAAAGGTGCATAAGTCTTTTTCTTTTGTTTTTAAAAAGTCTTATACTGGAAAAGTATTGCTACATACGTTTTGTTATGGTGGTGATGAAAGAATAATTAGTAGGCAAAAAGAACTTAGTTATTTTGGATATGGTAATTATATATTTTTATTCAAACTTTTGAAGTTACTGAAAATTAAAATGGTGTTAAGAAAAATGATTGAATGTAGAGCAAAATTAAGAGTGAAAGAATAATGAAAAAAATTCTTGTCGTATTTGGCACAAGACCAGAAGCTATTAAAATGGCTCCATTGGTTAAAGGACTTAGTCAACATAGTGAGTTTGAAACGCGTGTATGTGTAACTGCACAGCATCGTCAAATGTTGGATCAGGTGCTTGAGCTATTTAATATAGTTCCTGAGTATGATTTGAATTTGATGCAGCCGGGGCAAGATTTATCTGATATTACTTCAAGAATATTATTGGCATTAAAACCTGTCTTTGAAGATTTCAAACCGGACTTAGTACTAGTACACGGTGATACAACTACTTCAATGGCATGCAGCTTGTCCGCGTTCTATCATCGTATTCCTGTCGGCCATATTGAAGCTGGATTACGCACCGGTGATATATATTCACCTTGGCCAGAAGAGTTAAATCGTAAGATCACTAGCTTAATGGCTTGGATGCATTTTGCTCCTACTGAAATGGCAAAAAATAATCTATTAAAAGAAGGCATTGCTGAGACTAGCATTTGTGTTACGGGCAATACGGTGATTGATGCCTTGTTGGCGACAAGTAAACAAATCGATTTAGATTCAATATTATCTGCAGAATTATCTGAGAAGTTTTCTTTTATTGATAAAAGCAAAAAGCTAATTTTGGTAACTGGGCATCGCAGAGAAAACTTTGGGCAAGGTTTTGAAAATATTTGTGCAGGTTTGAATGTTTTGGCAAGTAGAGAAGATGTCCAAGTTATTTATCCAGTGCATTTAAACCCCAATGTTCAGGAGCCAGTAAATAGATATTTAAGCAATAATAAAAATATTTATTTAATTGACCCACAAGATTATTTGCCATTTGTATATTTAATGAAAAAAAGTTATCTAATACTAACTGATAGTGGTGGCATTCAAGAAGAAGCACCATCATTGGGTAAGCCTGTATTGGTGATGCGAGATACAACAGAACGTCCTGAGGCAGTATTGGCTGGCACGGTTATGCTAACTGGAACAAATACTCAGCGTATTGTTGAGGCTGTAGAGATTTTATTAAACGATGAAGTAGAGTATCAGCGGATGACTGGTGCGCATAATCCATACGGTACTGGAAATGCATGCTCTACTATTGTAGATTCATTAAGCAAGATATTCACTGAGAAATAACTATGCTTGTTTTTATTGCGCCATATCCAGATTGTAATAATGAGCAAGATGGGATGATTCAACGTATTGCATCTATTGATAGTAATTTTGAATCAAGAGCGAGAGTGTATCTTGATATATCATTTAGGCGTTTCTTTAAAAAAAATATAATTATAAAAAACAATTTAACAATATATAAGTTGAATTTATTCTTTTCATTTATTACTATTTTATGTGTTATTGCAAGAGCAAAAACACTATATGTACATTCGGTGTACAACGCGTTAAAAATATTACCTTTTTTTTATTTTAAAAAGATAATTACGGATATGCATGGTGTTGTACCTGAGGAAATGCTATTTGAGGGAAATAAAATGTCTGCATTTATTTATAATTGGACTGAGAAAATAACGGTTAAAAAAAGCTATAGTATTATTTCTGTCACTAAGATGATGGCGGAGCATTTTAAGAATAAGTACGATAGAGATTGTTCCTTTGATCTTATTATCCCAATAATTACACATAAAGTGAGTTCCCTGAGATTAAGTAAAACAAGAATGTTCATGGCACCTCTGGTTATTTATGCTGGTGGATTGCAGAAATGGCAAAATGTTCCAAAAATGCTTGAAGCAGTAAAGCGTAATTCTAGTGTTAGGTATAGATTTCTAACTGGGAAACCTGCTGAAATGCTGGAATTAGCACATAACTATGGCATTTTGAATTTAGAGGTTAAAAGTGTTGTCCCATCATTAGTTGAAGAGCATTATTTAGAATCTGATTATGGTTTTTTATTAAGGGATGATATATTACTTAATAAGGTAGCATGCCCTACTAAAGGAATTGAATATTTAGCAAATGGAGTGGTGCCAATAGTGCTAAGTAAGGATGTTGGTGATTTTTTTAGGCATGGGTATCAGTTTGTTACATATGAGGAT
Organism: Iodobacter arcticus; assembly: GCF_042664895.1. NCBI lineage: Bacteria > Pseudomonadati > Pseudomonadota > Betaproteobacteria > Neisseriales > Chitinibacteraceae > Iodobacter > Iodobacter arcticus. Next base: position 151,024 of record NZ_JBHTBQ010000014.1, read on the forward strand.
TTTATATTGGACGAGCTTCCTTCTTTATTAGAATTGGATAAAATGAAAAAGAAAAATTATGATGTAATTAGTTCGATGAAAAAGGAAATGGAAGCCGGTTTAACCTCTTTAAGGTCGATAGCTTAACTATGGTTTATATTGTTATTTTAAATTGGAATGGGTGGGAGGACACAATCTCTTGCTTGAGTAGTCTATTTAAATTAGTTGATTGTGAATATAGGATTGTTATATGCGATAATAACTCAGATAATAATTCTTATTATGAAATAAAAAATTGGATTTTAAGCGAAAAGGAAAAAAATTCATATTTGAACGCAATGGATTTAAAGTGTATCAATGTATTGAATAATGAAAGCTATTGTATTGAATCTAATGACTTGTTTTTATTGCAGACCGGTAAAAACCTTGGGTTTGCAGGTGGGATGAATGTGGGGATTCGTGTGGCGCTCGAAGATCCACGCATGGAATACGTTTGGATATTAAATAATGATACGGAAGTTGATAAGAATGCACTTTCAGCTTTAATTAAGCATGCTAAGAGTGATTGCCGTATCGGTATTTGTGGATCTACACTTTTATATCATGATCAACCAAATGTAATTCAGGCTGTTGGTGGTAAATATAATTCGTATTTAGGGACAATAAAGCACATCCTTGGTCATAGACAATATTCTGAAAAATTATGTCTGTCTATTGATGTTAATGATATGGATTATATTGTAGGTGCAGCAATGCTTGTTTCTAAAGAGTTTATTGAGAAAATTGGATTGATGGATGAAAGTTATTTTATTTACTTTGAAGAGCTTGATTGGGCAACAAGGGCAAAACGTTTTGATCCAGTTTTTAAACTTGGTTATGCCGCAAAAAGTATTGTACTTCATAAAGAAGGTGCAAGTATTGGCTCTGGTTCCAAAAGAAATGGTAAGCGCCAATCGTTTTCTGATACATATGCATTAAGAAATAGAATCGCTTTTTCGAATAAATTTTACAAAAATAGAGTTTTTTTTGTAAAATTTTTTATTCTACTGTCTTCAATGTCTCGAATGATAAAGTGCGATTTCGATGCTGCATTACGTGCATTTAAAGTAGTAATGGGACGTCTCTAATGCGATTGAGTAAAAATGCTCATGCTAAAAATAATTATAAAATAATCCCATTGATTGGCATGTTTTTATTGTGCATTCTTATGACGTACTCCTTATTTATTGGGTTTGCTAATGAGGATAAAACTTGGCAAGTATATTCACTTAATTTATTTATACTATTGATTTTTGTGGTTTGGACTATGCTTTATAGTTCATTTTCAATGTTTTTTATGTCATCCTCTTTTTGGATGGCAGTAACAATTTTATTTTATTTTGTTTTAAAATCTATAGAGCAAGTTAATTTTCAAGGCCGTGATGATCTATTGATGCCTCTATTCGCGGTGATAGTTTTTGTTTTTTTCTATACGATAGGATATTTTATTACCCCAGGGATGAGGTTAAATAAAAATATAAATGTGAAAATAAACTGGAGTAAAATGTATTTGTACTGTTTGATTTCATTTTTTGTGTTAAAAGGTGCATCGTTCTTAGCTTTTGCACTACTGTCTTCAGGGGCAGAGACAGCGCTTGAAGTTATTGCCGAGACCCAGAATATGGGAATGGCTTACTTGTTTAGAATTTTCATGGTTAGTAATGTTGCATTTTATATTTTATTATTTCGTTATTATTCTAGTGGAGAATTTAAGCGCACAGTCTTAATTCTTACACTGTGTATGTTTGTTGATCTTGTATTAAATGCAAGTCGATCAGGTATTATTCTTTTGTTTTTCGTTCATTTGTACTTTAGACATAAATATATCAAACCCGTCCCGATAGGACTTTTATTTTGTTTATTCCCTATTTTAGTATTTGTAGTTTCTTTTTTTGGATATGTCCGAGATATTGGAATTGGTAATTTGAGTGTATATTGGGATGCATTCAAAATGATGAGCGATGATATTGATATTGTTTTTGTTTTATTCATGGCTCGAATGGATGTATTACCTTTAGTAGCGGATGCTATGAAATTGTATGCGAAAGGAGATATTCATACTTTATGGGGGGGGTCATATATATACTCATTTATGCATTTTATCCCAAGAGGTTTGTGGTTAGATAAACCACCCCTGACTGCAGCATATGTAACATCGATTGTTAGACCCGAACTTTTTGCAGATGGAGTTAATATTTACCCATCAATAATTCTAGAGGCATTCATAAATTTTATTTGGATAGGTGTTGGAATTGTTGGCTTGATTGTTGGTTTCTTTTGTAAGAAGTTTGATGATTTTTTTAACTCTGGTAATGTTCTCTATGTTGTGTGGTGTATGTTCTTTTTTACATTTCCAATGGGACTTGTTAATGAAGGATTACATAGTAATTATTTTGCTAATATGATCTACCTTTCATTTATTATGTACTTGTTTTTTATTGGTGCTAAAAAGGTTAATGCCATTAAAATAATAAAAGTATAATTTAAGGATATTTTGTGATTTACATTAATGGACGTTTTCTTTCCCAGAGATCAACAGGGGTTCAGCGCTTTTCTTTACAGCTATTAATGGCTCTCGACTTGCTATTGACAAGAAAAAATATCAGTGAAAAATTTATTTTACTATGCCCTCTGGGAGTGAGTCCTCCTTTATTACTCAATATTACTATTAGATTTGTTGGTTTTGGTATTAAAGGTCATTTGTGGGAACAGTTGGTATTACCTTTTGCTTCTCGTTTTAGTTATTTACTAAATTTTTCGGGTGGAGCGCCGCTACTGAAGGTTAAACAGTTCGTCACTATTCATGATACCGTCTTATATGATTATCCTTCTGCCTACACATTTGTATTCAGGAATTGGTATAAATTTTTATTTGGTGTGTTGAGTAAAACTTCAAGAAAAATTTTTACTGTCTCACAATTTTCTAAAGAAAGACTTCTTCGTATTTTTAATATATGTAAAGAAAGAGTTGGTGTTTTATATAATGCTTGTGGTCATATGGATAGTTTAATTGCAGATAATAGTATTTTAAGTGAATTAAATATTGAAAAAAACACGTTTGTGTTGGCTGTAGGAAGCTTAAATCCGACTAAAAATATTTCTAGATTATTGAATGCAATTGAAAAAATCGAAGTGGATTTAGTCATTGTTGGTGGTAGCAATGCAGGTGTTTTTTCTATCGATAACGAAGAAAGATGTAAAACCAATGTTAAATATGCTGGATATATTACGGATGAGAAATTAAAATCATTATATGAAAATGCAATAATTTTTATATTTCCATCTATATATGAGGGGTTTGGTATTCCACCATTGGAGGCAATGACTTGTGGCTGTCCAGTTGTTGCATCGAATGCGGCTTCGATTCCTGAGGTTTGTGGTGATGCCGCATATTATTTTAATCCATTAGATGTTGGTGATATGGAAGCTGCTATTCACAAGGTAATGAAAAATGCTGAATTAAGAGATAGACTTGTAGCCAATGGCAGTGCACGTATTAATATGTTTCAATGGGAAAATACAGCTATTTCATTATTTTCCCAGCTACGACAATGTGATTTATTTAAGGAAAGCATAAGGTGAAAGTTTTACAATTCGGAAAATTTTACCCTCCAGTTGTTGGAGGTATCGAATCAGTTATGTTTAATGTTACTGAAGGTTTGAATATTAACGGTATTAAAACAGATGTCTTATGCTCTAATACCATCAGAGAGTCAACCTCTCTTACTGCAGCTCTTGGTTATCAGGTGTCGAGATCTAGCTCTTGGGGAAAGTTATTTTCAACATCCATATCACCTTCTATGATTTCAATGTTGGCAAAGTCTATTTCTCAGTATGACATATTACACGTCCACTTGCCTGATCCTATGGCTAGTTTAGCAATTTGGTTAGTTCGCCCAAAGTGCAAAATTGTTATTCACTGGCACAATGATATTGTTAAACAAAAGCACCTGCTGAAATTGTATTCCCCATTACAAAATTGGCTATTGAGCCGAGCTGATGCGATTATTGCAACGTCACCAGTGTATATGAATTCATCAGTGTGGCTTGCTCCATATAAAGTTAAAACTCATGTTATTCCTATTGGCATAGCCGATCCTTTACCTGGTAATCCTATTGTTAAATTGAACCCATACGAAGGGAAAAAAATAGTTTTTGGATTAGGGCGATTAACATTTCAGAAGGGATTTAAATATCTTGTTGAATCAGCTAAATTTCTGCCGGATGATTATGTTATTTTAATTGGTGGAACAGGGCCAATGTATGCTGAGTTAAGCAAGATCATTCTTGATAATAAATTGACTGAAAAAGTTATATTGCTGGGTGAAATCCCTCATTTTAGCCCTGATTTAAGTTTCTTTTTTCAAATAGCAGATGTTTTTTGTTTAAGCTCGATAACTAAGGCAGAATCTTTTGGTGTTGTATTACTTGAAGCTATGGCATTTTCACTTCCTTGTATTGCCACAAATATCGAAGGTTCCGGTGCTCCATGGGTGAATGTTGATGGTGAGACTGGGTTTAATGTAGCCATTATGAATCCTGAAGCATTAGCTGATGCTATTATTAAAATAGTAAGTGATAAGTTATTGATAAAGGATTTATCACTTAATGCTCGAAACCGCTATTTAGATAATTTTACATCTGGAAAAATGGTTGATTTAACAATAGAACTTTACAATAAAATTGTTTAATTTATTTATCGAAGCTAATTTATAGGCACATCCATGCTTTATCTCGTACTCGCATTTCTTACCTCCGTCATAGTCACCATGCTTGTGATTCGTTTTGATCACTTGCACAGCCACATCTCTGGTGACCACGATTTGGGTGGGGTGCAGAAGTTTCATGCGCATTCTGTGCCGCGGATTGGTGGGCTTTCTATCATGATGGGGATGCTTGCGGTTTTATTGGCAGGGGCGGTTAAAGAGACGCATTGGTTTATACAGTTTGCCTTGCTGATTGTGGCTAGTTTGCCTGCTTTTTTAGGGGGATTGATTGAGGATTTAACTAAAAAAGTAGGGGTGTTAATGCGCCTCGGTTTAACCATGCTGGCGGCTTTATTAGGATACTTTTTATTAGGTGCAGGGATTGTTCGTTTAGATGTACCATATATTGATTTGTTAATGCAATTTACGGTTGTTTCATTGTTTTTTACTATGTTTGCAGTGGCGGGTGTGGCTAACGCATTTAATATTATTGATGGTTTTAATGGTTTATCTGCTGTTGTGGCAATGATGATTTTTGCTGGTTTGGCTTATGTTTCTTTTGCTTTAGGTGATTGGTTTTTGGTTATTGCTAATATGGGCATGATTGGCGCCTGTATGGGGTTTTTGCTTTGGAATTACCCTCGAGGTTTAATATTCTTAGGTGATGGTGGGGCGTATTTTGTTGGCTTTATGGTGGCGGAGTTATCTGTATTATTGATGGCAAGACATCCTAGCGTTTCTATTTGGTTTCCATTTTTACTCTGTATTTATCCCGTATTTGAAACCCTATTCACAATCTATCGCCGTAAATTTGTGAAAGGTGTTTCTCCAGGTTTGCCTGATGGTATTCATTTGCATACGCTTATCTATAAACGGGTGGTGCGTTTGCAATTAGGCGAAGACGTTGCGCGTTATAAAGTGCAGCGTAATGCGCTTACTGCACCTTATTTGTGGGCTCTATCTTCTTTTGCTGCGATTCCGGCGGTTATCTTTTGGGATAAGCCATATATCCTATTGGGTTTTGTATTTTTATTTATTGCGAGCTATATTTTGCTTTACAAAATGATTGTAAATTTTAAAATCCCTCAGTGGATGGTGATTAATAAAGATAGCTAGCTGAGTATATTTGAAGTTTGTAAAAACGGGGGAGGCGAGATGCTTTCCCCTTTGCTTTTTTCTATAAATAAAGCGCCTTTAATTTCTTGCTTGTATTTCTCTGCTAGGCCTTTCCAAGAAAGCTCATTATTTATATATTCCATTGTTTTATGAATCATTTTGTCTAATTGGTCGTCTGGTTTTTTTAGCGCATTTTTTATTGTAGGAAGGAGTGCTTTTGTATTTATATAATGCACCCCCGCCTCAAATCTCGTCCCCCTCACTCCAAACTCAGTGCTAATAATCGGCAATCCTGCTGCTGCATATTCGATTAGCTTTAAATTAGACCCTGATCCGCTAAGCATAGGGTTGAGTGCAATAGATGCAATTTGTAGCCAGAGTTGTTTTTCCTGTAGGCTAACTACACCTAAAAATCGCACGTTGTTTGGAATGTTTTTTTGCTTAAACGCATCGGCAACGCTGCCTAAAATAATATACTGCAATGATTCATCATGTTCTGCAGTGATTAGGATTTGCTCTGTAGCCTCTATATTGGGGCCGTGATTGCTGCCCATAAAGAGCGATATTTTATTTGTTGGCTCTAATCCCATTTGCACACGTATCGCTTTGCGGCCTGCTTGGTCTAGGTATTTAATATTCTGGGTATCTGCACCATTGGCAATGATGCTGAATTTATGATTGGGAAGTTTATAGAGGTTTTGCATGCGTTGGCTGTCTTCAAAGCTGCAGCAAATAATATGCTGGGCACCTTGGGCGCATTGAAGTTCTAATTCTTTAATTTGCAGTGCTTCTATTGGGTGTTGTTGATAAATTTGTGCTTTAAGGTCTGCCTCTACATTGTGTGCTTCATATAGCCATTCTTTGACGCCAGCTTGCATCATTGCTGGATAAGCATAGGGGTGGCTGCAAATGATTAAGCTGGCCCATGGGGCGCGGCGTTTAATCTCTGTTTGCCATTCAGGTAATAGTTCTGGATGCTGGGCGGCTAGCCAATCTACACAGGATATATTTAATCGTTTTTCTTCAGTATTTAGTTTTTTTCTAAATTCTTCCCCAATAGGAATGAGTACTTCAATAAAGTTTTCATTTAAGTGCCTGCTTTGTACAGTGCGGGTATTAAAGTCCAAATTTAGGATCTCTATTGAATAACCCAGCATGGATAGTTCGGAATAGAGATGATAAAGCCGTGCTTGCCCTCCACTCACGACGGGGTAGATGGGGAAGGTATTGAGCACTATTATTTTTGGCTGGTATTGCTTGTGCATATTTAATAATTCTTTAGCTAATGCGGGCCAAGTGATTTCTTTAACGCTGTTATAGGCTTGTTGCCCAAGTTGATAGCAAAGCGTTGGGTCTGAGCAGAGTTTTTTAATGGCTTTGGCAATATCATCGCATTCTGGTTTTACTAATAGACCATTTTCCATATCTTTCACTAATTCAGTTACGCCGCCACTATCGGAGCAGCTTAATACGGCTTTGCCTGCGATCATTGCTTCATAAGTGATCAGGCCAAAGTCTTCATGTTCGGGGATAAAGGGCACAAATAGGGCATTGGCGTATTCATGGGCTAATTGCTGTTCGGATATATGCCCAAGTAGGCTAATGGTTGGATGATTGCTAATCAGCTCTTGTAACTTAGTGCTTTGTGGGCCAGTGCCTGCAATCCTTAAAGGCGTTTTTACGCCTGATTTGCAATAGGCTTTGATAAGCAAATCAATTCGTTTTGGTGCATCAAGCCTGCTGGCGGTAAAGATCGCAGGGTTTATCTGTGTGCCTGCAATAACGCCTGCCTGAGGCAGCGAGCTAGGGTGGTAAAGCACTTCGGGCTTAATATTTTCAGGGAAATATTCCTGGCGGTTTGCTACTTCATGGGCAATCGCGGTATAGCGCATGATTTGCCCGGGAGCTAAGGCGATAGAGTCAAAGAAATGAATAATGGCGCGTAATAATGGGCCAGGTAGAGCGGTATCTTGGGGGCTAAGGCCTTGTGCGGCTTTAATTTTATTTAATTCACCAAAGCATTCAGCAAGCTGGATTCTATTGGGGTTTTTAATGTTTAATAGACGATATAGCTCAGGCGTTTTTTGCGCTAAATGGGCTATGCTTTTGGATAAATGGCTTGGATAAGTATCATACAAGCCACGCAGGGTATGCTGCATAAATAGAATATGCCGTGGATGGGATATCATCCACGCTGGATATTTTGTGCTGATAATCAAATCAAAATGATTTAAATCAAGCTCAGCAAATCTCTGATAGCTTTGAATAATGCCCCAGAAATCATGCTCCGGGCTAGGCAGTTTAATGAGCTCTGCAGTCACTTCATTTTGCTGATTTAAAGCGAGCCATAGACCTTTCCAGATATTTTCGGCTCCGCCCCATACAAAGGGCACCCCACTTGGCGCGACAATAGCAACTTTCAATTAAGTCTCCAATAATTGGCTAACGACCTTATTCCAGCTAATGCCAAATTCAGGCCATGCTGCTTTTGCCGCTTTTCCCATTTCTGCGGTCTGATTTGGGTGTTGGGCAATCCAATTTAATACTTCTGCTATGGCCTGAGGGTTTGGCGGGATAATCCAGCCGGTATTGCCGTGCTCAATAAACTCCAGAGGGCCACCAGAATCAGTGCAGCTAATCACTGCTTTGCCGGAAAGCATGGCTTCATGGGTGATATAGCCATAGTCTTCATCATATGGGGCAAAGAAAACAGCGCTGGCATGGGCATAATAAGCGATTTTTTGTGCTTCGTTAATTGCACCTAGCATTCTTACTCTGCTATTTAAGCCTAGCTGATTAATTAATTGCATAAGCTGCTCAGATTGCCCTCCTGTGCCAGCGATAACAATAGGCAAGGCATTGGGGGCTAATGCAAGTGCTTTAATTAATAAATCTTGTCTTTTTAGTGTTTCAATCCGGCTGGGGCAAAAAATATAGCCTAAGTTTTCTGCCGCATGAAATGCCTGATAAGCCGGTGGCGGGTGATATAGGGCAGTGGCTTTTAAATTATTAAATTGATAAAGGCGCTCTGCCACGCGTTTCGAATTTGCAAAGCGTTGATGGCATTGGTTTAATGATTGTTGATCAAATTGCTCAATTGCATTTTTTAGTTCTGGCATTGCGGGCTGGTTTTGATCATATAGCTCATAGACGGCTCTATGCTGGTGCATAATCCATGCGGTGTGCTTATTGTGATTGATACCATAGCAGGGAAATTGCAGGCTGATTAGCCGGTCTATTCGATAGCCATTAGGCTGATTTAAATCCAGCGTTTTGCACCATTGCATTAAATCTAAAATGGATTGTTCTGGTGAAAATGTAAAGGGCAGGCGCAGGATTTCTACCTGGCAGCCTGCAGCGGTTAATGCATCGGCTGTGCCCTGTATATGGTAATCAGCCCCTCCGTGCAGAAATGGGGTGATATTGGCAGCTAGCATAATGCGCATTCAATGCTCCGAAAGTATGCCAATTTGGCGAGGTGTATCGGCGCTAAAAAATAGTTTATCGCTTTGCGATCAGCGCATAATCTTGTGGCCCGCAAAGGTGGCCATTGACGCGTTCGGTTAATAAATCATTACCCGGAACTTTTGCAGATTCGGGATAAGGATTCAATCTGAGTATTTCGCAATCTTTAAAGCCATGATATTCAGCTAAGAACTGCAGGCTAGTAGGGGTAACAGGGTTTTTATGGCTGAAATCATGATAAAAAGTATGGCTGCCAACGAGTATATTTTCAGGATTAGGTGTTTCTAGTATTAAGACGCCTCCTGGTAATAAGGCTCTATGCGCTTGTTTTAGTAAATTATATAAAATATTAAATGGAAGATGCTCAACTACGTGAAATGAGCTGATTGCAGCTAATGATTGATCGGGTAATTCGTTTAAATAATCTAAAGCATCAGCATGTATAACACTGAGGCCCATTGCTCGGCAATGGCGTATCATTTCTTCGCTTTGATCTACACCCAGAGCTTTTAAACCTTTTTCGGCGATAAGTTTTAACCATTCACCTCTGCCCATGCCAATATCAAGTAAAGGAGCTTGGCTAGATTTTAAAAATGATTCTACATAGGGTGTATATTTTTCTAGCTTGGCTTTGATTTCATGCTCTGGCCCGCGAAACTTTTCTTCAAAAGCCAAATAATAAGCATCAACTGCAGAATTTATTTGTAATGGAGGATTAGCGTGATTTGCTTGTACGGCTGGGTGATTAGTATTGCTGGATTGCTCTAGATGTTTAAGGACACGTTCGTTGAGGTAAAGTGTGGCTTGGCCATTTAGGCTATTAGTATTGGCCATAAAGGCTATTTTTTCTTCATTTTTACACAGCAGGCTTTGAATCAAGCTGCTATTTTTATCCAATGTTGTATTGAGTAACTCAGTGTTTTTTTCTAGCTGATCATGCACTGATTCTGCATTGCTGGCGATTGCATCATTTAATGTGGCTTGTTGTATGTTTAATTTATTGTTTTGTTGGCCGATTTCTTGTGTGATATGAGATCTTATATCATTACTTGTGATGGCGATTTGTTCGCTAAGCTTGTTTTGTTGTGCATTAATTGAAAATAATATTTTTTCTTGCTTAAACTCTAAATCGTAGCTTTGTTTAGAAAGAATTGCATTATACTGGGTGTGTCTTGAATTAAGTGTACTTAATTTAATCAGCCCATCATGCATGCGGCCAATCAGCCCAGCCCCACGCCTGCCACTCCATACCGAAAGTATTTTGTTTTCTAGTGCAATTAGATATCTGTCTATTTTATTTATTTTTATATGGTGGCTGGCATGTGCCGATTCTGTGCTTGATAGCATTTGTAAAGCAAATTTACGCAGACTGATTTTGCCTGATGCCAGTAAATCATGGTAGTGGCGAGCACCTTCATGATCCGGGGCTCGGCCTAAAATAGCTTGGTATGAAAAAAATATAAATAAATAGGGATTATGGATAGAAACGAGTTCTCTGAATGAATGCGGCAGCCATAGCAAATTGTATTCTGCAATTTCAGCTTCTATTTTATATACGGCAGAAGGGGCATCTTGGGTAAGCGCATAAGCTTGAACACAATGAATAATTTCATCTAATGTTTTCATATTAACTCGCAATATTGAGTATCAAGTCGAACAACACCAGCAAATACCTGTTCAGAAATAACAGTAATTGTGGCGGCATGATCCCACCAATCATAGTTGTTTGATAGATGGTGGTAGGATGAGTGCAGTGCAACACTAATATTGTAGCTGCCCGCAGCAAGCCTGAAATCGGGTAATTCAAAGACTACCTGATATTGCCCACCTTGTACAAATGGGGGTGTTTTTTGTAATAAATAAGTGTTGGATCCAAACACTTCATTACCTACACGGTCTTTAATTAAAAAGCCTATGGTTAGATCCGGAATTTTTTCCATAATCTGATAACTAACACGTAATTTAATTTTACTGCCTGAGAGAACCACCTGGGCCGGTTCATTTTCATTAAAAATATCTACAGCAGTTAATTTGGCTTCTCCGCTGCCGGATCGCACGCCTTCATCAATGCTTATTTTATTATTCTCTGCATTGGCAATCAGCGCATTATAGTAATCAAGAACGGCAGCAGGGTTATCATCTGCCAGCATTATTCCTTTATCGATGAGGATGGCTCGATCGCATAGGGTTTTGACTGCCAGTGGATCATGCGAAACAAATAATAATGATGTACCTAATGCTTGAAATTCTTTAATCCGGTCAAAGCATTTATGCTGAAAATAGGCATCACCTACTGAAAGTGCTTCATCCACGATTAAAATTTCTGGCCTTAATGCGGTTGCCACACTAAAAGCTAAACGCATTTGCATGCCGCTAGAGTATTTTTTTAACTGTACATCGATGTATTCTCTTAACTCAGAAAAATTAATAATGTTTTCAATATGCTGATCAATTTCTTGTTTGGACATGCCCAATAGCTGGCCAGAAATATATACATTTTCTCTGCCGCTTAATTCTTCATGAAAGCCAATTCCTAGCTCTAATAGCGCACCAATTCTGCCATTAACAGTAATCTGGCCCTCTGTGGGGCGCAGCGTTTGGCAAATCAGCTTAAGCAAGGTGCTTTTTCCTGATCCGTTCCGGCCTACAATTGCAACTGATTCCCCAGCTGCTATGGAAAAACTAATTTGCTTTAGCGCCCATTTATGAATGCAATGCTTGCTGCTTTCCATGCCAAATAGTGATGCTAGCTTATGGCGGCGTGATGGATAAATCCGAAAGCATTTTGATAGATTATCTACGGTGATCAGGTCCACGATTATAGATCGTCCATAATTTTTTGAATATTTCTGGAGTAAAAAAAATAGAATATAAAAAAAGAAATAATAGAAAGTAGTATGGAGTTAAATAACCAATTCCAGGCAATTGGCCAATCTAATACAACTTGCTGCCCTAGCTGCGATACCCAGTACACCGGGTTTAAATAGATATAATCAGCCGCCCATTTAGGTAGAATTTGCGGGGCATAAACAATTGGGGTTGCCCAGAACAAAAGCTGCATAAAGGCATCTACAAACTGGCCCACGTCTCTTACATAAGCGTGGGCGAGTGCGAGTAAGCCGGCAATGCTGAATGAAAATAGAGTGATTACTAAAATTTGTAAAACGTATATAGCAAGTATTTCAATGGTGAATAAATTTAAAATAATAAGAAATATAAAATAAAACCCCGCTAAAACAAGGCTGTTTACAAGGGCAATAACAACCACTGATAACAAGGGGATGATCTTTGAAATATTATTTTTTCTGAGCAGCCCTGCATTTTCTACTAAAAAAAGCTTTCCCCTGCTAATGACTTCAGAGAAATATTGCCATACCAGCATGCCACTGGTTAGATAAATGGTATAAGCATAGTGGCTATTTACCCCCGGTAAACGGGATTTCATTAAATCTGCAAATACTAGGCTATAGGTTAGTATCATCAGTACTGGGGCAAAAAACAGCCAGAATATACCGAGTATAGAGCCACTATATCTGGATTTTATTTCTCTGCTAACCATGGCATGTAACAACCAGCGTCCGGCAAAAATTCTTTTAATGAGTTCCAAAAAAAACTCCCCATAAATGAATGGCTACAATCGAAGAGATAATTCCGGAGGTATTAGCTAGCTGATCATAAATGCAGCATTTTCTGCCTGCTAACGGTTGAATCATTTCTATGCTGCCACCCATTAAAAAAAGAACAAGAAATAATTTTGAATAACTAAGATAGGGAGCAAGTAATAGGCTAAGTAAAAAATAGGATAGAAAATGAAGAATTTTATCATTTTGAATTGGAGAGTATTTCTGTAAATTAAAAAATGAGCCTGCAATGATTAACAGAATGGTAATGATAATTAATGTGCTATTTAATAGTGATTCGTCCATACATCCCTATATGTATCTAGTGTTTTAGACGCGCAGCGATCCCATGTGAAATAGTGCGATCGAATTAATCCTTCCGTAATATGATCACAAGCACATTCAGGTGATAAGGCTAAATTGGTCATATGTTCTGCCAAGCCTTCGATATCACCTCGATTAAAATAAAAAGGTGCTGCGCCGCCTATTTCCTGAATTGCACCTCCTGAGGTGGTAATGACAGGTGTGCCGACGGTCATTGCTTCTAATACGGGTAAGCCGAATCCTTCATAAGCGGAGGGATAAACCATGCAACGTGCACCGGCTAATAGAGCAGGTAAGTCTTTTTCTGTAACGTATTGCAGCCAGCGCACATTTTTGCTGTGTTTGATTCTTTCTAAAATATCTTCGCATTTCCAACCCACGCCACCAATGATAATGAGTGGCAAAGTGGTTTTTTTATTTTGCACCAGCATTTGATAGGCAGTCAGTAAATCTTCTATTTTTTTTCTTGGCTCAATAGTGCCTAAGAACAGAAAATATTCTTTACTTGGCAAATTGTATTTTTCTAAAATGCGGCTATTGTATGATTCGGGTGAAAATTTTGTATGGTCTACTCCGTTGTAAGTGATATGTAGTTTATTGCTTACTTCTGGCATCCAGCTAATTAATTCTTTTTTTACTGATTTAGAAACCACAAAAATAGCATCTGCTTTTTCTAAAGTTAGTGGCAAGTGCTCATTTAAGAAACGCACTCTTTCAATAGGGTGCCATTCCGGATTAATAATATGTGAAAGATCATGTACTGTTACTAAATATGGATATTGCAATACGGTTGGAATGTAGTTTGGCTCGTGGTAAATATATTTTTTTTCTTTGATGGTATGTACACCACGGTTCGTATGGTATTTTTTTCTAAGATAAGATTTTAGCGCAGGAAAGCGGTTAACCATATTCCTTATTTTAGAAAGTAAAAATTCATTATTTGTTTTTTTGCTGACGCGGCCAAATTGATAGTAATCGAGATCAAGATCAGAGCCACGCTCTTGCATGGCTCTGGATAAGCTAGTGGCATAACGCCCTATCCCAGTGAGCGGGGGAATCATGCCTTGCGCAGAAAATAAGATATTCATCTTGTCCATTTTTATCTTTATTTATATTAATCTGTGGTTTTTAAAGTTTAAAAATATTGATTAATCAGATTGCAGTAATAAATGATAGATGGCAGATTTTATTATTATGAGGCTTTACTTGTTTGCTTACTCTTTTTACTGATCAGTACTGCTTCGTTATTGAGTGCCACTTTAATTTTATGCGTCTCAAATTTACTGAATTTTGACATAGCTGGCATGCTTGCCTTATACATCTGGATGGTTTTGTTGACCATTTGATCTGCGGTCAGCTCTTGTTCAAACCGGGCTCTGGCATAGAGCGCCATTTTGTTTCTAAGTGCATCATCCTGGCTCAGTATATTGATAGCATCTGCTAAGGCATTAGGATTGGACGGCGGAACAAGCAGCCCGGATTTATTATGCTCATTAACCCAGGAAACGCCGGATCCAGCAATATCACAAGAAATAATGGGTTTAGAAAAGCTCATGGCTTCTACTTGCACAATGCCATATGCTTCTGATCGATAAATAGATGGCAGGCAAAATATATCGCAAGCGGCGTAATAAGATGCTAATTGTTGATCCGCAATGGTTCCAATAAGTTTTATTTTATATTCTAAGCCCAGCTTTTTAATCAGCGGCTGGAAGCTTTCTATCCCTGGCCCTCCAATAAAAATTACAATATCATCGTTTGTATATTTGCAGGCTTCGATTAAATATCTAACTCCTTTATAGGCTGCAGATCTGCCTATTGATAAAACTATTTTTTTATCTTTGTATTCTGATCTTATTTTGCTAACCAGCTCCGCAGAAACTTGTTTGCTTTTGTCTGCCACCCCAATTGGGATAATGGATACTTTATTCATATTGGGAGCTAGCCATTTGGATGATTCAGCATAGCGCTGCGATGTGGCGATAATGCCATCTGCACGGTTGATCAGCCATTTTAACCATGGTGCATAGAACTTGAGCATATGTTTTTGTTTTACGATATCACTATGCCAGTGCAGGTAAACTTTACATTTTGGTTGAATCAGCCAAATTGCTAAATTAGCCATGGGATTGGGTAGGTGAATATGAATTGCATCGTATTGATGGATGCAATTGTTCAGCTCTTTGATGAGCTTAAGTGAAATCGATGTTGAGTTGATAACGGCTAAGGTGCCCGCCCTGATTACTTGGTAGCTGGAGTTGACTAAATCAATTTTTGTCTCTTTGCCCTTGTTACTACAGAGTACATCTGCATTTACACCTTGATTATTCAGGCCTTCAACCAAGTCGAAAGTGACTGTTTCTATTCCACCATATTCAGGTGGGTAGAATTTTCCAAGATGTATTATTTTCATAAATATAGCTCTTATGAGTGATATTTTATTAAGTTTGCTATTTTTAATGATCGATCGTGCAGCAACAAAAAGCATTGAGGGGGCTTTGTAACTAAGCTGAGTCGATGGTTTGAAGGTCTTGCCCCTTGCTTTTTTGATGGCCGATATGCTTCGGCTGTTTTCTATACTAGTAATTGAATTTAATAATTACAAGAAAATTTCTTTATACGTGCTTTTGCTTGCTGTTTATTTTCTAGGTATGTGTATTTGTGCTTGAAGTTTCTTTTCTGACTCTTTACTTTTTTGCAAGGGTTCTGTAGCAGGGTGATGGCGGTATTTGCTTGTTTGCTATGTATTGGCAGTGGTGGCATTGCCGGATTATTCGATGGTTATTTTGCCTTGCACAATATGCTGCAGGCGCTCTGGCTCGCGCACGATGAGCGTTTTTCGGTCTTTTTCTGCTATGCCTGTATTGAGTAGCTGGCCGATTGCTCTGGAGACGGTTTCGCGGCTGCAATTGGTCATGCCTGCCAGCGATTGCTGTGGGGGAAGCTCAATAATTTTTAAATTGCCGGGAAGGGTACGTATCAGCGTTGTCAGTACGGTGCAAATACGTTGGTAAGGGTTCTGAATGCTGAGCATGGCGCGGTTTTGCGAAGACAGGCGGACTAAATACGCGAGTTTTTTCATGACCCGCTCTGCCAGTACGGGATGAGAGTAGATAAGCTGTAGCGCGGTGTGGCGGCTCATGACCATCAGCTCGGCATCGCCAATCGAAACCACGCTGGTAGAGCGGGAGCCACCGTCAATCACGGCCAGCTCACCAAAGTATTCCCCTTCATTAATAATATAAATGCAAAGCTCTCGGCCATCTTCTGTCACATCAATCACTTGCAGACGACCTTTAATCAAGAAGAATAGCTCATCGCCTAAAGAGCCTTTGGTAATCACTTGCTGGTTGCGCACTGCTGTCCTAAGGTGAGAGTCGCGCGCAATCGATTTGAGGATGGTTTCTGGAATACCAGAAAAAAATTCTAAAGAGTAGATAGGGTGGCGTGTCATAAGCATTTCCCGATCATAATTGGGCCAAGGAGGGAAGAAAATGCTGAAGCGAGTCGATCAATATCTTTTTATGTTTGCTGTTCTTTTGTCAGCATCGTCTAGTGTTTTAGCACAAGATTTCGCAAATATCGGGACAGTTATTGCAATAATCGGACAGCCGACTCTTTTACGGGATGGCCGGCAGCAGCCATTAGTCAAAGGTGATGTATTGCGCGAAGGGGATGAGTTGCATACGTCAGGGCAAACGAGTGTGTATTTGCGCACGTTTGATCAGGGCTTTATTGCGGTGCGCCCCAATAGTGTTTTGCTGATTGAAAGGTATCGGGTAGGCAAGCAGGGCTCGGCTAGCCAGTTTAAATTGCAGCTTAAATCCGGGTTGATGCGCTCTGTAACCGGGCAGGATGTGCAAAAAGAAAAAGATAAATATCGTTTGAATACACCCGTGGCTGCCATTGGCTTACGCGGCACTGATTTTGTAGTGTTTACCGATGATCATGCAACACAAGTCGCCGTGCAAAAAGGCGGGGTGGTTATCGAGCCGTTTTCTAAAGCGTGCAGTGTGGAGCTGGGCGGGCCGTGCCAGGGAATTAATTCCAGAGAGTTATTTGCTTCTGCAGCGCATATGCTTGAGGTGATCCGCGGGCAGGCGGTGCCGGTCAAAAAAGAATCGTCGCCGGTTTTGCAGAAAGAATTGCAAAAAGAAGTGCCCAAAGATATTGCTAAAGATAAAAGCAAAGAGCCGTTAAAAGACGAGCCTAAGACCGCCGCATTGGGATCAGAACAAACGCAGATTAACACCAGTGATTTGAGCAATGCCCGTGTGGTTGCTAATAGCAATAGTGTGATTGATGGCTCTTTGGCGGCTAAGCCGGTGATCAAGCCGGTGGAAACCAGCCCTGTACCCGTACCTGTGCCACCTTCAGTGCCTGTGGTGCTTTTGCCACCTGTTAGCCCACCGCCACCGCCTGTTGTGATTGAGCCGCCTAAGCCTGTGGTTGTACTTACCCCTTCTATTCATTGGGGGCGCTGGCAGGAGCTGGCTAATTTACCTGCAACAGCAAAGTTTACTGATATCTATAAGGATGGGCAGGAAGCCGTGAATGCGGGGATTTATTATGTGATGTCGCGGGATAATAGTAATGCTCGCTATGGGCCGGAATTAGGCGCGGTTAATTTTCAGATGGTTAAACACGATGGCATTTTAGTGAATACGCTGAGTAATGCGGTAACAGCAACGATTGCTAAGGAATCCTCTTTACAAATCAATTTTGCAGCGCAAAGTTTTAATACCCATCTACTATTAAATGCCGCAGGTAGGGATATTCCTATTAATGTAAAAGGCACTATCGAGTCGAATGGTTTTTTTATGAATGGAGCAGTAAGCGAAACCCAATTGCGTGGTGTGGTTTCTGGCAAAGACGCTGCTGAAGCAGGCTATACCTATTATTTATCACCCGCTAGCAATGAAATCATGAGCGGTGGCACGTATTGGCTGAGGCAACGCTAAAATATTTGATTAAACCGCTATCTCTGGCTATTTTTGTTGGGAATTCAATGAAAATACGGTATTCCGGCTGGATTGAAGTAATAAGACTGAATACCCTAAATTCCCCATCTTATCAATTTCAGCGAAATGTTTTTCCTAGGGTGGATGCAACCCAATCCTATCAACTTAAGGTCAAAAACAAGGCAATGCTTGGTTTTATGTAGGGTGTGCAAGTCGTTTTTCTTGCGCACCGAGAGCGGTGCGCAACGACTACGTCGTTGTACACCCTACGAAATGTAGATTTATCCTAAGACAAGAGCTTAAGTTGATAGGATTGTTGCCTCCCCCTTAGAATTTTCTCCTTGATGAAGCTTCATTTCCAATGACATGATAAATTTCAAATCGATTTGGCAAAAACTTCATTTAATTTGGTTAGGGCGAATTTTATTTTTTTTGCTCAGTACCTTGCTTGTTATTTGGGTCGCTATGCCACGTGGCCATGCCTACCCCTTTCCCCTCGATCTTTTAGATCGCCTGCACGACCAATTAATGAAGCAAAGATTAACGGTCCAGCCAGAGCAGAGAATTGTGCTGGTAGATATTGATGAGGTATCGCTCGCTCAATATGGGCGCTGGCCTTGGTCCAGGCAGCAAATAGCCCAATTGCTCCAGCAATTAAATCAGCATTACCAAGTGGCGCATATTGGCCTGGATATCATTTTCCCTGAAAGTGGTGATTTATTAGGTGATCAGCAGATTGCGCAATTGGCTGCATTAAAGCAGCTGACTTTGGCCCAGACCTTTGGCTTTGATCGCAGCCAAAGTATGCGTGTTGGTCAGCTCAGCGCAGCCATGCCTTTAGTGGCTACACCTTCGACACCTGCTTATGGTTTCTTGGCCAATCATAAGATGCTGGCCTCAGCAGCGCCTTGTGTTGGGCATATTGCGATCACGGCTGATCCTGATGGTGTGGTGCGGCATCAGAGCATGCTGGTGCGCTATCAGGGCCAGCTTTACCCGGCATTTGCCCCGGTTTTATTGCGCTGCTGGCTGGGGCAGCAGTTGCCGCTTCAAGCGAGTAATGGCAAGGTTGAATGGCTGCAAGGCTTATCAGGGCAGCAAATGGTCGATCAGCAGGGGATGGCGGCGATTCCTTTTTTGCGTAAAACCGAAGCCTATATTGCGATACCTGCCAGCGATATTTTATCTGGCAAAGCGCCGCTCTCGCTGCTGCATAACCGGCTGGTGATTGTAGGTTCGAGCGCCTTGGGGTTGGGGGATTATGTAGCTACCATTTTGGGCGGACGCACGCCTGGCATGTTGCTGCATGCACAGTGGTTATCTCAAGCGCTGGATCAGTTAGAGCAAAATAAGCCGGTGGTGGCGATTGGTTTTTCCAGCATGATGGCTGTTTGGGCGGCTTTATTGCTGGGGGTGCTTTTACTGCATAGGCGCAGTAATACTTTGCGTCTGGCTTGGGGGTTTTTGCTGCTGATGGCTTGGCTGCTATGGCTAAGCTATACGCCTCAGGAGGTGGGGGCTAATGCACTGGCTCCTCTGCTGGGCGGAGTGGTGTTATTAATTTTAGAAGGCGGCCTAGAGTGGTGGTATGCCCAGCTGGGGCGGCGGCAGCTTTATCTGGCGTTTCATCATTATGTGCCCCCTGCGATTATTGATCAGCTGATCGGCAATAATAGCCAGGCCATTATGTTGCCTCACCGTGCAGAAATCACTTGTCTGTTTGCCGATTTACAAGGCTACACCGGTATTGCAGAAAGGCTACCGCCTGAAGAGCTGGCGCATTACACCCGCCATGCTTTGATGCTACTGACTCAGGCGGTATTAGATCAGCAAGGCACTTTGGATAAATATATGGGGGATGCCTTATTTGCATTCTGGGGTGCGCCTGTTGCGCAAAGCGATCATGCCAATCGGGCACTCAATGCGGCGATTGCCATGCAGCAGGCAGTGGATAAGCATAATCAGGTTGCCGCCTTAGATAAGCAGATTAAAGTGCATATTGGCATTCAAACGGGCTTGGTGGTGGTCGGTGATATGGGCACGCCGTTTCGCAGCACTTATACCGCCATTGGTGATGCGGTGAATGTCAGTGCCCGCTTGCAAAACTTAGCCAGTTTGCATAATGAAAAGATTCTGGTGGGGGAAAGCACAGAGCGCCAATTGGCCTACTCGCCGCTACAGCTCTATGGCACGGTATCACTGAAAGGGCGCAGAGGGGTTGAGCAAGTTTATCGCTTACCTTAGCTGTTTCTTTTTAGCAGCATACAGCTTGCTATATGTACTTAATGTTATTTCTGTTAATTTCTTACATTAACCCTGTTGTTACAAGTTAAATCAAGCAAGTAAATTCCTAGATTTGTGATCCTGAGCATATACAATCAATAAATGCGACTCTTCCCCTTCGTTTTTATTGTGCTTTTGCAAGTGGCTAACCAGCCTGTGGCCTATGCCCAGATTGGGGATGAGTTGTACCAGCAGGCTATCGACGATATTGCGCAACAGCAGTGGCAAGAGGCCAGTTGGCTATTAGAAGAAGTGCTGCAGCTCAACCCCAATCATCAGGGCGCTAAAGTTGATTTAATGCTGGCCTATTGCCAGTTAGAAGACTTCACAAGGGCAGCGATTTTGCAGCAGCAATTGCGCGCCTTGCCTGTTTTGCCACAAGCCATTAGTGATCTGATTCGGCAACAAACCGATCAGGGCTGTCGCGAAAAAACGCAGTGGCAGGCTCAACTGCAAAGTTGGGTGGCGAGCGATAGTAATCTGGATCAGGGCAGCTCCAAGCGCTGGCTAGAAGTCACGTTGCCTGATGGGCTTTTTAATCTGGAAGTCGATCAAAGCAGCTTGCCACGATCTGGTTGGCTGGCAGGGCTAGAAGTACAAGGCATGGCGACCCCACCCGGAGGGCAGCAATGGGCGATTCATGCGGGGGCGGTGCAAAGCTGGCCGAAAAGTAGCCAGAGCATGCGTTGGTTTGGAGGTTTTTGGCAGCCACGGGTGCACAGCGACTGGGGTGTGGGTGTGCAGCAATTCTGGCTACAGAGCGAGCCTTATCAGAGCAGTATTTTGCTGGAATACCGTGGCCTGCCATCGCTGGGCCGGCTTGAGTCTTTGCTGCGTTTACGTGCGCAATTTGTAGATATCGCCCCACGCTATCAAAGCCTGCATAGCGAATGGCGGGGCCAGTACATTAGCCAGTGGCAGGGGCTATGGCTGGATAATCGCGCCTTGCTCGGCTTTGAGTTTTCTCCCCTGCGCCCCGGTGGCAATCAATATAGTGGCGAGTTGAGTAGCCGGCTGATTTATCCTTTAGGGCCGCATAGTTTAGAGCTGCAGCTGCGCGCCAGAATAGCCCAAGATCAGGAGGGCTATAGCCCGCTGCTGGAGTACAACCAAGCGCGGCAAAGCGTGCAAAGCCAAGCTTCTTTTGCCTATCAGTGGCAGAGCCTGTGGTTGGGTAAATGGCGATTGGAATATCAATATCAGGAACAAAACGACAGATTGCCGTTGTTTTCATGGCAAAAGAAAATGATTTCTTTGTCTTATAAGCAAGATTTTTAAGGGATGTGGAGCTTGCGCCTCATCCCTTTGCGCATCGAGCAGGTATTTGCCGTGTTATTTGCAAGCAGCACATCATTTGTAGGGCGGGTGAAACCCGCGAGCTATACTGAAAAAGTACGCGGGTTGCACCCATGTGCGCTAAGCAAAGTCAAAAAGACCTTTTTAGTGCCTTCGGCACGTCGATTTTGGTGCGGGCGTCCCGCGGGACCTTCCTTTCTTGCGCGGCCAAGAAACGAAGCCAAAGAAGGCCGCCCCGGCCAGCACGAAGGCCCCTCACTGCGGATAATCGGCTCGGCGAAAAAGGCTGCTCGCTCGCTGCCTCGCTACCCCTTTTCCGAAACCCCGAGTCGCTTATTCCTCGCTTCGGCGTGCTTCAAGGGGGTTTTTAAGCCCCATGCAAAGAGAGTGACCAGTACGTTTTTTCGTTGCTTACTGATACAAAACCATTTTGCTTAGCGCGTATGGGGTTTCACCCGCCCTTTTAGGTGGACTGAGACGAATTGCTTAGTTTGTTAAACCGCAGCCAGTGCCTGCTCCAAGTCATCCAAAATATCGTCGATATGCTCAATACCAATCGACAATCTCACCATATCTTCGCTTACCCCGGCTTTTGCCAATTCATCAGGCGTCAGCTGGCGGTGAGTGGTGCTAGCAGGGTGGCAAGCCAGTGATTTGGCGTCGCCAATATTCACTAAGCGGGTAATTAGCTTTAGTGCATCTTGGAAGCGCGCACCCGCTGCTGAGCCGCCTTTTACTCCAAATGTCAGCAGCCCCGATGCCTTGCCGCCAAAGTATTTTTGTACCAGAGCATGCGATGGATGATCGGGTAGACCTGCGTAATTAACCCACTGCACCTTGCTATGGCCTTGCAGGTATTGCGCCACTTTAAGGGCGTTTTCTACATGCCTGTCCATGCGCAGTGCCAGTGTTTCCAAGCCTTGCAGAATCAAAAAGCTATTAAAGGGAGAAATCGCTGCACCCATATTGCGCAGTGGCACGGTGCGGGCGCGGCCGATAAAGGCGGCTGGGCCGAATGCTTCGGTGTAAATCACACCGTGATAGCTGACTTCTGGCTCATTCAGGCGATTAAAGCGTTGCTTATGATTCGCCCAAGGGAATTTGCCGCTATCCACAATCATGCCGCCGATACTATTGCCGTGGCCGCCGATATATTTGGTGAGGGAGTGCACCACAATATCTGCGCCATGTTCAAAAGGACGAGTGAGATATGGCGTGGGCACTGTGTTGTCCACAATCAGCGGCACACCACCCGCATGGGCCACCGCGGCAAAAGCGGCGAAATCGACCACATTGCCGAGTGGATTACCAATCGATTCGCAAAAAATAGCCTTGGTGCGATCATTAATTAGCGCGGCGGCAGCTTGCGGATCATTGGCATCAACAAATTGCACGCTAATGCCATATTGCGGCAAGGTATGGGCGAGTAGATTGTAAGTGCCGCCATAGAGCGCCGTGGTGGCGATGATATTGTCGCCTGCTTCGGCAATGGTCATGATGGCGTAAGTAATAGCGGCCAAGCCTGAGGCCAATGCCAGCGCGCCAACGCCGCCTTCCAGCGCTGCGATACGTTGCTCTAATACATCGGAAGTGGGGTTCATAATCCGCGTATAGATATTGCCTTTAACCTTTAAATCAAATAGATCCGCACCATGCTGCGTGTCATCAAAAGCGTAGCTGGTGGTCTGGTAAATAGGCACCGCCATCGATTTAGTGGTGGGATCAATTTCATAACCAGCGTGTAGAGCAAGCGTATCAAACTTCATGCAAAGCCTCCGAGGGGATGGAAAGTGCCTTGGAAACTGTAGCAGTTTTATTTAGACCATAAAGCTATTTTTAGATTTTTCTTTAGACTAAATAAAGCTATATACCTTGATATTGAGCTTTAAATATTAAGTAACTTGTCAATTTATATGGGGGATTTGTAATTTACTTTAAAGCTCGCCTAATAGCCATGAGCTGGCAAAGGCAAAGTATTCACGCAGCCATGCGTTGTAGCGTATCGCCAGTGGAGTGGGGGCAGAGGCAAGATCCACCAGCGGGAAACCTTGTTTTTTGGCTATTTTAGATGCACGCAGCGCATGAAAATCATTGGTGATAATCAGCACAGGCTCTGCTGCTTTAGCTTTGAGCAGGCGATAGCTAAACAGCAGGTTTTCTTCCGTGCTGGTGCTTTGGTCTTCCTGCAATATGCGCTGCGGAGCAATGCCGTGGGCCAGTAGATAGCGCTGCATGGCATCGGCCTCGCTGATTTCCTCGCTAAATCCTTGGCCACCTGAAACAACAATCTGAGCCTTGGGGTATTGCGCTGCATAAATCAGGGTGGTATCAAGACGGGCACGCAGCATGGGGCTAGGTTGCGTACCATCTAGGCCCGAACCCAGCACAATCAAGCTTGAGGGCGGGTGTTTGATACGGTCTGGCACGGCGAGCTGATAGAAAAAAGCCAGCAAAGAGATCAGCCATAGCGCCATCGCCCACTTAAACCAAGGCCACAATCGCTGCCGATAGCGCTTAGCTGCCAGCCAGCGCTGCCAACTGGCGTGCTTTAAGTTGAAACTTAATAAACCCAAGCCCAAGATGGCTGGGAAAACAGTGCCTACATTAAATTTAGCAACGCTAAACAACGCCAGCGCATCGATGAGCAAGATGCTGCCTATGAAGATCTGTAAACGTGCCAGCCATTTATTTTGCATTTAGGGGCTTACTCAAGCGATAAAGACAGTGTTCTTGCAAAGGATGGCCCTCTGCCACTTTGGGGTGGAAAAAAGTATCAGCATCGCGCTGCATACCTAGTTTTTGCATCACGGCCTGTGAGCGCAGATTAGGTAGGGCGGTAAATGACACAATCTCATTCAGTTGCAGGGTATTAAAGCCAAAATCTAAAGCCGCCTTTGCTGCTTCGCTGGCGTAACCCTTGCCCCAATGATCAAAAGCCAGCCGCCAGCCTATTTCTACGCAGGGCGAAAACGGCAGCTCAGGAATCGGAATATGCAGGCCGGTAAAGCCAATAAACTGCTGTGTTTCTTTCAGCTCCATCGCCCAAAATCCCCAGCCACGCTCGCTAATTAGCTGCATTACCCGCTCTTGCATCGCCAAGCTGGCCGCTGCGTCCATAGGCCCAAGCAGATACTCCATCACGCGTGGATCGCTGCTCATTAGGACGAAAGCTTCGGCATCCGATGCCCGCCATTGGCGTAATCGCAAGCGCTCGGTGGATAGTTCGATTATTTTTGGCATGGGGTTTATTTGAAATTATGGGGCATGGTGCGTAACGCCTTCGGCGTTTTGCACCCTATGGAGGTGGTTTTATAGGGTGTGCAAGGCGTTTTTCTTGCGCACCGTTTTTGGTTGTGCTGTGCCACGGTGCGTAACGCCTCTGGCGTTTTGCACCCTATGGAGGTGGTTTTATAGGGTGTGCAAGGCGTTTTTCTTGCGCACCGTTTTTGGTTGTGCTGTGCCACGGTGCGTAACGCCTCTGGCGTTTTGCACCCTATGTGTGGCGGTGTTGATTTGATGGCTCATGCTGATAAATAAATTGTAATTTGAATGGGAAAGAAAATGCCCAATTATCGTCGCTACTATGGCATGAGCAGCTGTTATTTTTTTACGGTAGTGACGCATCAGCGGCAGATGATTTTAACTGATGAATTGTTTCGCAATACTTTACGAAAAGCAATATTGAAAGTACGTGCTCAGTATCCTTTTACGATTGATGCTTGGGTGTTGCTTCCCGATCATTTGCATTGTATTTGGACTTTACCCGCTGGCGATACAAATTTTAGTTTGCGTTGGAATTGGATTAAAAGCTTTGTGACGCGCCATATTGCTGATAAATATCAGCGGGCTGATTTACTTTCTGATTCTCGTCGCCATCGTGGTGAATCTACATTGTGGCAAAGGCGTTTTTGGGAACATGAAATTTTGAGTGAGGCCGATTACTTTGCGCATATGGATTATGTGCATATCAATCCTTTAAAGCATGGTTTGGTCACGCAAGTTAAAGATTGGCCTTATTCAACGTTTCACCGCTTAGTGCGTGAAGGTGTTTATCCGCCAGATTGGGCGGGGAGTGGCGACGATATTTTATTTCATTTTGATAAGTAAGGTTGTAGGGCAAAATTCGCGGCTTGCTCACCATTGCCATGGTGCGTAACGCCTACGGCGTTTTGCACCCTACATTGATGCTTGGTTTTCGTAGGGTGTGCAAACGCTTTTCTTGCGCACCGTTTTATTTCCTGTCATTTATCCATAAAAAAAGCCAGCCCTCATCAGGCTGGCTTTTGCGTGGGCTGTGAAACAATTAGCCAACAAATTGACGAGCATTGCGGAACATGCGCATCCATGCGCCGTCGTCGGTCCAATCGCTTGGGTGCCATGAGTTTTGCACGGTGCGGAACACGCGTTCTGGGTGCGGCATCATGATGCTAAAGCGACCATCGGCGGTGGTTACACTGGCAATTCCCTGTGGGCTGCCGTTTGGATTAGCTGGATAGGCTTCGGTGGTTTTACCATGGCTATCAACATAACGCATGGCGACCAAGGCTTTGTTGATGTCGCCTTGCTGGCTAAAGTTGGCAAAGCCTTCACCGTGAGAAATCACCACCGGCATACGGCTGCCGGCCATTTCGCTGAAGAATAGCGATGGGGATTTTGTCAGCTCAGCCATCACCAAGCGCGCTTCAAACTGCTCGCTTTGATTACGGGTGAATTTAGGCCAGTGAGCGGCTCCAGGGATAATGCCGGAAAGGTTCGCCATCATCTGGCAACCGTTACACACACCTAAACCAAAGGTATCTGTGCGGCCAAAAAAGGCTTCAAATTGCGCACGGGCTGCAGCATTAAAGAGAATCGATTTCGCCCAACCTTCACCCGCACCCAGTACATCGCCGTAGCTAAAGCCACCGCAAGCGGCCAAGCCTTGGAAAGCGGCCAGTTGTACACGGCCAGAAATCACATCGCTCATGTGTACGTCAACGGCGGTAAAGCCTGCACGGGTAAACGCGGCAGCCATTTCTACATGGCCATTCACGCCTTGCTCACGCAGTACGGCGATCTTAGGGCGAATGCCGGTTGCGATATACGGCGCTGCGATGTCGATATTCTGATCAAAGCTTAGCTTGGCGAATAAGCCTTTTTCGTGCTTGTCGCTAAGGCGTGCATATTCGGCATCAGCACCGGCAGGATTGTCGCGTAGACGCTGAATGCGCCAGCTGGTTTCTGACCATGCTTTATGTAAATCAATGCGCGATTCTTCTAAGACCAAGCGATTACGCGCCTTGATCTTGAGTTTGTCGTCGTGGTTGGTGCTACCAATCACATGCAGCTCGGAGCGGATATCTACGTTAGCAAAGGCGGCAATCACGGCGGCAGTATCGGTGCGCTTCACTTGCAAGACTGCGCCCAGCTCTTCGTTAAACAGCACGCCCATCACGCGGGCATTGGCTTCACGAACAACATCTTCGGCGGTGAATTCATTTTGCTGGCGCTGACGGCGGCGACGCTCGATACACAGCTCGTCTACTTCCAAGGTTACGCCAACATGGCTGGCAAACATCATTTCAGCAATCGTGGCAAACAGGCCGCCATCGGAGCGGTCGTGATAGGCAAGTAATTTGCCTTCTGCATTGAGTTGCTGCACGGTACTAAAAAATGATTTCAGGTGCGGCACATTCACAATGTCTGGCGCGGTATTACCAATCTGCTTATAAACCTGCGCCAGTGCAGAGCCGCCTAGGCGGCATTTGCCATCACCCAGATCGATCAGAATCAGATCAGAATCAACATTGGTTTGCAGCTCAGGCGTCAGTGTTTTGCGTACATCGGTGACCGGTGCAAAGGCAGAAATCACTAAGGACAATGGCGCAACCACTTGCTTCGCCTCGCCAGCCTCATCCCAAACGGTTTTCATTGAAAGCGAATCTTTACCGACCGGAATCGATACACCCAGCTCGCGGCAAAGCTCTAAACCGACGGCTTGCACGGTGTCATACAGATTAGCGTCTTCACCTGCGTGGCCAGCTGGGGCCATCCAGTTTGCAGACAGTTTTACATCAGATAGCTGACGAATCGGCGCAGCTGCAATATTGGTTAGCGCTTCACCCACGGCCATACGGCCAGAAGCCGGGCCAGAAATCAGCGCCAGCGGCGTGCGCTCGCCCATCGCCATGGCTTCGCCTAGATAGCTATCGTAAGCCATAGCAGTAACGGCCACATCGGCCACCGGAACTTGCCAAGGGCCAACCATCTGGTCGCGAGCGGTAAAGCCGCCCACGGTGCGATCGCCAATATTAATCAGGAACGATTTGTCAGCAACGGAAGGTAAACGCAATACGCGGTAAGCGGCTTCTTTCAGCTCCAAATCAGAAGCGTCAAAAACAGCCAGCTCAGGCGTAATACGGCTCACGTCGCGTGTCATTTTGGGTGGCTTGCCGAGTAAGACATTCATTGGCATATCGACAGGCTTGTTTTCGAAATGATCATCAGCCAAGACCAGATGTTTTTCATCAGTGACACGGCCAACCACGGCAAACGGGCAACGCTCGCGTTCGCAAATCGCTTCAAACGCGAGCAAATCTTTAGGATCGATCGCCAATACATAACGCTCTTGGCTTTCGTTCGACCAGATTTCCTTAGGCGCCATGCCTTTTTCTTCGATATTTACTTTGCGCAGATTAAACACCGCGCCTTGGCCTGCATCGTTCACCAGCTCAGGGAAGGCATTGGAAATACCGCCCGCGCCTACATCGTGAATCGACAACACTGGATTATTTGCACCCAGCTGCCAGCAGCGATCGATCACTTCTTGCGCACGGCGCTGGATTTCCGGGTTGCCGCGCTGTACTGAATCGAAATCCAGATTGGCTGCATTGTCGCCAGTTGCCATTGAGCTGGCCGCGCTGCCACCCATACCAATCAACATGCCGGGGCCGCCGATCTGGATGAGCAGCGAGCCATCTGGCAAGCCGTTTTTCTTAACGTGTAGCGCGCTGATATTGCCCAAACCACCGGCAATCATAATTGGCTTATGGTAGCCACGACGCTCGCCGTTTAGGTCTTCTTCGAATGTACGGAAGTAACCACAGATATTCGGGCGGCCAAATTCATTATTAAACGCAGCTGCGCCAATCGGGCCTTCGATCATGATATCTAGCGCGCTGGCAATGCGATCTGGCTTGCCGTAAGGCTGAGCTTCCCAAGGCTGCTCGGCACCCGGAATATTTAAGTTCGATACGGTAAAGCCAGCCAAGCCAGCCTTAGGCTTAGAGCCACGGCCAGTTGCGCCTTCGTCGCGAATCTCACCACCCGAGCCGGTTGCCGCACCGGCAAATGGGGAAATAGCGGTGGGGTGGTTATGCGTTTCCACCTTCATCAAAATATGTGTTTGTTCGGTGCTGAATGCGTATTCGGCGCTACCTGCTTGCGGATAAAAGCGGCCGATTTCTGCGCCTTCAATCACTGAGGAGTTATCCGAATAAGCTACGACCGTGCCCGCTGGTGCCGCTTTATGCGTTTCGCGGATCATGCCAAACAGGCTGTAATCTTGTTTCTCGCCATCAATAATAAAATCGGCGTTAAAAATCTTGTGGCGGCAGTGCTCAGAATTGGCCTGCGCAAACATGGTCAGCTCAACATCGCTTGGGTTACGGCCTAGCTTGTTGAAGTTTTCTACCAAGTAATCAATTTCATCATCGCTGAGGGCCAGGCCAAATTCGCTATTGGCTTTGACTAGCGCGGTTTTACCACCACCAAGGATATCAACCGTCAGAAAAGGCTTAGGCTCGAAGTGGCGGAATAATTCACGACCGGCTTCCAGGCTGCTAAATACTTCTTCAGTCATTCTGTCGTGGAGTAAAGGCAACAGAATGCTTTGTTCTGCTGCTGACAAAGGGCTGCCGCCTTCCTTGCTGGCGTAAATCACGATGCCGCGCTCGATACGGGCAATCTTGCCTAAGCCACAATGCTGGGCAATATCGGTGGCTTTCGACGACCAAGGAGAAATCGTCCCTAAGCGCGGCAAGACCATAATCAGGCTACCGACGGCTAAGTCAGGCTGAGCCGGTTCGCCATAGTGCAGAATCTTGCTGAGGATGGTGTTTTCGCCCTGCGTCAGCTCGGCGCTCACTTCGGCGAAGTGCCAATACTCAGCATAAATCTGCGCAGAAATGCTTTTCGCAGCCAGAGCGGCGGTCAGTTTTTCGACCCGGAAAGATGAAAGCGCGGTACCGCCGCGCAATTGGAGAACGTCAGCCATGTCTTTGATCTTTGATAGGAAAGCCTCGGGAAGTCGCAATGATACCCAAAAACGACTCATTTCGCCTTGAATATCGGCAAAGTTTGCGAACTTATAAAGAATGTTTAGCAGGGCATACTGACTTGTGAAAGGTATTTTCTTGATTTTGCTTACTGTTAGTTTTGTGGAATATTTTAATATGCTGAACTTATTGATAAGATTTTGAGTGGTATGTAGAAGAGATATTTATTACATTTTCTGGGATTTATTTTAAATAGTTATAAAAGCACTTTGAAAAAATCTGGGCGTTATTTTTGTTTAGTTAAACTTAAACTTAAATTTAAAACTTACATAGGCAAAGCGGCATGGGGTTTGAACAATAAATACATTCTGTGATGGAGAAAATGGCGTTTCTTGGTTAAATATATTATTGATTGCCACATTGATTGCGCCGTTTTTATTTCGTTGGTAGCAGATGGATAAATTCACCAAACTGTATGAAGGTATGTTTGGCATACCAGCTGCACCAGCTGCTAAGACTTGTGGATCGCTAGTATCAATTGTACTGGTGAAGGTACTTGTCTGAATTTGTACCGTTAAGTAATATAAAATTGCAAAAAGAGCAAAGTCATTCAGGCTTTGCCCTTTTTGTCTTTGAAACTTAGGTACTGATTAATTCGCTTCACCAGCCCCAAGTAATCAATTAATGCGTGATTAACTTTTTGTTTTAATAAAGCTAAGCAATAAGCCCCTCTACAGGGCCAGACCGGCCCTGAAGGATGCTTTGTTTTTAGAACGAGTATTTGACTCCGAGTTGGTAGAAGCTACCACGTGCCGTATACAACGGAGCAAAGCCTGGAGCAGAATACGTTCCAGCGGCCACGCCCGAGAACTCAGGCATACGATCAAATACGTTTTTTACTGCAGCATCAATTCTCAGGTTTTTTATGCCGGTGTAAGCCAGTGTCAGATCAACCTCGGAATGACTAGCAACACGGCGAGCTTCTGGATTGTAGTTATCCTTATCGTCTGGGCTGGCATTCACATCTTGGAAGCTGGCCGTAGTACGCACACCTACTCCTCCAGTCCAACCACCTTGCTCTACATCGAAGCGGAAGGTGTTGCGCCATTGTGGCGAGCCATAGGTATCGACCCATTCTTCCATTGAACCCGTATCGTTTGATTTTTTCAACTGCAGGTAATAGGTGTTGTTATTACTAAAGGTGAATGTGGCGAGTGAAGTAGGAAAACGCAGCTTCATATCGGTATCAATACCGGCATTCTCTTGTTTGTTACGGTTTTTCTTCTTCTGCGTCATCATCCAGCCATACTCGGCGCTGGGGGCAATTTGACCCGCTTGCAGTGCTTCCAGGTAAGTTTGATCAGAAATAACATCATCTTTCTTGATCATCCACCAGTCTAGCGAGCCGCTAAATGGGCCCACCTCACCCACAACACCTAGGTTGAGCGACTGACCTTTCTCGGGCTTCAACTCAGGATTACTACTTGTAGTACGCTGACCATTAATGCCGTTTTTCTTGCAATCGGCCAAATCTGCAGCGTTCAGATTTGGAATGTAATCGCACTCCGTATCAGCAAAAGTATGCGCGCCTTGTGATGGGCCTTGATACAAATCCTGCAGAGTTGGCATGCGGAAACTTTCTGAGTACGAAGCACGAACCATCAGATTTGAAATAGGCTGGAAACGTGCAGCCA
This sequence comes from Iodobacter arcticus, assembly GCF_042664895.1. Classification (NCBI taxonomy): domain Bacteria; kingdom Pseudomonadati; phylum Pseudomonadota; class Betaproteobacteria; order Neisseriales; family Chitinibacteraceae; genus Iodobacter; species Iodobacter arcticus. The sequence goes on from NZ_JBHTBQ010000014.1 coordinate 182,762, forward strand.
AACGTGGTGAAAATTTGGCATTACCCCCTTGGTAGCTGTCGTAACGTAACGCCGCTTGTAGCTCAAGTGATTTGAGAACAGGGGCAATGACTTCCCCGAACAGGGCTTTACCACTGCGTGAGCCTTCGGTAACAACCTGTTTGATCGAGCCATAAACTTGGTCGTTTTGCTGTAATTGATCAGGAATATCAGACAGTTTCTCGTGCGTGAAACTGGTGCCGACCGCAAATACCACGGCCCCTCCGGCCAGTTTTAGCCCCGTTTCACCGCTAATTTTGGCATCAAAATACGCTTGTTCCAGCTTAGCCTCGCGTTGAGACTGGATCTTCAGGCTATCAACTATCGCTTGATTATTGTTCATTGAAGTTGGATCAATTTGCTGCTTAGCCAGTGCGTCAAAGAATTTACCCTTATGCACGCCGCTATCACTGTTGTTGTTACGGCTTACCCCGTAACCACCTGCTATGCTCCAGTCAAAATCAATAATTTGGCCATCAACCCCGAGTACTACATTGCTGAGTGTGTTTTCTTTTTCTGAAACACGCCGCCCCGGCTGCATAAAGCGACCGTTAAAGAAAACTTGCTGCGCTTTGTCTGTCGTCACAGCGCCATTCTTATCGATCATCTGGCCGTTTTTGTAATACGGCATGCCCCCTGGTGCAGGGTGTGCTTCAAAACGATCTTTGCTCTCTGTGTATAGGTATTGTGCATAAGCTTGGGTTGTTTCGTTGAGTTTTACGCGGCCTAGTAACATTAGATTTTTACGGTCAGCACCCGTACTCAGTGACAATACATCTTGGTAAGGGTCATAAGCACACTGACCATTGCTTCTGATTAAATCAGTTGGGCAGCCAGGCGCAACTTGTTGCCATTTGCCTTTAATTCGAACGTTGCCATAGGGAGAATAGCTGCTGCGCGAATCAGTGCCGCCAAAACGGCTAAAGTCTGCTGTGTTTGAAATTTCTCTGTCTTTGGTATAAATCGGATCGCGTTTTAAAACATCAAATGATCCAAATACATTAAAGCCTTGCTCATCAAGGTCACCATAACCGCCCGTTACACCTGCTGTTTTTTCGGTGCCATCGCCACGGCTGGATTGGCCAAATGAGCTGCGAATCTCGCCGCCCTGATAATTTTTCTTGGTAATAAAGTTTACTACGCCAGCAACTGCATCGGCACCATAAATGGCAGAACCCCCATCCTTGAGTATGTCCACACGCTCAATCCCTGACATAGGCAGGGCGTTGATATCGAAAGACTCACCACCACCCATCGCGTGTTTAGGCAAACGACGGCCGTCCAGCAGGATCAAGGTATCGCCACTACTCAAGCCACGCATGCTGATGAATGCACTACCTGAAACAGATGGATAGTTCGATTTTTGCTCATAAGAGTCATCAAAATCGAGGCTGGCCACGTTTTTAACAACTTCCTGTACCGTGGTCGCCGCTATTTTCTCCAGTGCTTTACGGTTTACTGTCTCTACTAAAGCGGCACCTTCTTTCTGAACACGTTTAATGCTTGAGCCCGTTACTTCAACGCGTTGAACTTTATTAGGTGTTGGGGCATCTTCAGCAAAAGCTGTAGAAACACAGCTGATACTGGCGATAGCTAATGCTAAGGCTTTGACTGGGAATTTCATCTCTCGGCTTCCTTGGATCTGGCTTGTTTTATTAGATAAGTGCCGCTGTAAGCAAGCGTGTAGTCTGATCGTAACAATTACCTTGTAAATATTCCCGTTTAAAATAGTAAGTCATATTATTTGTTGCGCGTTTATGACAGATGCGGCAATGAAGTACCTTTCACTTGGGGCTGAAGTTGCATCCGCTTTTGCATTTGTGAGGGGCTGAAGCGATTGGCCGTTCTTAAACTCCGCAATACAAGCAAAGCCTTTGGCTAGTTTCATTGATTGATTGCTCCTACACTCGAGCTGCGCTTTTGAGCGTGGTGTTTTCACATAAAAACGAGACAGGGAGACAAGATGACGCAGCCAGCTGGTGCACAATTACAGTTGAAGTGGGAATGCCTGACTAATCATTACGAGGGCGATCACTTTTTAGCCGAGCTGACGATTACTAATCTGTCTGATGTGGCTTTAAGCGGGCAAGATTGGGCGATTTACTTCAATACCTGCCGCAAAATTAAGTCAGAGACGGTGCAAGGCGGCGTGGTGATGGAGCATGTAAACGGCGACGTTTCACGCTTTATTCCCGCCGCAGATTTTGCGGGCTTGCCTGCGGGTGCTTCGATGGTGGTTCGCTATCAGGGGATCCTCTGGGTGATTAACGAAACTGACGCGCCACTGGGCTTTTATATTGTTTACGGCAATGCGGTGGCTGATGCGATTGGCGATCCACAGATCGTGCCTTTTAGCCGCCCGGAGCAATGTAATCGTAATTTAGTAGATGCCGTGCCTTTGATGACAACTGCATTACGTTTTGCAGAGAACCAGGCACTCACGCTATTGCCTAGCGATACCGTTGGCAAGATTACGCCAACACCGCTCGAGGCGCGTTGGGATGCAGGTCAGTACCTGATTACGGCAGCAACTTTGATTGTGTATGGCGAGGCGCTTGCTAAAGAAGCAGCTTTCTTGCGTGCTACTTTGCGCGATGTATCGGGTGTGGAATTACAAAGAGCCAGCCGTGGTGCTGGGATTACTTTGCAAGTGGCTAAGGTGGATGTACCCCAGAGTGGCGCGCCGCTAGAGGCTTACAGCTTAGAAATTAGTGCGGCAGGAATTGTGATTACCGGCGCAAGTGCGGCAGGCGTGATGAATGGGATTCAATCACTGCGTCAGCTTTTACCAGTAGATAGCTATCTTAATCCGCAGGCTAGCTTGGCTGTGCCTTGCGGTTATGTGATCGATGTACCCCGCTTTGCTTATCGCGGCATGCAGCTGGATGTGGGGCGTAATTTCTCTAGCAAGCAAACCGTGCTGCGTCTTTTAGACTGCATGGCTTTATATAAGCTTAATAAATTTCACTTTCATTTAACCGACGATGAAGGCTGGCGCTTAGAGATTCCATCTTTGCCCGAGCTAACCGAAATCGGCTCCTTGCGTGGCTTTAGTCCTAATGAAGAAAGTAGCCTGCTACCAAGTTTTGGCTCGGGGGCTGTGGTGCAAGGCTCGGCGGGGACTGGCTTTTATAGCCGTGCCGATTTTATTGAAATCCTGCAATTTGCTACCGCCCGCCATATCGAAGTGATCCCAGAAATCGACGTGCCAGGCCATGCCCGCGCCGCAATCAAGGCAATGGAATTGCGCTATGAGCGCTTAAAAGCGGCTGGCGATTTGGCGGGGGCAGAAGAATATCTGCTTAGCGATTTCAACGATCAATCCAAATATGAATCGGTGCAGTTGTGGCACGACAATGTAATGTGCATCGGTCAGGAATCTTGCTACCGATTTATTGAAACGGTGCTGGTGGATATGAAAGCGATGTTTGCCGAGGCAGGCGCACCGCTCACTACCATGCATACCGGTGGCGATGAAGTGCCGCATGGTGCCTGGGAAGGCTCGCCAGTTTGCCAGGCATTTATGCAAGCGCAGGGCATGGCTTCTATTCAAGCGCTGCAAAATTACTTTTTGGCCCGCTATCGCACGCTGCTGCAAAAGCACAATCTGGTATTTGGTGGTTGGGAAGAGATTGCTTTATCTAAACAAGACGGCAAGCATGGCCCTAATCCGGAATTTGTCGATGCCAAATTCCAGCCCTATGTTTGGAATAATGTCTGGGGCTGGGGGCAGGAAGATTTTGCTTATCAGTTAGCCAATGCAGGCTATCAAGTGGTGCTGTCGAATGTCACCAATCTGTATTTCGATTTGTCCTACGCCAAAGATCCGCAAGAGCCAGGTTATTACTGGGGCGGCTTTATTGAAACGCGCGGCGCTTATGAATTCTGCCCGCTGGATATTTACACTACCGCCACGGTTGATCTGTTTGGCAATCCGCTTAATGCAGATAGTCTTGCCAAAATGCAGCGCCTAACTCTTGAGGGCACTAAAAATATCTTGGGGATGCAGGGTCAGCTTTGGGGCGAAAATACACGCAGCCAAGAGCGGGTTGAATATCTGGCGATGCCACGGGTGATTGCCTTGGCAGAGCGTGCTTGGGCGGCTGATCCGGGCTGGACCAAGATCAGCGATATAGCGGCGCGGGCTGCAAAAATGGATACAGATTGGAATCAATTTGCTAACCGCCTTGGCCAGCGCGATATGCCGCGTTTGGATGGTTTCTTAGGAGGCTACGGCTACCGTATTCCACTGCCGGGTGTGCAGCGAGAGGGCGGCAAGGTTGCGCTCAATGTATCCGCGCCGGGCTTGGCTTTGCGTTATACCTTGGATGGCAGTGAGCCAACGGCTGAATCGGCACTTTATACCGAGCCGTTTGTCGCCGAGGAAACGGTAAAAGCCGCCAGCTTTAGTCGTACAGGGCGTAAGAGCAGGACGGTCGTGGCTTAAAGAGTTTCGTAGGGTGTGCAAAAGCTGCGCACCGTCTTGCCGAGGTGCGTAACGACTTCGTCGTTTCACACCCTACGATTTATGCGTCTATTTTGCCAACGCCGCTTTCAGCATCTCTTCAATCTGCTGAACAATCGCTGCTTCTTTATCCGCATCGTATTGCTTAATTGCTGGCGTATGGATGTGACCGACAGGGATTTTTACCCCAAGCTGATCGCGCAGGCGCAGGCTGCGGTAGGAGATTTCGTTGGATAAATAGCCGCCTCCAGAGCCTTCAACCGATACTTCATTCACCAATGCAGCCAGATCCTTCGGGCAAAACTCTTTTTGCCGCAGGCTGCTGATGGTGCAGTTATCATGCACGATAAATGGCGTTTGTACGGTGAGCATATTTTTGACTGGTAGGCTGAACTCTACAAATTCTGCCCCAGCTAAGGTACTGCCCTTGAGTTGTGGCAGTACGGGTTTTGCTAGTGTGCCGCCAGTTTTAACATTCAAATTATCCGGAAAATCAGCCGAGCGGCGCTTGCCTGGATAGCGCTCTAAATCGAAATCTTTACGCCCCATGCTGACGGTCACGATTAAATCGACAGGATTTTTTAGGTAGGGCGTGAGCAGGTCTTCCACAAAGCCCGCATCAAAATCGGCAAAGCGCACTGGTGCAATCGCTGTTTCGATTTGCGCCCGATGGCCATTTACTTCAATAAACTTGCCATCCAGTAGCAGTGCTGCCAGACCTGATGGATTGCTTTGATTGATGTTTCTATCCAGTAGAAAAGGATCAAAACCCGTGAGCAAGATGCGCCGTACCCCTTGGGTGTAGCGAATATCTTGAATGCCACGGCTGCTTTGCTCAAAGAGTGCCAGCCAGCTATTACGTTGGGCTGCATCGGCTTCAAAACCAATCTTGCCATCACGGATGAGCTGAGTCATGGCGAGGCGAGCCCAGTAAAGGGGCCTGTCATCCGTGGTTTGCTGCGCTTGTTGGCGAGCATCGTTCCATAGCGTTTTTCCGGCACTGATCAATAAGGCATCGACTTCCCCACTATTTTTTGCCGTGGCTAAGCTGATGCCCAGCTTACTGATTTGCGTTTCAAAAGGGGCAAGTAAATGCGGCATGGCGGCTTTGGCTGCATCTAATCGTTTTTCTTCCACACTGGCGGCAAGGCTTGAGGCGCTAAAAATTAGACTAAGGCAGAGGCAGGCCGCTTTTAATATCATTCGATTTTTTCCGGTTTTTTGGGGGGGGCTTATCTTGAGTGTGTAAGCATAAGCTGATCGCAATGCGGGCAGACATAAAAAAACGCCTGAGCTCACATACTGTTGTATGTAAGCGCCAGACGTTTTTAAGTATCAGCATGTTGGCTTACGCTATGTTGCCCGCCATAAACCGGCTGATAACGTAGTTAAGCGCAAGCTACTGCAACTTGTATTTGGGTTGTGGCAATTAAGCCGCTAAGCGTGCAGCAACTACATCCCAGTCAACCAGCTTCCAGAAACCTGTCAGATAGTTAGGGCGGCTATTACGGTAGTCGATGTAGTAGGCATGCTCCCACACATCACAGGTCAACAGCGCAGTGTCAGCGGTAGTGAGCGGTGTTGCTGCAGCAGAAGTGTTTACGATATCGAGCGAGCCATCTGCTTTCTTAACTAACCAAGTCCAGCCAGAGCCAAAGTTGCCAGCAGCAGAAGCATTGAAAGCTTCCTGAAACTTAGCAAACGAGCCCCACTTAGCGTCAATGGCAGCAGCCAGTGCGCCAGCAGGTGCACGATCAGCAGCGTCGCTATTTGGCTTAAAGCCTAGCCAGAAGAAAGTGTGGTTCCAAACTTGTGCTGCATTATTAAACAGGCCGCCAGCCGGTGCTTTTTTAACGATTTCTTCAAGTGACAAAGACTCGTTGTCTGTGCCCTTGATTAAATTGTTTAAGTTGGTAATGTAAGTTTGATGATGCTTGCCGTAGTGATACGACAACGTTTCTGCTGACATAAATGGCGCAAGTGCGTCTTGTGCGTAAGGCAATTCAGGTAGCTTGTGTTCCATCGTGATCTCCGATCGGGTATATTTTTGGGCGCGAAATAGCTTGAATAAACATGGGGACTAAGCGGTCTTATTTCAAGCGTTGGGCGGAGTGAGTACCGGTATTTTGCCAGTTTTCTGGCAAATTAAGTCGTTAATTTGTGCCAAATGATTGCTAAGCCATTTATGCTTACGATAAGTTTGCAATAACCGTGCATCGTGTACCGTATAGTTAGCAATACTGGGTTTTGGGGCTAGTGCTTGCCTGTGGTATCTTTCGCCGTCTGCAAAAGTTGTCGGTCACACCGGCTTCGGGAATTTAAAAATGACTATTCTTGCTCTTATTATTGCACTGGCGCTGGAGCAGTTCCGGCCCTTATCAAATCGCAATCTGTTTACGCTGGCCTTTGTGCGGCTTGCCAATCAATTAGAGCGTGGCTTGAATGCAGGCGAGTATCGAAATGGTATGGGCGCTTGGCTGATACTGGTATTGCCATTATTGATTGTGTCGTTTGTGATTTATATGCTGCTGTGTCGCGTAAATGTGGGCTTTGCCCTGCTTTGGGATGTGGCAATTTTGTATCTGACGATGGGCTTTCGCCAGTTTAGCCACGCGTTTTCAGGGATTTCTAAAGCATTACAAGCGGATGATCTGGATACGGCGCGTGCTTTGCTTGCCGATTGGAATGGTCAGCACACTTCTGAAATGAGCGCTGATGAAGTCTCCAGAATGGCTATCGAGCAAGGTCTGGCAGATTCTTATCGCTATGTATTTGGTACTTTATTCTGGTTTGTGGTGCTGGCGTGGTTTGCTGGCCCTGCGGGCGCGTTGCTTTACCGTTCGGCAAGCTTGCTGGCGCAAAAATGGGGCCGTAGCTCGGGCGCGTTTGGCCGCTTCTCGTTATTGGCGCTGGAAGTGCTCGATTATCTGCCGGTGCGCCTTACTGCCGCCAGTTTTGCAATTATGGGCAATTTTGAAGACGCTGTTTACTGCTGGCGCACGCAAGCTCAAAGCTGGTCAGATTATATTGATGGCATTCTATTATCGAGTGGTGCGGGTGCGATTGGCGTACGTTTGGGCGATACCCTGCATCAAGATCACACGGTAAAGTTTCGCCCTGAGCTGGGTGTGGGTGAGGCGGCTACACCAGATTATCTGGCGAGCGCAGTGGGCCTGATCTGGCGCACGGCTATTTTGTGGATTGCACTGGTATTACTGTTTAGCCTTGGCTCGTGGCTGGGGCATGTTTAGTTATTTTTCTTGATTTTTACATCAAGCTGATTTAAAAGCGGGCATTCGTCCGCTTTTTTTTATCTGAGGAATCTGCCCGTGCCCAGTATCCGAATCGATCAAACAGACATTAGCGTTAATAATATTTTTTGTGTAGCCCGAAATTACGTGGCCCATGCTGCCGAAATGGGCTCCAGCATCGGTAGCGAGCCGGTGATATTTATTAAGCCGAATTCCGCTATTTTGCAGTCTGGCCAGGCTTTGCAATTACCTGCATGGTCTAAGGATGTGCATCACGAAGCCGAGCTTGTGGTAGCGATTGGCCGTGACGGTAAGAATATCAGCAAGGAAAACGCGCTAGGGCATGTGGCTGGCTACGCGCTGGGGCTCGATTTAACGGCCCGCGATGTGCAAACAGAAGCTAAGCGAACAGGTATGCCGTGGACTTTGGCTAAGGGCTTTGATGGGGCTGCCGTGCTCACACATTTTGTGCCTGCTCGTGCGATTAGCAATCCGCCTGAACTTGAGTTCATTTTAGAAATTAACGGCACAAGTAAGCAGCATGCCGATACTCGATTGATGGTTTTTGATGTAGCCACACTGATCGCGTGGATTTCCAGCCGCTTTACGTTACAAGTAGGAGATTTAATTTATACGGGTACGCCTGAAGGTGTTGGTGCAATTCATTCTGGTGATCAGCTAAAACTGATGCTAGGGGATCTGATTAATGAAACGTTTGTAGTGGCTTGATGGCTTGTGTAGAGGCACGGTAGGAAACTGAACCACGGAGGTCTCCGCGTTTCTCGGAAGAAAACCTTAAGGAGAAGGGCTTGGTTATTTCCGTGCTCCTCGTGGTTCAGTATTTTGTTTTTTCTTGGCTTGAGTAGCGATTAAAATTTGTGATTCAAACCGCAGGTAAGCTAGATAAATCCCAGCGAGGTTGCACCGCATAGCTGCCTGCTGGCGTTGCAAACTTCAAACGTTGTGCGCCCGCAAAGGCAATCATCGCGCCATTGTCGGTACATAATTCGAGCGGCGGGTAAAATACTTCAAAGCGGCGTTTTTTAGCTGCCGCATCAAGGCCTGCCCGTAGCTGCTTATTGGCACCTACGCCACCAGCAATCACCAAGCGATTCATCCCTGTTTGTTTCAGTGCTGCCAAGCACTTTTTGCTGAGCACTTCCACAACCGCCTCTTGAAATGCAGCGCAAATATCAGCTTGTGTTTGCTGATCCAGCTCTTCTTGCTTGCTTACTAAAGTGAGTACGGCCGTTTTTAGTCCGCTAAAACTAAAGTCCAAGTTGCCAGAATGCAACATCGGGCGAGGCAAGCTAAAGCGTTTGGCATCGCCAAGCTCAGCTAATTTAGACAGCGCTGGGCCACCGGGATAGCCTAATCCTAATAATTTGGCTGATTTATCAAATGCTTCACCCGCAGCATCATCGACTGTCTCGCCCAAAATTTCGTATTGACCAATGCCGCGCACGGCCATCAACTGAGTGTGGCCACCAGAAACGAGCAAGGCAATAAAGGGGAATTGGGGGGCTGGGTCGGCTAAGAGCGGAGAAAGTAAGTGCCCTTCTAGGTGGTGCACAGCGATCACAGGCTTGCCCAGGGAAAAAGCGAGGGCATTGGCAACAGAGGCGCCCACCAGTAGCGCACCGGCAAGGCCAGGGCCTGCGGTGTACGCAATGGCATCAATATCGGCCAGTGTTTTGCCTGATTCTACCAAACAGGCCGAAGTGAGCGGCAGTGCCCGGCGGATGTGATCACGCGAAGCCAACTCAGGCACTACGCCGCCGTATTCAGTGTGCATGGCGATTTGCGAGTGGATTTGATGCGCAAGCAAGCCCGCTTCGGTGTCGTATAACGCAATACCGGTTTCGTCACAAGAAGATTCAATGCCTAATACCAGCATGCCAATACTCTATAAAAAAGGAAGGTAATGCGCTATATTAGCGGGCTGTTGCAGATCTATAAAGCACTGATGCTCGATTGTCCTTTGACAGGTAGCAATAGTTTATGGATAATGCTACGCCTTGATTGATGTAAACGATTCGGTCTTTCAGATCATCGTAAAACAGGATTGCTCGATGCCTAACGTACGCGTAAAAGAAAATGAACCGTTTGAAGTTGCGATGCGTCGCTTCAAGCGTGCTGTTGAAAAAACTGGCCTGCTAACAGACCTTCGCTCACGCGAATTCTACGAAAAGCCAACGGCTGAACGTAAACGCAAACAAGCTGCTGCTGTAAAGCGTCAGCACAAGCGTCTGCGTAGCCAAACACTGCCACCAAAACTCTACTAAGAGTTTTTGTAGCAGCGCATGCCGGAAGGTCGCCTAGAGCGGCCTTTTAGCATTTCTACTTAATTAGATTGTTGCAAATGCGAAGGCTCAAAGGCGATAAGCCGACGGTGGGCGTAGCTAATGTGGCGATTTAATCCAATCACAGGAAACGATCATGACTCTCAGACTGCAAATCCAGAACGATATGAAAGCTGCAATGAAAGCGAAAGAAGCGGACCGCTTGGGTACGATTCGGCTTTTGTGGTCGGCGGTTAAGCAGCGTGAAGTGGATGAGCGCATTGAGCTTGATGATGTGGCAATTACTGCTGTAATTGAAAAAATGTTGAAGCAGCGTAAAGACAGTATTCAACAGTTTGAAGCGGCTAATCGCCAAGATTTGGCAGATAAAGAAAAGCTAGAGGTGGCGGTATTGGTGGCTTATATGCCGCAACAATGCTCCCCAGAAGAAGTGGCTGCTGCGGTTACTGCTGCAATTACTAGCCACGGTAAAACACCTGCCGCAATGGGTAAAATCATGGCCGAGCTGAAAGCTGCTTTGTCTGGTCGTGCCGATATGAGCGAAGTTTCTAAGCTGGTTAAAGCTGGGATGGCTGCTTAAGTTGTGTAAGGGCGGGTAATTCCGCCGCATTGAAGTCGAGTCCATCTTTTAAGGCGGAAAACAGCACAAGATGGCAAAAATACCTGACGATTTTATTCAAGATCTCCTTAACCGCGTCGATATTGTTGACGTCGTTGAGCGCTATCTGCCGCTTAAAAAAGCGGGTCAGAATTACAGCGCCTGCTGCCCGTTTCATAAAGAAAAATCTCCCTCGTTTACAGTGAGCCAGACTAAGCAGTTTTATCATTGCTTTGGCTGCGGCGCGCATGGTTCGGCGGTGGGCTTTGTGATGGAGCATCAGGGGATGAGTTTTCCTGATGCGGTACGGATGCTGGCCGAATCGGTGGGTATGCAGGTGCCGGTAAGTGATGCGCCAATAAGCGAAAAAGCCAAGGCTGCACCGGGTATTTATGACGTATTAAAAACCGCCATGAATTATTACCGTGCCCAACTTAAAACAGCACCGGCGGCGATTGAATACTTAAAGAGCCGAGGCGTAGAGGGCAAAACGGCAGCACGCTTTGGCTTGGGCTTTGCACCCAGCGCAGGGCAATCGCTCAAAGCCGTGTTTGCGGATTACGATAAAAACCCCGTGATTAAAGATGCTGGGCTGGTGGCCGAAGAAGAAAATACCTTGCGGCGCTACGATCGTTTTCGCTCACGGGTGTTGTTCCCTATTTTAAATCAGCGCAGCCAGGTGATTGGTTTTGGTGGCCGGATTATGGGCAATGGTGCGCCCAAGTACTTGAATTCACCAGAAACGCCCGTATTTGAGAAGGGTAAAGAGCTATATGGCCTGCCACAAGCCAGAGCCGCGATTCGTGATCGTGGCCGTGTGCTGGTGGTAGAGGGCTATATGGATGTGGTGATGCTGAATCAGCATGGTGTGGAATACGCCGTCGCCTCCTTGGGTACAGCTTGCACGCCTGAGCACATCCGTAAATTACTAAAGCTAGCTGACGAAGTTTATTTTTGCTTTGATGGTGATAAAGCCGGTAAAAAAGCCGCGTGGCGAGCGTTAGAAAACAGTTTAGAGCAGCTGGTTGATGGCAAGAAACTCGCATTCTTGTTTTTGCCTGCTGAGCATGACCCAGATTCTTACGTACAAGAATTTGGTCAAGTTCGCTTTGAAAATGCTTTGTTGCAAGATTCTGTGCCGTTGGCACAGTTTTTATTGAAAGAATTATCTGGGCAAGTTGAGTTAGAGAGTGAAGAGGGCAGGGCTAAATTGATTTCTTTAGCGGCCCCAATGCTGAGCTTGGTCAAGGCTCCAGCCTTTGGCATGATGATCAGAAAGCGCTTAGCAGAGCTGTCTCGCTTAGAAATGAGCGAATTAAGCACCGTTTTGGATGGTAGCCCTGTAAGATCTGTGCCCGAATATGTGCCAAGTGAAAGGGATCAGGGGGAATCTGCCCCAGAGCCTTGGCAAGATGGGCAGGGGTGGTCGAATGATGGGCAGCCCGGTCGGCAACAAAGTCAGCCAAATACGCAATATGCTAGGCAAGGTAATCGATCAGCGTGGAAGCCCAATTGGCAGCCAAAAGGTAAATGGAAGGGGCGTGGCGACGAGCGGATTCCCGCTCATATGATGCCAAGGCCAGCGCCTAGGGCACCCCCAACTGGGCCAGTACATAAATTGATTCAACTGGTTTTAGCGCACCCTAGTTTGGTGCGCCGTAGTGAACCAGTATGGTTATCGTGGCCAGAGACCGATGCAATGGGTCTGGCGCAAGAATTGCTTCAAAAGATTTGCAACCACTCAGATTTATCTAGTTTGCAAATCGTTGAATCATGGCAGGGCATGTTTGACTACGATGTATTGCATCGTTTGCTTATCTCTGGCGGAGAGTATTTTGATAAGGCCTCAGAGGCTGAGCTGGATGAGCAACTGGCTGCTACGCTAAAAGCGGTGGAAGTCAGTGTGATTCGCCCTATGATGCAAGAGCGCTTTTATGCTCTGACCTATAAGCAAGCGAATGGTGGACTAACGGAGGCAGAAAAACTGGAATTTGCAGCACTCGTATCTCGCCGATAATCATTGTTGGCAACAAATTGTAGCGATTGCTGTCTAAAACAGCCTGCGTTTACAGCGTAAACGAGGACTATGGTGGCTTATTGTCACAGCAGTATCGGCATTGTTGACTAATGAACGATGCGGTGGATTTACTTATGCCGAAGAATGGTCACAAATTTGTGATACAATCTACGGTTTTCCCGAACATACCTGAACTCGAGAGTCATGGCGGCAGATCAAGAAATCGACAACGAAGACCAAGCGCGGACTGATTTCCGTGAGGTCAATCGGCCATCTGCTGAGCAGAAGGCCGATCCCGAACAACGTAAAGCGAAGTTTAAAACGCTGATCGTGCTCGGTAAAGAGCGCGGCTATCTAACCTACGCCGAGATCAACGACCACCTGCCAGATGACATGCTGGATGCCGAGCAAATCGAAGGCATCATCAGCATGATCAGCAATATGGGCATCCAGGTGTACGACGAAGCACCGGACGCAGAAGATCTGCTTATGTCCGATGCTGCGCCGTCTGTGCCGGATGAAGATGCTGCTGAAGAAGCCGAAGCAGCCTTATCTTCCGTCGATGCAGAGTTTGGTCGCACTACTGACCCGGTGCGCATGTATATGCGCGAGATGGGTACGGTAGAGCTCTTAACCCGTGAAGGCGAAATTGAAATCGCCAAACGGATTGAGGACGGCCTTAAGCACATGATCCAAGCGATCTCTGCCTGCCCAACTACTGTTGCCTATATTTTAGGCTTGGTAGAAAAAGGCTTGGCTGATGAGATTCGCATTGATGATGTGATCGACGGCTTTATCGACCCTAACGCAGATGAAAACACCCCACCGCCAATCGAAGTGATTGAAGCGGAAGCCGAGGATGCTGACGATGCGGTTGATGAAGAAGAAGGCGAAGAAGACGACGGTAGCGCAGCAGCTAAGGCCAATCTTGAGTTATTAAAAACTCAGGTGCGTGAGCATTTCGACATCGTGCGTGAGCACTTTGACAAAATGATCAAAGCGCTGGCCAAAGAAGGCGCGCACGGCAAAAACTATCTGGAGCATCAGCAAGCCATTGCTGGGATTTTCCTGATTACCCGCTTCTCAGCTCGCCAAGTTGAATCGCTTTGCGATCAACTACGTGGCATGGTGGATGAAATCCGCAGCTGCGAGCGTGAAATCATGGATATCTGTACTGTCCGGGTAAAAATGCCGCGTGATCACTTCATCAAAACCTTCCCGGGTCGTGAAACAGATACGACATGGGTAGTGGATGAGATCAACTACGGTCACAAATACTCCGCCATTCTTGCGCGCTATCAGCACGCCATTATGGAAAAGCAACAAACTCTGGCTCAGCTGCAAGTTAACGCAATGATTCAGATTAAGGACCTTAAGGAAATCAACCGTCAGATGTCGACGGGTGAAGCTAAGGCCCGCCGCGCCAAGCGCGAAATGATTGAAGCCAACTTGCGTCTGGTTATTTCGATTGCTAAGAAATACACCAACCGTGGTTTGCAGTTCCTCGACCTGATTCAGGAAGGTAATATCGGCCTGATGAAAGCGGTAGATAAGTTTGAATATCGCCGTGGTTACAAGTTCTCGACCTACGCAACATGGTGGATTCGCCAAGCGATTACCCGTTCGATTGCCGATCAGGCCCGTACTATTCGTATTCCGGTACACATGATCGAAACAATCAACAAGATGAACCGCATTCAGCGGCAAATCTTGCAGGAAACCGGTATTGAGCCGACTCCTGACGAGCTTGCTGAAAAAATGGAAATGCCGGAAGACAAGATCCGCAAAATCCTCAAGATCGCCAAAGAGCCGATCTCGATGGAAACGCCGATCGGTGACGACGACGATTCCCATTTGGGCGATTTTATCGAAGACTCAAACAATCTGGCTCCAGCCGAAGCCGCTATCTACGCAGGCCTGCGTGAAGCGACGAAGGAAGTGCTGGATACTCTGACTCCACGTGAAGCTAAAGTGCTGCGTATGCGCTTTGGTATCGATATGAACACCGATCACACGCTGGAAGAAGTGGGTAAGCAGTTTGATGTTACGCGTGAGCGTATTCGTCAGATCGAAGCCAAGGCTTTACGTAAGCTTCGCCACCCGACTCGTTCAGAAAGACTGAAAAGTTTTGTTGAAAGTCAGGCCAGCGAAGGTTAATATAGCGCCTCTTATGGGCCTGTAGCTCAGTTGGTTAGAGCAGAGGACTCATAATCCTTTGGTCGTCGGTTCAAGTCCGACCGGGCCCACCAGTATCGCGATAGAAAAATACCCAGCCACGTGCTGGGTTTTTTTTCGCTTGTAATTCTAAAAAATATTTGTCGGGTTAATTATCTTGATGGCTGCATTGGCTTGTTAGCTGGAGTGCAGCCATAGTTTATATGTTTTCTATATTATTACTTCCTTATAAAGGAATTTTTAAGATTGGTAATATAACTTTTAAAGGAAAGCGTCATGTACTAAAGGAGTGTTACGTAGTAATATAACCAAATAGAAGTAAGTATTTGTAAGCTTTTTATGTAATATAGTTTGTTAAAGTTAGAAAAGCATTTAGTAAGCATGAAATTTATATATAAGTAATCAATTATTATACTGATATACCGATTTATGTAAGAAATTAGTTAGGGTTTTTTATTATTCTTACGATAAAATCGTTGGTACTTTGCAATGTAAAGCTGGATATGCAGTAAGCTGAAAATACAGGTAAACTGTTTGCTATGACATGTAGAAAAAATGTAACGCGACTATCAGTAGGCGATTTGAAATACTTCTCCTGTACCTTCCTAAATTAATAAGAGCTAAATAAGTAAGGATTTTAGTGATGTGGTTTCGTATTTTCCTGTTAGGGGTTTGTTTTATTGACTATGCGCAAGCTGCCTATGATCCGGAAGACATACTCAAATTGAACGCTGGCTTGGGGTATCAATACGATAGCAACTTATTTAAATTAGATGAGAACATTAATAATACGCAAACTAATAAAATGGGTAAAAGATCAGATTCAAAGTTAGAGGCACGGTTAGGCGGGCGTTTAGATTTAACTATTTCACGGCAGCTGCTTACTATTAATGCGGATATTAACCAGATTAGCTATCAGAATTTTAGTGATTTGAATCATAATGATTGGAACACAGGGCTGACATGGAATTGGCTCATTGGCAGTACCCTGAGTGGGAAATTAACAGCCAATACATCAACAAGAATGTCATCGTTCGAAGATGACTTTTTGAGTAGAAATGGTAATAGTGTATTAGATATGCAGCGCCAAAATAGCTTGAATTGGCAAGGGACACTGCAATTGAAAAGCTCTATCGCTATTATTGCCTCAGCGGGAACGACTACAGAAAAGCATGATTTAAAAGAATATATTAACGCAAAAAGCGATGTTGCGAGTATTGGTATGCAATACCAATCAGAAAAAGGAAATTTTATTGCTGCGAGGCATAGTTGGCGAAAATATACCTATGATCAGGATTTGCCCTTTAGAGCAGGCTTTAAGGAGCAAACAAGCTCGATTGATATAGGCTATGCGCCTAGCAGTAAAATAGATATAAATGCAACCGTAGGTTTAAGCCAATGGGAGTCCTCACTGAATGGGCAGAGCCAAAATACACCGCAGGGAGATTTAGCTCTTGTATGGCGTGCAACAAGTAAAAGTATTTTTAGAATGAGTTATGGCCAGAGTTTTGCCGAATTTACGAGTGGTGCGGGGCGAAACTTAGATCAGCGTATGAATTTAAATGCTAAATGGCTGATGACAGAGAGAACAGACTGGACGATTGATTTTAATCGCAGAGATCGAAGCCTTGAAATTGCGGGTAGCAGCTCGGAAAACGATGAAAGCACTGATAGTTTACGATTGGCTTTGAGCTACAGAGCACTTAAGCCATTGACGATCTCTAGCTATGTTCAGGCAGAGCAACGCAAAAGTGATGTGCGCAATGGTAACTATAAAGATTATCAGTTTGGGTTTAATGCAAGATTTGACTATTAAGTAATTATTTAATAGTGGATGCATTATTTTATCTTGCAAAGAAATAAAAGATTGAAACTTTTTATTTCCTAAGGCGCTTAATATTTTGAATGACTCATCAAAAAACATCGATCAATATATGGACAGAAACTCTTTAGAAACAAGTATTGTGGCAACACCTAGTTTGCTTGCAGATAGATTTCGCGAGTTTTCTAATGCTGCGCCATTTATTAGCTTCTTTAAGCTTTTTATTGATCCGATTTTGGTGGTAGTCACTCTGTATTTATTGGCAATTCCGTTCCATGTTGCGATGGATGGTTATGAGTTTATATTAGCAACGCTTGCATTCTTGCTAACGGCGATTTTACTTGATGGCATGTTTTTATTTATGCCTGGCTACTCCCGATCTTGGCTAGGGGTTGGCCGGTTTATTACTGAGTGGCTGGGTGTTGTGATTGCGCTGGTGTTAATTGGCCGTATTTCAGGTTTTATAGATTATTACTACCCTCCGTTTATTATTACATGGTTTATTGTCGCCCCTATTGTTTTGATTTCAGTGCATGTGGCAATAAGGGTGTATGTATTACGCGTAGACTCAGGTGAAAATGCAGAGCGCAGTAAAGTAGTGGTAGTAGGGATTAATCAGCCTAGCCAGCTTCTGGTTAAAAATATCCATGAAGAGCCATTTTTAAAAATGGATTTCATGGGGTATTTTGATGATAGATCAATTAGCCGCTTACCAAAAAGTGCATCAGAGCATTTAAAAGGTAGTTTAGATTCGCTGCCAAAATATATAAAAGAGCACGGAATTAAAAAAATATATATTTCTTTGCCGATGAGCTCGCAGCCTAGGGTGCTTGAGCTGATAGATGAGCTAAAAGACAGCACCGCATCAATCTACTTTATTCCAGATTTGTTCGTTTTTGATTTGATTAACGCACGGTTTGATAATGTGGCGGGCATGCCAATCGTTGCTATTTGTGAAAGCCCGTTTATGGGGCTAAATGGCGTCATTAAAAGAATTAGTGATATTTCTTTATCATTACTTATTCTGTCAATGATCTGGCCTGTTCTGGTGGCGATTGCACTCGCGGTGAAGTTTACCTCTGCTGGCCCTGTTTTCTTTAAACAGCGCCGTTATGGTGAAAATGGCGATAGCGTACTGGTGTATAAGTTCCGTTCAATGACCGTAATGGAAGATGGCGAAAAAGTAGTGCAGGCGACTAAAAATGATCAGCGCTTAACTTCGATTGGCAGTTTTCTTCGCAAAACATCCTTAGATGAGCTGCCTCAGTTCATTAATGTGCTTCAAGGGAAAATGAGTATTGTTGGCCCGCGCCCGCATGCTAATGCACATAATGAGCAGTATAGAAAACTGATTAAAGGCTACATGATTCGCCATAAAGTAAAGCCTGGTATTACCGGCTGGGCACAGGTTAATGGCTTTAGGGGAGAGACAGACACCCTAGATAAAATGCAGAACCGCATTAAGTATGATTTGGATTACTTACGAAATTGGTCGGTATGGTTGGATCTGAAAATTATTGTGTTAACAGTTGCAGTCATCTTCCGCGATAGAAACGCTTACTAAAACTTAATTTAAAAGTAAAAGGATTCGTAATGCTTAAGACAACAATAAAACCGCTGGTTCTAACGATTGCTGCAGTAGCGTTCTTGGCTGGATGTGGAGATAAAGAAGAAAAAAAATCCCCAAGCCAAGTTTTAGCAAAAGTAAATAAAGCAGAAATTACCGTTCACCAGTTAAATGCTTTGTTAGGGCAAGTGCAATCTGCCACACCAGCGATTAAGCAGCAAATGTTGGATCAATTAGTTGATCAAGAATTATTGGTGCAAAAGGCGGCTGAGCTTAAATTAGACAGAGAGCCGAGTGTTTTGCAATCTATAGAGGCGGCCAAGCGCCAAATTCTGGCACAAGCTGCTGCTGAGCGTGTATTGGGTAAGCCTGAAGAGCTTAAGCCTGCGGATATTGAGCGTTTTTATAACGATAATCCGGCCTTGTTTGCTGAGCGAAAGAATTACGATTTTGCTGTATTCAGTCTTGAAAAAAAATCTTATGACGATGTATTGATTAAGCAATTAGATAAGGCGGCTAGTGCGCAGCAAGTAAAAACGATTCTGAACACCGCCGAAATTAAATTTGATGAGAACGAAGTAAAGCGCACCGCAGAGCAATTACCGCTTTCCTTATTGCCTAAATTTGCAGCAATGAAAGTGGGCGATATCATTACCATGCCAGAAGCAGATAAGGTGGTATTGCTGCTCTTAAAAGAAAGCGTATCTGTTCCGGTTGCAAAAGAGAATGCCTCTCCTTTAATTCAGCGTTATTTGCAGAATGATAAAGTGCAGACAGATGCAAAAGCGAAAATTAAAGCTTTACGCGATGCCGCAAAAATTGAGTACACACAAAAATTTGCTGAGTCAAAACCAGCAAGTGCAGCCAGCAGTGTTGCAGCAGATGATGGAATAAAAGCAGGATTAAAAGGACTTAAATAATGAAAGCGACCCATATAGTGGCTTTTGTTTCAATGCTTTTTTTTAGCTGCATTGCTATGGCCGCTGCAAATAGTGAATATAGGCTAGGGCCAGGTGATATCGTTAAAATCAGTGTTTATGACCACCCTGATTTAAGCACGGAATTACAACTGAATGAGCAAGGGTCTGTTGCTTTTCCCTTATTGGGTGAAGTGAAGTTATTGGGCCTGCCTTATACGGAAGCTCAAGCTTTGATTGCCAATGGCTTAAAAAAAGGCGGGTTTGTAAATCAGCCTAATGTGAGTGTTTTGATTTCTCAATATCGCAGTCAGCGTATTGCCGTGATTGGAGAGGTAAACAAGGCAGGGCGCTACGCACTTGACGGGGCGACTGATATGGTTGATTTACTGGCGATTGCAGGCGGTTTAAATCCTAATGCGGGCGATACTGTGGTGGTATTGCGTGGTGCAGAGCGGATTGAATATCGCTTGAGCCAAGCCATGAAGCTGGGTGATCAAACGAAGCGCAGCATGCCGATTGCTAATGGTGATGTGGTGTATGTGCCACGTGCTCAGCAGTTTTATGTCTATGGCGAGGTAAATCGTCCAGGCGTATATCGTATGGAGCCAAAAATGACGGTGATGCAAGCATTGGCGGTATCGGGTGGGTTTAATCCACGCGCGTCTCATCGTAATTTAGAGATCCATCGGGTTGATCAGTCAGGTGCAGTAATTAAAGTAGAGGCTAATTTAAGTGATCTATTAGTAGAAAACGACACGCTTTTTGTGAAAGAAAGCCTTTTCTAATCTTTTCGTAATAGAGCTTAATTAATAATGACACTCGAACAGTTTTTAAATATTTTACGAGCCAGAAAACGAATTGGCATTGCTGTGTTTATCACGGTGATTCTCGCTGCTCTGATTCTTAGCTTATTGCAGCCAAAGCAATACACTTCGGATGCTGCTTTGGCAGTGGATGTTAAAGCAACTGATCCTGTTACAGGGCAGCAGGTAGCTGGTTTTTTGGCACCTAGCTATATGGCTACTCAAGTTGAAATGATTGCCAGTCAAAATGGGGCTTTAAAAGTAGTGGATGCGCTTGGCTTAGCCTCTTTACCAGAAGCACAAGCCCAGTTTGCTGAGGCAACGCAAGGAAAAGGAGATATCCGCACTTGGTTTGCAGAATCCTTATTGAAAGGCTTGGATGTAAAGCCTAGCCGTGAAAGTAATGTGATCAATCTTTCATATACCGCAGCAGACCCACAATTTGCGGCTGCATTAGCTAATGCATTCACTCAGGCATATATACGTACCACCGTAGATATTAAAGTAGCAGCTGCTCAGCAAAATAATACTTTTTTTCAAGAACAGCTCAAAACATTGCAAGCTAATTTAGAAAAGACACAGCGAAAATTATCCGAGTATCAACAGGAAAAAGGCATTGTAGCGACGGATGAGCGCCTTGATATTGAAATGCAGCGCTTAAATGAAATATCCAGCCAGCTGGTTGGGGCGCAATCACAGACTTTCGATGCACAAGCGCGCGCGCGCGGGGGCCAAACAGCACCTGATGTATTAAATAACCCGCTTATTTTGCAATTAAAAGGGCAGCTCTCTGCACAACAAGCAAAGTTAAAAGAGCTTGCTGAAAAAAATGGCCCTAATCACCCACATTACCGTCAGGCACTGGCTGAAGTAACGGCAACACAAAATCAGCTTAACGATTTAATGAAGCAGTACTCAGGCGGCTTAAGTGGCATTGCTGGTAATTCCCAGTCAAGACAAGCCGCTTTAAATGAAGCCATGAAGGCGCAAAAAGAGCGTGTATTAGAGCTTAAATCAGGGCGGGCCAGCATTGATGTATTGCAGCGTAATCTAGATAACGCACAGCGTAGTTATGATCAGGCATTACAGCGCTTTAGCCAAACCATGCTGGAAAGCCGTTCGGATCAAAGTAATATCACGATATTAAAATCGGCTACGCCACCATTAAAGCATTCAAAACCTAAAACCTTGTTAAATTTAATTTTAGCTATGGTAGTAGGGGTTTTATTAGCAATTGGGCTTGTAATGCTGGTTGAGTTGTTTGATCGGCGTATTCGCAGTAAAGAAGATATTGAAGCTATTCTTGGTATTCCTGTATTAGCCGATTTGCCTTTACCGGCCCGCAATAAGAAGAAAAGGTTTGGTCGCTTGCTAGGGGTAAAAGCATGAATAGCATGATTAATAATGAGATCATAAACACCACGGCAGCAGCCGGTAATATTGGTAAGCAGTTATTAGATGCAGGAAAGCTTACGGTTAACCAAGCTGAGAAAGTTTTATTACTGCAAAAAGAAAGCAATTTACGCTTTGGCCAAGCGGCTATCCAGCTGGGCTTTATTACTGAGGCAGATATTCAGGATGTCTTGGCTCATCAATTTGCATACCCTTATCTTAGCTCGGGGCAAAGCGGGATTGATGAGCGCATTATCGCGGCCTATCAACCCTTTGATCCAAGAGTCGAGGCTTTGCGCAGCTTGCGTAGCCAACTATTGTTGAGCTGGGTAGAAAACGGTAATAAATCAATTGCTCTTGCTTCATATGATGCTGGAATCACAACAGAATTACTGGCGGCTAATTTAGCAGTGGTATTTTCTCAATTAGGCGAGCATACCCTGTTGGTGGATGCCAATTTACGCTCGCCGCACCAGCATGCTTTGTTTGGGCAAACCAATCGTATTGGTTTAAGCGATGTGCTGGCTAATCGAGCTGGCCTTGAAGCAATTCAAAAAATTGGCGATTTGCGTGATCTATCAGTGCTAACAGCGGGAACTCAAGCACCCAATCCGCAAGAATTACTTTCAAGAGATTCATTCAGCCAGTTAGTTACAGAATTAGCTAATCAATATGATGTGGTGATTTACCATACCAGCCCATTAATGAATGCGGTGGATGCGCAATTAATTGCCGCAAGAACTAAGGGAGTATTACTGGTTGTTAACCGTAATAAAACGCCAGTAAAAGGTTTAGCCACGACAAAGGAGCAACTCGAGTCGAGCGGTGCAGAAATATTAGGCTGTGTGCTTGCTACACCAGATGAGCAATATAAATGATGGTTTATATGAATAATCCACGCGAGTTGTTTAATAGAACATGGCCAGTTTGCCTAGGCTTGCTACTCATGTTTATTCCGGCATTTTGGTGGTTAATTAACCATGTATGGGATAAAGAAAGCCAGGCCCACGGCCCTATTGTTTTAGGTATCAGTTTCTGGCTAATTTACAGAAATAAAGATAAAGCAATCGCTACCTTTTTGCAGGCTGAAAAAAAGCCTGCTATCGGGTGGGGGCTACTTCTATTAGGGTGCATTTTATTTATATTAGGTAAATCACAGTCTATTGATTTAATTTTAGCATTCTCATTTATCGTGGTGCTTGCATCCTTGCTGCTTTTATATGGGGGATGGGCTGCTATCAAAGCAATGTGGTTTCCTCTGTTTTTTATGCTCTTTATGTTGCCGCTTCCTGGGGGGCTGGTTGCTGCGTTAACGCTTCCTATGAAAATGGCGGTTTCATATGTCGCGGAGTGGCTGCTTTATCATGCAGGTTATCCGGTTTCGCGCTCTGGCGTCATTATTCAGATTGATCAATACCAGATGCTCGTGGCGGATGCATGTGCAGGTTTGCATACGCTATTTACTTTAGAAGCCATCGGGCTGCTTTATTTAAATTTGATGGGTTATAAATCTTTTTCCCGAAACCTGTTTATTGCCCTGATGGTTGTACCTATTTCCTTTGCTGCAAATACAATTCGGGTGATTACCCTTATTTTAATTACTTATTACTTTGGAGATGAGGCTGGCCAAGGGTTTTTACATGGCTTTGCTGGTTTTGTCTTATTTGGCGTTGCGCTGTTTTTATTGATGTCATTTGATACTCTTGTTGGTTTTGTCATGAAGAAATTTGGCATTACAGATGCGGGGGTAAAAAAACATGCTTAAGCGTTTTTTTGCTAATGATTATTACTCACTGATTATTGCTTCAATACTTTTTTTATCTGCTTTTTTGGGATATGCCTTAACACCGCGGCAAGTAATGGCAACAAGCAGGCCACAAATTGATTTAGAAAAATCAATTCCTGCTTCTTTTGGTGATTGGAAGTTTGATGGCAGCGTCGCCCCGATTACTACTTCTGCCGATGTGCAAAGTAAGCTTGATGAGCTATATAGCCAGATTGTTAGCCGTACTTATATAAATAGTAAAGGCCAACAAATCATGCTCTCTATTGCATATGGCAGAGATCAGGGTGGGGATGGTACTCAAGTTCATCGGCCTGAGTATTGTTATCCTGCACAAGGCTTTGAATTAAAAAATAGTAAAGATGGCCAGCTAAAATATAAAGAAAATGATATTCCTGTAAGGCGTTTATTAGCCATACATGGGAATCGAATCGAGCCAATTACCTATTGGATTACCGTAGGCGATACAGCTTTACGTTCTGGATTTGAACGTAAAATGGCTCAAATTAATTATGGCTTGAAAGGCACGATTCCAGATGGCTTGTTATTTAGAGTTTCAAGCATTTCTGCAGATTCAAATCAGGCTTATCAGCTTCAAGAAAAATTTACAAACGAATTATTAAACAGCGTAGACATGCCAACCAGAATCAGGTTGGCTGGACACTTACAAGGAGAATGAGTTGAGTAAAAAAGTAGCTTTAATTACTGGTGTTACCGGCCAAGATGGCTCTTACCTGGCTGAGTTTCTTTTAGAAAAAGGCTATGAAGTGCATGGCATCAAGCGCCGCGCATCATCGTTTAATACCCAACGCGTCGATCATATTTATCAAGATCCGCATATTGAAAACAGCAGCTTCAAATTGCATTACGGTGATTTAAGTGATTCATCTAATTTAACCCGCATTTTGCAAGAAGTGCAGCCGGATGAAGTTTATAACCTTGGTGCGCAATCGCATGTGGCAGTGAGCTTTGAATCGCCGGAATATACAGCTGATGTCGATGCAATGGGTACATTGCGCTTATTAGAAGCTATTCGCTTTTTAGGCCTTGAAAAGAAAACTCGTTTTTATCAAGCATCTACTTCCGAGCTATATGGCTTGGTGCAAGAGATTCCGCAAAAAGAAACCACGCCATTTCACCCGCGTAGCCCCTATGCCGTGGCAAAAATGTATGCCTATTGGATTGTGGTGAATTATCGCGAAGCTTATGGCATGTATGCATGTAATGGCATTTTGTTTAATCACGAAAGCCCGCGCCGTGGTGAAACTTTTGTTACGCGTAAAATTACTCGTGGTTTAGCAAATATCTCTCAAGGTTTAGAAAAATGTCTGTTTATGGGCAATATCGATTCCCTGCGCGATTGGGGCCATGCCCGTGATTACGTCAAAATGCAATGGATGATGTTGCAACAAGAAGTGGCAGATGATTTTGTGATTGCGACTGGCGTGCAATATAGCGTGCGTGATTTTATTCGCATGTCGGCCAGTGAATTGGGTATCTCGCTTAAGTTTGAGGGCACTGGGGTAGATGAAAAAGCCATCGTTACCAAAATTGAAGGCGATAAAGCACCTGCATTAAAAGAGGGCGATGTGATTATGCAAGTCGACCCGCGCTATTTCCGCCCTGCCGAGGTTGAAACATTGTTGGGTGATCCAACAAAAGCCAAGGTGAAATTAGGCTGGGTACCAGAAACCACCTTGCCAGAGCTAGTGCAAGAAATGGTGGCCCATGATTTAGTACAAGCCCGCCAGCATGCCCTGCTTAAAACGCATGGCTATCGTGTTTCTGTAGCGATTGAAAGTTAAAAATTAATTGGCTCAATTATAAAATTAGTTGAGCCAAAGGTAATGTATGAAGAAAGTTCCTCGTGAAGAATTCGAGTCCTATTTAAAAGAAAAATTAGGCGGTATAAACAAGTTTATACTTTTTTCTTATAAAATCAAATTTCCATTTTTTCGTTTTATTGTTAAATATATTCTTCATGTTGATTTGCCTTTTGGTAATTTAAAAGGCTTACGTATGGGGCACCCGTTTTCTATTGTAGTTAATACTGGTACGAAATTAGGGCGTAATGTCACTATTTTTCAAGGATGTACTTTAGGCAGCAAGCGTGGAGGCAATAAAGCAGGTGCTCCTGATATTGGAGATAATGTAATTATATTTCCGAATTCTATTATTATCGGGAATATAAAAATAGGCGCTGGTTCTGTTATAGGTGCGGGATCGGTTGTTGTTAATGATATTGCTGAAAATATGATTGTGGCTGGCAATCCAGC
Source organism: Iodobacter arcticus (assembly GCF_042664895.1). Taxonomy (NCBI): domain Bacteria; kingdom Pseudomonadati; phylum Pseudomonadota; class Betaproteobacteria; order Neisseriales; family Chitinibacteraceae; genus Iodobacter; species Iodobacter arcticus. The sequence goes on from NZ_JBHTBQ010000014.1 coordinate 208,152, forward strand.
TATTGTTCTTGCAATGGTAGAGGGAGTTTAGTTTTGTTTATTGAAAATTCAAATAAAATATACGTTGCAGGCCATCGCGGCATGGTTGGCTCTGCGATTGTGCGTGAATTAAATAAACTTGGGCTCACAAATATTGTGACGCGTACTCATGCGGAATTAGATCTGACAAATCAGACAGCAGTTGATGCTTTTTTTGCAGCAGAAAAGCCTGATTTTGTATTTTTAGCGGCAGCAAAAGTAGGTGGTATTCATGCCAATAATGTTTATCGCGGCGATTTTATTTATCAAAATTTAATGATTCAAAATAACGTAATTCATGCCGCTTACCAGCATGGTGTAAATCGTTTGATGTTTTTAGGCTCCAGCTGTATTTACCCTAAAGATTGCCCGCAGCCGATAAAAGAAGAATACCTGCTTACTGGTCCATTAGAACAGACCAATCAGCCCTACGCTCTGGCTAAAATTGCCGGTATTGAAATGTGCTGGAGCTATAACCGCCAATACGGTACCCAATATCTGGCGGTTATGCCGACTAATCTCTATGGCCCTGGCGACAATTATCACCCAGAAAACAGCCATGTGATTCCGGCACTTATTCGTAAAGCGCACGAAGCCAAAGAAAGCGGTGCAAAAGAAATGATGGTATGGGGTAGTGGTACGCCACGCCGTGAATTTCTTTATTGCGAAGATATGGCTGCAGCATGTGTCTACTTGCTGAACTTGCCAGATGCAGAATATAAAAAACAATTAAACGATCAACACCCGCCGCTGATCAATATTGGCACAGGTGAAGATATGACGATTCGTGAATTGGCGAGCACAATTTGTGAAGTGGTGGGTTTTAAAGGTGAGTTGGTATTTGATGCGAGCAAACCCGATGGCACGATGCGCAAATTGCAGGATGTGAGTAAATTAAATGGGATGGGGTGGCGGGCTTCAACTCGCTTTGACTTAGGGTTAAGAAACGCTTATGGCGAATTTATAGCTCGAAGTTTATAAGGTTTATAAATAAATTATGTTTAAAAAAGTATTTGGCGGGTTTTTTATTAGCAATGCACTGCAAGCAGGTTTGCAGTTTCTCATGATTCCATTTATTGTCCGGGCATTGGGAGTAGAGGAATATGGAAAATGGGGATTGTTTGAACCTGCGATTTACTTGTTTGCACTGATTGCACAATTTGGTGGTAACTGGAGTATTTTAAAGCTAGTTAATGCAGATAAAATGCCAGTAAATTTTGCATTGCGGCTTTGTCTTAAAATGTGTTTTTGGCCAGCATTGGTATCTATTGCATTGGCTTGTATATGGGCCATGCTGCAATTCAAATTACAATATGCCACATTACTAATGCCCATTATTATTTTAGCAGAAGCTACTTTAGCTTTGGGTTTAGCTTCTGCACGGGCAAAACTGCTTGCACGTCCCTATTTTTTAGGAATTTTAGGTAAGTTTGGAGTTTTATCTTTATTTTCTTTTATAAATGTCATGGAACACCCATTTATTGTTGATACGGCAGTTGAGTGGTTGGCTGTGTATGCAATTGCAGTTAGTTTTTCTGCAATTTTGGTTAACTATAAAATATTAAAGAAAGAAAATTCAACGGTTTACTCCGTTGATAATGAGCAAGAGCTGAAAGCTGCTGCTTTAAAGTATGGCGTGCCTATAATGATTTCGGCAATTTTTGCTACTATTTTAAATAATGCGGATCGATATATTGTTTCTTCTACACTTGATCATAAAATATTAGGTAGTTATGTTGTTGCATTAAAGTTAGCAGGAGTATTAAATTTTTTAATAACACCTGTTGCACTTTGGTGGCCAACTGCGCGTTTTCAGCATATTGAAGATGTAGATAGGGGCCAAATATTTTTTTCAAAAATGTCTGTTTTTTTTAGTCTGGGCTACTCACTAGCAGGAGCTATTCTTTATTTTTTAGCGCCATGGTTATTGCCAATTCTTGCACCAAATGTGCATGTTGAATTTAGTATTCTACTTCCATTAATTATAGGTGTTGTAATTCGGGCTGTTGAGCCTAGTTTGAATATTGGGTTACTTCAAGAAGGGCAAACCCACTTGTTGATTTACACCACAGCAATAGGTGCTATTTTTCAAATTGTATTAGGTTTTATTCTTTCATCTTATTTTATGGCACAGGGTGTTGCATGGGCGTTTTTAATATCTAGCATATTTAGTGTGGGAGCAACTCATTTTATTTCTCAGAAAGTATATAAAATTAAATTTCCCTATTTTTTAATAATTTCTTGCGTAACTTTTCCGTTTGCTCTGGTTGGGGTGATTTAGATGGTAAGGCTCGGTTTTTTATTACTGTATTATGGTTTTTTTCGTTATTTACCATCATCTTCCTCCAGAGGTTTTTTATGGACAAGGAAAATACGCCGTTGGTGCTGTAAAGGTCTTTTCTTTTCATGTGGAATAAATATTAACATTGAACATGGTGCTTCTTTTGGTTCTGGTCGACAAATAAAAATTGGTAATAACTCTGGCTTAGGTGTTAATTGTAAGTTATATGGCAGTGTAGCAATTGGGGATAATGTCATGATGGGGCCTGAAGTAATTATTCTTACGGTAAATCATGAGTTTGCAAGTATTGAGGTGCCAATGATTAATCAGGGAATGAAAGAATTTAAGCCTGTATGCATTGGAAATGATGTATGGATTGGGCAGCGTGTCATTATTTTGCCGGGGGTTCATATTGGCAATGGTGTAATTATTGGCGCTGGATCTGTTGTCTCAAAGTCAATTCCTGACTATTCCGTAGTTGTGGGGAATCCAGCACGAATAGTTCGAAGCCGAGTGTCATAATATTTAGGTATTTTTAATTTTTGAGTGAGTACTCTGCATTGAAAGAAGAGAATAATAATCGGTCATTTTTTATTGTCATTTTTATTTTTATTCTAATGATGGGAGAGTTCCGTATATTTTCTGGAATTTCAGGCATGGTGAGCTTTACTGTGTTAGAGCTTGCTATTTACTTTGGATTTGCTCATGTTTTTTTATCTTTAGTTGCAAATCCATTAGTAATACCAGTCTGGAAAGATGCATTTTTTGAATCAAAATGGGTGATGCTTTACGCTTTACTTGCTGGAGTTGGGTCTGCGCTGGCGTTTATTGCTGGAGCAGCATCAGGCCTTCAGGCATTTAAAGATGTGTTACCTGCTTGCTTGCTGGTGCCTTTGGTCTTGTTTTTTACTGATAATAAAAAGCAATTATGGATTTTATTTTTACTACTTATTGTGCTTGGCTTGTTGAGCGCGGCAATGGGTATTATGCAGGGCCTTGTTGGCTGGCCCTATATTTTTGACGTAGATGTAGGTAATTTGGGAAAAATGGCGCTTGATGGGTCTGTATTAAAGTCGAATGTTGCTATCGGTTTTTTTAGGCATCCCAATGGTTTAGGGCTATATCTGGTTTTTCCTGTTGTAGGCATTTTTATGCTAGCGTTTTATGTGCGTTCTATTTTATTTAAAGCATTGTGTGTTATTGGCTTATTTTTGATGCTTACTGCCTTTTATTATGCTCAAACAAAAGGTGCATTTATATGGAGTTTAGTGGGGGTGGCTTGTAGCTTGGCATATTTATTTATTGGAAAGAATGCCGGGCGTTTTGTTATTGTTTTGTTCCCTTTGCTTATTTTTTCTATAGTTAGTTTTTCTTTATCTTCGACTGAGCATACTTTATCAACGATGCAGACTCGGTATCAATTATGGCAATCAGCAATCCATGTATTTTTAAATTCAGATTTTAAGTTTTTTACTGGTTCATTACAGTTTGAAATGTTGAGGGCTAGCGATTATTATACTTTTGGTAAATTTATCTACCCTAATGCGCATAATACGTATTTAAACATAGTCATTAATTACGGTATTTTTTCATTGCTGGCATTTGTTTTTTTATTCTGTCATATTATTTTAGAGAAGATAAGTAATACTGAAGATAAGGAATTAAAATATATTGTTTGTGCGATAAAAGGCGGTATTGTTGGTTTACTTGGGATTTATTTTTTCGAGCCGGCTGCTGCTGGTGTGCTCATTCAAGCACAATTTTTTGCATTGGTTGCAATCATATATAAAGCTAGAAGTATCATTAGGAGTGAAAAATGAGGGATGTTGCATATTATAGAACGACGATGCCGTTTGTTTCTGAGTCATTTATTCTAGAGCAAGCTCATTCATTGCATAATTATAATGCTTTATTTGTATGCAGGGATTTAAAAGCACCTATTGAAGCTGATGTAGTTACTATTGATGAACTACATAAATATGAGCGAATGAAGTTCACTTTGCTGCGGCAATCTGCGGTGATTAAGCAGGGTTTAATTCAACATAAACCTGCAATAATTCACGCTCACTTTTTGCCTGATGCCGTTATGATTGCACCGATAGCAAAGAAGCTTAATATTCCATTGATTGCAACAAGCCATGGTTTTGATACACAGATGAGCCGCTGGTCTTTGTTTAAAACACGTAAGCCTACAAATTGGCAATATTTATTAAATGAAAGAAGCCTGTATAAAAATGCAGATGCTTTTATTGCGGTATCTCAGTATATGCGGCAAAGAATGATTGAGCGCGGGATTGCAGATAGCAAAATCTTTACACATTATATTGGTGTAGATACTGAAAAATTCCAGCCATTAATGCATCAGGGAAAATTTATTCTGAATGTTTCGAGGCATGTCAAAGTAAAAGGAATTGATGTATTGCTGAGAGCTTTTGCTAAAGTGGCTGCTAATTTTGATTGGCAGCTGGTACAAGTGGGGGCAGGCACAGAGACTTTGCAATTAATGGCTTTGGCTAAGGAATTAGGTATTGAGCAACGAGTTACGTGGTTGGGTGCCCAGCCACATACCGAGGTTAAGCGCCTAATGCAGGAGTGCGCATGCTATGTGCAAGCGAGCATGCCAGATAAAAATGGACAAACCGAAGCTTTTGGTATTGTTCTATTAGAAGCCGCCGCTTCGGGTGTACCTGTTATTGCGAGTCGAAGCGGGGGAATGCCTGAGGCGTTATTAGATCAAGAGACTGGTTTTTTATTCGAGCCAGGTAATGTGGATGATCTGGCTGAAAAATTAGATTGTGTATTAGGGCAGACAAGTGAATGGCGTAATCGTATGGGTAGAGCGGGCAGAGATTTTGCACTGAGTTTAGATATTCGTAAGCAAGCTATGCTTTTGGAGAATATATATGACCAAATTATTGACCGCCATGCGAATTGCTAGGGCCTTGCTGCTGGCAATGTTGACTGTTTGTTGCTTACAGTCTGCAGTTGCCGTTGATGAACCATTAATGTTAAGAAAAAGTAATTCTGATTCTTTAATGGCAATACCAAAAACGAATATAGCTTCACGGTTTCAGCAGGAAATTACAGCTAGTTATTTTGGAGTGCATGTTCATCGCCCTGATTTAAATAAAGCATGGCCTATTTCCGGTATAAGTAGCTGGCGTCTTTGGGATATTTATGTTGGCTGGAAAGATATTGAGCCTAGTGAGGGACAATATAATTTTGTGAAGTTAGATGCAATTGTTGAATACAGTCAGAAAAATAATATTCGATTGCTTCTTCCATTAGGTGTAACACCTGCATGGGCATCAAGCCGCCCTCAAGAAAAATGCGCTTATGGTTTAGGTTGTGCTGCCGAGCCTACGGATATGGCTCATTGGCGTAGGTATGTTAGAAAAGTTGCGACTCGTTATAATAATGTTATTTATAATTATGAAATATTAAACGAGGTTAATTTAAAACCATTCTGGTCGGGAAGTTGGGAAGCTCTGCTTGAGATGCAGAAAATTGCCTACATTGAATTAAAAGCCGTTAACTATAGAAATCGCTTAGTTGCTCCGAGTATGACGGGTAATTCAGAAAATGAATTAGCAAAGTGGGATAGATACCTTGCAATGGGAGCTGGAAAGTATTCAGATATACTTGCTTATCATTTTTATGTTCCTAAGTCAGAGCCTGAAGCGGCCTATGGTTTGGGTGAAAGGCTTTACCAAATTATGGGGAAAAATAAGCAGGCCCATAAGCCCCTCTGGAATACTGAATCAGGCTGGTTGATTGAAAATTTATCGGGGCCTGAAATTAGTAAAAATTATAGTGAGCAATGGCGAAGATTAAATCAAAACCAAGCGGTTGCTTATGTCTTACGTGCAAATATTCTTGCCCTAATTCAGGGTGTAGGTGAGTCTTATTGGTATTCCTATGATCATGGGGAAATGGGTTTAGCTGAGCCAAGGAGTAAGCATAAAAAGGCAGCTGCATTTGCTTATCAAAATTTTGCATCTCAGTTAATTGGCAATACGCCCCGAGGCTGCCAAATTGATGGGTTGGTTGTCTGGATTTGTAAATTTACAGATCGCCAGAATGCGGCACAGTATTTTGTGTGGACGACCAGTGATGAGGTAACAAAAATTGCTCGGTCAAAAATCGGGAACATTAGTAAGGTAATCTCTTTCCCGATGGGGAGGGCAGAAGATATTTATGGCGACGAAATAGCGGTTGGTGCGGTTCCTGTTATTCTTAAATAATGTTTATCGTCACTCTGGCTTTTAAGCCGCTGTTACTTATTACCAGTATATAAATAATCCATCAATTTATTTCATAGGTTGGAAATGGAATATATGGTTAAAACGATGTATATTTTTGGTGCATCGTTTGTATTAAACTATGTAACGATAAATGCATTTGTTCAAAATTTTTATAAATTTTTTTGCTGAAAATGTTTTTTATATTTTGTACAGTTAATTGTTATTTACGGTAATAATGGAGTGCATTTTTCTGATTTTTTTGGAAATAGCTGGGATGTTAATGGGCCTTGTCTTTGGAAAAAATAGATTTATTTTATCTACTTCTATCTTATGATGTAGGCTCATTGCGTGCCCTTGCGCTTGCACAATTAAAATATTTTAAGAAATAGAATTTCGCTTATTTCATTTTGAAATAGTGATTTTATTTTATTTATTTTTAAATTTGAAATTCACTATGACTAAAAATGAAGTTAATGCTTGTTATCGGCCTACTGTCTTTTTTGTGCAAAGGCGCTTGCCACATTATCGGCTGCCCTTTTTCGAGGCTTTACGCCAAGAGCTTGAGGAAAGAGGGTGCAGGCTAAGATTGCTGCATGGTATGCCAAATAAAGATGAGCTGAGCAAGAATGATTCGGGTGAATTGCCTTGGGCAGAAAAACTGCCTACCCATTATTTGCTGGGTGGACGAATTTGCTGGCAGCCTTTTTTTGAGAAAATAAAAAATGCTGATTTGGTTATTTGCAGTCATGAGAATAAATTAGTATTTAATTTAGTTGCGCAATATCTGTACCCGTCAATTAAAGTGGCATTGTTTGGGCATGGTGCTAATTTACAGGGAAACCCGGATAGCTGGAGCGAAAAAGTCAAGAGAGTGATTGCAAAACGTGCGGATTGGTGGTTTGGTTATACCGCAATGAGCTTACCCTTGATTAATCGTTTTGATTTTCCTGTTGATCGGGTGACGATAGCAAATAATTCTATTGACACCCATCAAATGGCTAAATTGTTTGGTGATATTGATGATAGTAAAAAAGATATAATTAGGAGTAAATTAAAAATTAACAGTAAAAACGTAGGTGTTTTTATTGGTTCTTTTTATGAAGAAAAGCGCATCGAGTTTATGCTTGAGGCGATTTTTAAAATAAAAAAATTAGTTCCTGATTTTGAAATGCTTATTGCTGGTGATGGTGTTCAGCGTAAGCTTATTGAAGATTTTTGCCATGAGCATCATTGGGCTAAATATGTAGGCCTATGCAAAGGTAAAGAAAAAGTGGAGCTATTGTCTGTTTCTACGGTGATGATTAATCCTGGCTTGGTTGGTTTAGGGATTTTAGATTCGTTTGTTTGCGCGGTACCTATGATTACAACGGATTGCGGTGTTCATAGCCCTGAAATTGCATACTTAAAAAGTGGCGTTAATGGTTTGTTGGTTGATTTTTCGCAAGATAAATATGCGACTGCTGTGATTGAATTAATGGATGATCAGGTTAAATTATCTGCCATGCAGCAAGCATGTTTAGAAAGTGCTAAGCAATACAGTGTAGAGAATATGGCAAGAAACTTTGCAGAAGGCATTATAAAGTGTCTTGCCGAGCCGATATACCGGGGCAATCAATAATGAAACGGGTGTTAATTGTTCACAATGCTTATCAGCAAAAAGGCGGTGAAGATTCGGTTGTTGATAATGAAATTGCATTGTTAAAGAAGCATGGTCATGATGTTGAGCATTACTTTCGTCATAATGATGAAATTATTAATCAATCAAAATTGTCATTATTAAAGCAGACCGTGTGGTCTAAAAAAACATATACTGAATTCTCGCTTTTGCTTAAGAGAGTAAAGCCTGATGTTATTCATGTTCATAATACATTTCCGCTGATTTCACCTTCTTTATATTGGGCGGCTCAGGCTCTAAATGTACCTCTGGTGCAGACATTACATAATTTTAGATTACTGTGTCCTCAAGCCACATTTTTGCGTGATGGCCGTGTTTGTGAAGATTGCGTTGGGCATGCAACGTGGCGTGGCGTTATTCGTCGTTGTTATAGAGATTCTTTTGCTCAAAGCGCTGTTTTATCCGGCATGCTAACAATTCATCGCTCTGTGGGAACGTATAAAAATAAGATCAATCGCTATATCGCTTTAAATGAATTTTGTAAAAATAAATACATTCAGGGCGGGATTCCTGCGGATAAAATAATGATTAAGCCCAATTTTGCTGAAGATGTGGGGTGTGGAGCAGAGCAAAGAAGTGGTTTCTTATATGTAGGTCGTTTATCTCCAGAAAAAGGGGCTCGTATTTTTGTGACGGCCTTTAGTGCTGATCCACATGGGCATTTAGCGGTTGTTGGGGCTGGTGAAGAATCTGTTTATTTGACTGGAATTACTCAACTTGATTTATGTGGACCCTTGCCGCAGCAAGAGGTTCGAGCTTATATGCGCTCAAGCTTGGCCTTGGTTTTGCCAAGTATTTGTTATGAAAATATGCCGATGACTTTGGTTGAGGCTTATTCAAGTGGTCTGCCGGTTATCGCTAGCCGCTTGGGGCCATTATGCGATTTGGTTGAAGATGGAAAAACAGGGTTATTATTTAATGCTAGTGATGCTGATGATTTAGCAAAAAAAATGACTTGGGCTGTTAACAACCCTGAAGCGATGGCAGAAATGGGGCGTAATGCGCGTGAGAAGTATTTAGCAGAATATACCCCGGATAAAAATTATGAAATATTAATGAATATATATGATGAGGCGATAAATGCATGTCCGAGATAATTGATAAGCCATTAGTGGCGAGAAAAACGACCTCTGTTCTGGGCGCTTCTATTGATGTGCTGGATTGGGATACGGCTTTGCAGCGTATTAAGCGATGGAGCTCCAGAAGAGAATCCCGTTATATTTGCATATGTAATGCCCATTCTGTAGTGACTACTACCAATGATCCGGCTTTTTACGATGTGGTTAAAAATGCAGATATGGCTACCTCGGATGGTGCGCCCGTTGCTTGGTTAATGCGTAAAATGGGGTTTTATAATCAGCAGCGAATTAATGGCCCTGATTTAATGTGGAAATATTGCACAGAGGCAAATAGATCAGGGGATTGGCCTTCGATTTATTTGTATGGTAGTAGTGAAGATACATTACGTATTTTACTGCTTAAATTGAGCAGTAGTTTTCCTGCTTTGAAAATAGTGGGTGCATATTCCCCTCCTTTTCGCGCTTTAGCTGAGCAAGAAGAGCAGGAAATTATTAGTAGTATTAATGCATCTGGAGCGGGCGTTGTCTGGGTTAGCCTGGGTTGCCCAAAGCAAGAAAAATGGATGGCTGCGCATCGTGGCAAAATTAATGCGGTGATGGTTGGTGTGGGTGCTGCATTTGATTATCACGCAGGCACGATTGTTCGTGCGCCTTTGTGGATGCAGCATTCAGGATTGGAATGGTTGCATCGTTTATGTTCGGAGCCGCGACGTCTTTGGAAACGCTATTTCGTAACAAATACTATTTTTGTTATTAAAGCGATTAGCCAGCTTATCCATAAAAACTAATTTATTAAGTGGGAGTGTTTTTACAATGAAAATTACCGTGATTGGTTCTGGTTACGTAGGTTTGGTTACTGGCACATGCTTGGCGGAGTATGGCAATGATGTGTTATGCCTAGATGTAGATGCAAATAAAATTCGTATTTTGCAGGAAGGCGGCGTGCCGATTTTTGAGCCCGGTCTAGAGGAAATGATTAAGCGTAATGTGGCCGCAGGGCGTTTACGCTTTACAACGGATATTAAAGAATCGGTAGAGCATGGCACGATTCAGTTTATTGCAGTGGGCACACCGCCCGATGAAGATGGCTCGGCAGATTTGAAGTATGTGGTGGCTGCAGCACGCAGTATTGGCCGTCATATGAATGGTTATAAGGTGATTGTGGATAAATCTACTGTGCCGGTGGGAACTGGGGATAAGGTTCGCGCGGCGATTGCTGATGAGTTGCAGCAGCGCAGCGAGAAAACGAGTTTTGCGATTGTTTCTAATCCGGAGTTCTTGAAAGAAGGCGCTGCGATTGAAGACTTTATGCGCCCGGATCGGATTGTGATTGGCACGGATGATGATACGGCCAAAGATTTGATGAGTTCTTTATACGCGCCGTTTGTGCGTAATCATGATCGTATTTTATTTATGGATGTGCGCTCTGCCGAAATGACGAAATATGCGGCTAATGCCATGTTGGCTACGCGTATTTCGTTTATGAATGAATTGGCTAATTTATCAGAGGTGATGGGGGCAGATATCGAGCTAGTGCGTAAAGGGATTGGCTCTGATCCGCGTATCGGTTATCACTTTTTATACCCTGGTGTGGGCTATGGTGGCTCATGCTTTCCTAAAGATGTGCAAGCTTTACAGCGCACGGCTGAAGAGCATGGCATTAGTTTAAAAGTGCTGGATGCGGTTGAAAAAGCCAACCATGCGCAGAAATCGGTACTGGTGGATAAAATTGTTAAGCGCTTTGGTGATAATTTAAAAGGTAAGCATTTTGCTTTATGGGGTTTGGCATTTAAACCCAATACGGATGATATGCGCGATGCGCCAAGCCGCGTTATTATTGAATATTTGCTAAATCAGGGTGCAACAGTGGCTGCGCATGATCCGGTTGCAATCCATGAAGCACAGCGGGTGATGCCAGACTGGAAAGGCTTAAGCTATGGCGATAGCCCAAATGCGGTATTGCCTGATGCAGATGCTTTGATTATTGTTACCGAATGGAAAGCATTCCGCAGCCCTGATTTTACGGATATGAATAAACAGCTTAAAAATCCATTGATTTTTGATGGTCGCAATTTATTTGATCCAAAGCGCATGCAAAAAGAGGGCTTTGAGTATTACCCAATTGGCCGTCAGCAAGTCAGTCTTTAAGTTATTTTGCGGCGCGGGTCGCCGCAAAATATATTTAGTTAATAACAATTTATGGATAGTTCATGTCAATTACTCCGGTGATTCTTTGTGGTGGTTCGGGTAGCCGTATGTGGCCGCTGTCTCGTGGTGGTTACCCTAAGCAATTTTTAAAATTGCATGGTGATCAAAGCTTGCTGCAGCAAACGGCAACACGCTTGCAGGGAATGGCAGATGTAGCCGCGCCTTTATTAATCAGCAATCAGGAGCACCGCTTTTTGGTGGCCGAGCAATTGCGTGCGGTGGGCATGGGCAACTCAAAGCTGGTTTTAGAGCCGATGGGCCGTAATACTGCACCAGCAGTGGCGGCTGCGGCTTTGATTGCGCTGGAAGACAACCCGGATGCCATGCTGCTGGTGCTGCCATCAGATCATGTGATTCAGTTTGGCGATGTGTTTCAGGTCTTGGTGGCACAGGCGGCAAGCGTGGCTGCAACAGGCAAGTTAGTGACCTTTGGGATTACGCCTACTGAGCCGCAAACCGGCTATGGCTATATTCGCCGTGGCGTTAGCCTATCTGGCGATGCTTATGCAGTGGCTGCCTTTGTAGAAAAGCCGAATGCTGAGCGTGCAGCAGAGTTTTTAGCTTCAGGTGATTATTACTGGAATAGCGGCATGTTTATGTTCCGCGCCGATGCCTATGTGCGTGAAATGGCTGCTTATCAGCCTGCCATGTTGGCGGCGGTTCAAGCTGCGGTTACCAAAGGCGTGCGAGATTTAGACTTCTTGCGCTTAGATAGCGATGCTTTTGCTGCATGTGAATCAGATTCGATTGATTATGCAGTGATGGAAAAAACCGCGCATGCGGCGGTGATTGTTGCGGCGGGCTTAGGCTGGAGCGATATTGGCTCTTGGTCGGCATTGCGTGATGTGACGCCACAAGATGAAGCGGGCAATAGCGTGCTGGGCGATGTGATGCTTGATCGCGTATCGGGCAGCTATATTCGCAGCGAAACCCGCATGATTGCGGCGATTGGCGTGCAGGATCTGGTGATTGTAGAGACGGCCGATGCAATTTTGGTGGCGCATAAAGATCATGTGCAGGACGTGAAAAAAATTGTTGAGCGCTTAAATAGTGCTGGCCGATCAGAGTCGGTCACGCATCGGCGCGTGTATCGTCCTTGGGGTAGCTATGAAGGCATCGATGCCGGTTCACGCTTCCAGGTGAAGCGGATTGTGGTTAATCCGGGCGCATCGCTGAGCCTACAAATGCATTACCACCGCGCCGAGCATTGGATTGTGGTGAAAGGCACAGCCAAGGTAGTCAATGGGGACCAAGAGATTCTCTTGTCAGAAAACCAATCGACTTATATCCCGCTGGGCACAACACATCGCTTAGAAAACCCGGGCAAGATGCCGCTGGAGCTGATCGAAGTGCAATCGGGTTCCTACCTTGGTGAAGACGATATCGTGCGTTTTGAAGATGTGTATGGCCGAACAAAATAAGGCGCTACCGGCTGTTGAGCTTCTAAAGTGGCCAGAATTTTTGCAAGTGGTCGAGCACGCCCCTCTGGTGTCTATCGATTTGATTGTGCAAAACTCGGCAGGCGATGCTCTGCTCGGTTGGCGCAATAATGAGCCCGCTTGCGATCATTGGTTTGTGCCAGGTGGGCGGGTGCAAAAAAATGAAGCGCTGGATGCTGCTTTTTTGCGCCTGACTCAAGCCGAATTAGGCGTGGCCTTGGCGCGCTCTTCGGCGCAGTGGCTGGGTGTTTACGAGCACTTTTATGATAGCAATGCCGGGCGTGAGGAAGGTTTTGGCACGCATTATGTGGTGCTTGCCTATACGCTGCAGCTTGATGAAGCCGATATGGCCCTGCCGCTGGGCGAGCAGCATTCCCAGTATCGCTGGGCCAGCAAGCCAGAGATCTTGCTAGATGAGACTGTTCATCTTTATTCCCGAGCTTATTTTGAGTAAAGCTTCATAATCCACTCTTGAGACACGGAGTTTCACGGATAAAATCGTAGGGCGGGCAAGTTTTTATGCCCATGCACCCATGAGTTATTCGCCGCGTGGGCACGATAAAGCCTGTGCCCACCCTACAAAATGGCCGTTCTCCGTGGCCCTCCGTGTTCTCTGTGGTGCAAGGTTTGGGTTTTAAAGCCAACGAGACCTATTGAATATCATCTCTTTGCAATGCTTCTTTCGAGTAAACCAATGACTCATTTAACTTGTTTTAAAGCCTACGATATCCGCGGCCAGCTTGGCACTGAGTTGAATGCCGATATCGCTTACCGCATTGGCCGCGCTTATGGCCAACTGCTCAAACCTAAACGTGTTGCGCTGGGCGGCGATGTTCGCCTGACCAGTGAAGAGCTGAAACAGGCGTTGGCTAATGGCCTGATGGATGCTGGTAGCGATGTGATTGATTTAGGCATGACCGGTACTGAAGAAGTGTATTTTGCTGCGTTTCATCTGGATGTGGATGGCGGGATCGAAGTGACCGCCAGCCATAATCCACTGGATTACAACGGCATGAAGCTGGTGAAGCGTGGTGCGGTACCGATTAGTGGCGATACTGGCCTGCGTGATATTCAGCTTTTGGCCGAATCGGCTGATTTTTTACCGATTACTCAGCGCGGTAGTATTAGCTCGCTGTCTATTCTGGATGCCTATATCGAGCATCTGATGGGCTATGTGAATCTATCTGCCTTGCGCCCATTAAAAATTGTTTTGAATTCAGGCAATGGCGCGGCTGGGCATGTGGTCGATGCGCTGGAAGCCAAATTCAAAGCGGCCCAAGTGCCGGTTGAGTTTATTAAAGTGCACAACCAGCCGGATGGCACTTTCCCACATGGTATCCCTAACCCGCTCCTGCCAGAAAACCGTGCAGACACCGCCAATGCCGTGATTAGTCATGGGGCCGATTTGGGGATTGCTTGGGATGGCGATTTTGATCGTTGTTTCTTGTTTGACGAGCGCGGCGATTTTATCGAAGGCTATTACATCGTTGGCCTCTTGGCAGAGGCCTTCTTGCAAAAGAACCCTGGCCAAAAAATCATTCACGATCCGCGTTTAACTTGGAATACGGTTGATGTGGTGCAAGCTGCGGGCGGTGTAGCCATTCAAAGCAAAACTGGCCACGCTTTTATTAAAGAGCGGATGCGTAAAGAAGACGCGGTTTATGGCGGCGAAATGAGCGCTCACCATTACTTCCGCGATTTTGCCTATTGCGATAGCGGCATGATTCCGTGGCTATTGGTGATCGAGCTGATGAGCCGCCGCGAGCAAAAATTGTCCGCCATGGTGGAGCAGCGCATTGCGGCTTATCCATCGTCGGGCGAGATTAATCGCAAGCTTGGCGATGCAAAAGCCGCGATTGCTCGTGTTTGTGAGGCTTATCAGGGCGATGCTTTAATTGTGGATACGACCGATGGCATTAGCATGGAGTACGCCGATTGGCGTTTTAATCTGCGCTCTAGCAATACTGAGCCAGTGGTGCGTTTAAATGTGGAATCGCGTGCGGATATGGCTTTAATGCAAAAGCATACTGAGGCGATTTTGCAGTTATTAGATGCATGAATATACATTGGAATAAATAGTGAAAAACGCCTCTGATGGGGCGTTTTTTATGGCTTGCAGAGGGGTGAGATAAATTCTTGCCCAAAAAAACGCCCCATAGATCATGGGGCGTTTTGCATGGCTTAAAGCTGATTAAGCTGTTTTACGACGACGAGCAAGCAGGGCAACTAAACCCAGACCCATCAGCGCGTAGGTTTCCGGCTCTGGAACCGGTGCTGCGTTCATTGTCAGTGTACCTGTACCTTTGTAGCCTGTTGTTGCAAGGCCAGCAAAGCTGATTAAGTACTTGCCTGCAGCTAAGGTAAACGGTGCTGCGTGCTCATTAATTTCTTTTACACCAGCAGCGGCATTCAGCGAGCCTTTGCCACCCAAAGAAATTGGGGTGCCTGGGTTGCTTAGCGAAGTAAGCGTGCCATTAAGGTAGCTAATTGTTGAGCTGTTAGCGATCGTTTGACGTACTGTCCACCAGCTATTTAACACTGATTGTTCAGCCAGCTCAAAAGTGAATGTTTTGTTCACACTGCCTTTTACTTGAAAAGCAGATGAGGCATCACCATCACCATCAAAATCAATTTGTACTGGTATAACGGCAGCCTGAGATAAACCTGCCGCTACAAAAAAAGTAGTGGCTAGTAGTGTTTTAAGTAGTTTCATTTAAAATCCTTTTACATATTTGCAATGGATTGTTTAATACGGACGTAAGGTATGTTGCAGCTATTTATTATACCTATTTAATTTTTGTTTTAGTGGAATTGATGTTAATTATTTATTAACAATGGGTGTGTTATTTGTTTATTCGTATATAATTGTTTTCTAATTTTATAGGGTAATTGTTTATATCTATATTATTTACATGTCATTGCGTAAATAGGTATGGTATTTGAATTGGATTATTTATATTGATGTATAAATAAGCAATGATGATAATAACGCCCATTTGCTTTTAGGTTATTTTGAGTGCCAGCTAAAAAACACTCTTCTTGAAGAAGTGGTGTTGTAGAGAACGACAAGCGCTTTAAGTTTTGCGATGCCGCCGCCACAAGCCGTGCAACTAACTCTGAGCGCATTGGTCTCTCTTTGGTACAGTCGGGCATCCAGTGGCAAGTGCCTGCATAGGCTGACTCCGCAATGCCTACAGCGCCAGCTGCAAGTAAGTAGCCTGACACATTGCCTTAGTAGCTAAGCCGCGCGATGATCGTGGCATGGGGGAACCAGTGGCTAAGAATAGTGACGTAGTCAGCCGTATTTGATTTATTTTATGAAAATGTTTATTAACCAGCGTGGATAAATAAAACGCATAGATTGTTTTATTTTTAATATTCTTTTATTGTTTAATTAAAATGATGTATTTTATTTTTTTTGAAAATTATTTAAAAATTTAGTAGCGTGTTTATTATAAAAATATCCTGATTTTTTGCTTTTAATCTTAATTTAAAAACGTGCTATTATTCTAATTGTTTTTTTGCATTGGTGTAAGTTTAAGGGGCTGCAACTTAATTGATTCATTCTGGTTTTTGTTTGCTCAGGTAAATGGTGGGCCTTGCCTTGTGCCGAGTACCTTGCTCATACCAAGGGCTGGGATAATCAACCCCCGCTTTTCTGCCCACTTATTACTTAAATTTATGTTTTGTTTATTTGATTGATTGTTTAAGATTGATCCTTTAGGTAGCCAAGATTCAAAATGTCTCAATATCCTAGTCCTTCATTTGAACAAAAACTCTGCCCACCAGAGCAATTAGCTGCTCGATTGGCGGGTTTGCCGCGTCCGCTAGTGTTTACCAATGGCTGCTTTGATATTTTGCATCGTGGCCACGTTACATGCCTGGCACAGGCCCGTGCTCTGGGTGCTGGCTTGATCGTGGCGATTAATACCGATGCTTCTGTAAAGCGCCTTGGCAAGGGCGATGACAGGCCGGTGAATCATACCAAGCAGCGTGCTGCCGTGCTGGCAGCGCTGGAGTGTGTGAGCTTGGTAACGTGGTTTGATGCCGATACTCCGCTGGATCTTATTCTGGCCGTGCGCCCAGATGTGCTGGTCAAAGGTGGTGATTGGGCACCCGAGCATATTGTGGGCAGCCAGCAGGTGCTGGAATGGGGTGGCAGTGTGCATTCTATTCCTTTCTTATTTGCGACTTCCACCACCGAAACGATTAAGCGGATACGCCAAAGCTCATGAGCACACGTAATAATTTATTGATTGATTTTGTAAATGAGCTGGGTGGGCAAGGTTATTTGCACCCGCAGTTTTTTGCCCAGCTAGGGATGGTTTTATTTGCGCTGGCGTTCGCCTGGTGGGTGAATCGCAGCGTAAAGCGCAGAGTAAACCCGGATCAGAACAGCTGGCACTGGCGTATGGGGGGCGAGGGTTTATTACGGGCTTTTTTCCCTTTAAATGCCTACTTACTGGTTATTTTAGCCGGGGTGATACTTAAAATATGGTTTGTGCCGCCTTTTAAATTGATTGCCTTGGCGAGCGTGCTTTTACTGGCGATGGCCAATATTCGTATTCTGGTTTATGTGATTCGTCGTGTTTTTGATGGCGCATCATGGGTGATGCGTTGGGAGAAATATATTGCAGGGGCGATTTGGTTTATTTATGCCTTACATGTATTAGGTATCTCGCCTGAAGTCGCCGAAATGCTCGATAGCATTAGTCTTCCTATTGGTAAGGCGCATATCTCTGTTTTAACGATCGGGCAAGGCTTGTTATCTGTAGCCGCTACTTTGCTGATTGCGATGTGGATGGGCAGAGAGCTGGAAAGACGCTTAATGAGCAGCCAGATGATGGACATGAATGTCCGCGTGGTGTTGTCTAAAATTTCCAGCGTTTTACTGCTGATTTTTGCTATTGTGATTGCCCTGCCACTTGTGGGTATTGATTTAACCGTGCTCTCGGTTTTTGGTGGTGCGGTAGGTGTGGGCTTGGGTTTTGGTTTGCAGAAAATTGCATCTAATTATTTATCAGGTTTTATTATTTTGCTGGATCGCTCAATCAAAATTGGTGATTTAGTGCAGATTGATAATCGCCTCGGTACGATCAGCAGTATTACGGCGCGGTATGTGGTTTTAAAATCTGCAGATGGTACTGAGGCCTTAGTGCCGAATGACACGTTGATTACCTCGACGGTGGTGAATCAATCGTATAACGATAAATCCATTTGGACTTCCTTACCGATTCAAGTGGCTTACGGGACTGATTTAGATTTTGCTTTAGAATTATTGCGTTCGACCACGGAGGGTGAGGCGCGAATTTTAAGCACGCCAGCCCCTGGTGCTTTTGTTTCAGCCTTTGCAGATAATGGTATTAATTTAGTATTGGGCTTTTGGCTGGCCGATCCTGAAAATGGTCAGCTTTCTTTACGATCTAGTCTAAATCTAAAGATCTGGCGTTTGTTTCAAGAGCACAATATTGAAATTCCTTACCCTCGACGTGAAGTCACCTTGCTGAACGCTGCAGCCTTGCAGCCACCACTTGATGCTGCTTGATGGGTAAGTCTTGCGTAAAATCAGTGCTTACAAAAAATAAAACAGGCTACTGGCCTGTGTGGAGATAAGAAAATGACTTGGCTAAATGGGCTGATTGATCTGCCTTGGTGGGGTTACATCGCAGTGATGCTGGTACTGACGCATATTACTATTGCTTCAGTTACCATTTTTTTGCACCGCCATCAGGCACATCGTGCGCTGGATTTGCACGCGATTCCTAGTCATTTCTTTCGTTTCTGGCTCTGGTTAACAACCGGTCAGATTACTAAAGAATGGGCTTCTATTCACCGCAAACACCATGCCAAGTGTGAAACGGCAGAAGACCCGCACAGCCCGCAAGTTTATGGGATTAAAAAGGTATTCTGGGAAGGCTACGAGTTGTATCGCGCAGAAGCCGCGAATAAAGAAACCATGCAAAAGTATGGCCACGGCACGCCTGATGATTTTTTAGAACGTCATCTCTATAGCAAGCACAATACCCTTGGTCCTGTGGTGATGCTGCTGATTGATCTTTGCCTATTTGGCGCAAATGGGATCTGGATTTGGGCGGTGCAAATGATGTGGATTCCGATTACGGCTGCCGGCATTATCAATGGCATTGGTCATTATTGGGGCTACCGCAATTTTGAATGCGAAGATGCTTCAACCAATATTGTTCCTTGGGGAATTATGATTGGTGGTGAAGAGCTGCATAATAATCACCACACCTTTGGCACATCGGCCAAGTTATCTTACAAATGGTTTGAGTTTGATATTGGCTGGATGTATATCCGCATTATCGAAATGCTTGGCCTTGCCAAAGTGCGCAAAATTGCACCCAAGATGACGCTTTCAGCTGCGGCGAAACGCGAGCTGGATGAAGCCTCTTTGCAGGCAATTATTGCTAATCGCTACGCGATTGCTGCCAATTACGCACGCACTTTAAAAGATACCGTGGGTGAAGAAGTGGAGCGGATGCGCAGCACGGCCAAGCTGCCACAGATCGATTTTGATCCGGTGCGTCAGATGAAAATCTGGCTCAAGCAAGATGCTAAAGACACGCCGGAGCAAGATCAGCAAATTCTGGCCAAAGTGCTGGCTGAAAGCACGGTGCTGGAGCAGATTTATCAAATGCGCCAGGAGCTGACGCGTTTATGGGAGCGATCTACCTTATCCCGGCCGGAGCTGGTAAAGCTGCTACAAGATTGGTGCAATAGAGCCGAAGCAAGTGGCATTGCAGCATTGCAAGACTTCTCCTTCCGACTGCGTACCGTAGTTTGATGGTATAAAAAAGGCGAACGAAGGTTCGCCTTTTTTGTGTTTTCTATATACTTGAAAAACTTAAAAAAAAGATCTGTAGACACAGAGAAAGTACTAAGAACACAGAGCACACTGAGAAAAACTTCATAGCTAAAGAATATTGTTCATAGGGCTTAAAAATGCATGGAGTTTGTCGCTGAATTCAAAGCAGAAACTTATATTTTTTTGTTTTTCTCCATGTGCTCTGTGTTCTTATTGATCTCTGTGTCTACAGATCTTTTAAGCTTTTCTTCAATTCAAAGGGAGTTTTAAATGTCTTCAATTCAACGCTATCACGTCGGTCCGCGTTTATCTGAAATTGTGGTGCACAACAATACGGTTTATTTAGCTGGGCAAATTGCGGAAAATTTAGAGGCCGATGCAAAGAGCCAAACCGTTGAAGTATTGGGCTTTGTTGATAAATTATTAGGTGAAATTGGCTCGGATAAACAAAAGATTCTTTCGGTAACGATTTATCTGGCTGATATGGCCGATTACGATGCAATGAATATCGCGTGGTCAGAATGGGTGCCCGCCGGTCATACCCCTTGCCGTGCAACGGTAGAGGCTAGGTTGGCTGATCCGCGTTATAAAGTAGAAATGTCCGTGATTGCTGCCTTGTAAGCTGGGCGGCTGCTTGATCGTAGATGAGGGCGCTATGAAGCATATTTTATTGGGCTATATAGCTGGCTGGACTGATTGGTCTGGCTTGCCGCTAGAGCGGGATGCCGCAAGGCTTACGCATATTTGCTATGCCTTTGCCAATATTAAAGAAGGCGAAGTGGTGTTGTTTCCCGAGCAGAGCAAAGATCAAAGCCAGCCCCGTGCCGTGGAAGGGATTTCTCATTTGCGCGGCCTGCGCTCCCGGCACCCTCATCTTAAACTCTTGATTTCGATTGGTGGCTGGGAGGCAGAAGGCTTCTCGGATGCCGCTTTAACGACCAACTCGCGCGCACAATTTGCAGCATCTGCAATTCGTTTTATGCATCTGCATGGCTTTGATGGCATTGATCTGGATTGGGAATATCCGGCTAATGATATGGCGGGGATTAAAGCAAGGTCGGAAGATAAGCACAATTTTACGCTGCTGTTGGCCGAATTACGTCGTCAGCTTCATGCAGAATCCAAAGCGCATGGCGAAACCTATTTGCTGACTATTGCAGCAGGTGCAGGCCAATATTATCTCGATGGCGTAGAAATGCCAGCGGTAGCCGAGCTATGCGATTTTGTTAATTTAATGACTTACGATTTTTATAATGGCTGGGCGACACGCGCTGGCCATCACAGCAATTTATTTAATAGCTCGCTTGATCCGGAAGGCGATAGCTGCGCTAAATCGGTGGCGCTCTTTACGGCCAATGGCTTACCGGCAAATAAACTGGTCTTAGGCTGCGCTTTTTATGGGCGTAGCCTGATTGCGCCTGCCTTGGGTGAGGCGGGGGTCGCAAAAAGTAATGGCAGCGCCAGTTATAGCCAAATTACTCACGAGCTGATTCCGGCTGGCGCGGTAAAGCACTGGGATGAGGCCGCTAAAGCACCGTGGCTGATGGCGGGTGAGCGCTTTGTGAGCTATGAAGACGAAGCCTCTATTGCCCACAAAATGGCTTTTGTGAAGCAACACGGCTTAGCAGGCGCTTTCTTCTGGGAATATACAGAAGACCGAGATGGCATCTTGATGGATGCCTTGTGGGAAGGCTTGCAATACGAATAATGTAGGGTGGGCACGACGTTGCGCCCACGCGTTCTGCAAATGGTTCACACGTGTGGGCATAAAAACCTGCCCACCCTACGTTTTATTGAAACAAACTCCCAATTCGCTGTTCAGCGGACAAGATGTATTTCTGGCCATTGTCTTGCAAGGCTTTGCCATCAAAACGATCAATACGGTAGATCGTGCCAAAAGAGAAGGTTGGCGCGGCAACACCGGCTCCACCGACTACTTCTGCCCCACGACGCACATTATCGGCCATCCATGAAGTTAAACGCAGATGGTAAGGATTGCGTTGTACTTCGCCTACGTGGCAAGCCAGCGCGGCGATCAGATCGGCGGTGTCAGCGATATTGGTTTCGATTAGCGCATTCGGTGTGGCCATCGCGCGCCAGAATTCAGATTGCACCACAAAGCAGGCGTGACCTAGCTTAGCCAGCGCATCCAGCAAGAGGTAATGCGTGCCGATATGCGCGGCATGGCCGTCGTTGTCGTTAGGCACGACGCATACGGTAGGCTGGTATTGCTCGATCAGCGCGGCAATTACATCCACTTTCTCTGCCCATGCAGCAGGATCGCTATTGCGTGTTGTCGGGTTAACCGCCATCAGGCCACCGGGGATTGTTTCTTGTAATTCAAAACCAAGTACCTGACAGGCACGATCTAGCTCGGCCAAGCGCTCAGGCTGGCGTGGCATATTAGAGCCGAGTGTGACCGCTACATTAATGACACGATAGCCATCTTCACGCGCTAAACGCAGTGGTAAAGCACCGATAATGCATTCATCGTCTGGGTGAGGTGCAAAAACCATCGCGACAGGAGCGGCTGTTGGGGCTTGCTTTGTTGCAATAGCCAAACCATCTAGTGTCGTGAAAAGAGGGGCATCGTGTTTTTGCAATAGGGCATCGTGGGCCTTAACCAGCTCGATATACGGGTTACTCATGCAGTTTTCTCCGGGGCTTAACTTAGTGAAAGTACTTACGTAGTATATGCTTTTGCGTTAATCGAGGGGAGGGGTGATCTTGATGTAGATCGTGATTGGACAGGCTTCCCGCGCAGGATTTGCTACTCCCCACTCCCCACTCCCTTTCTCCCCGCCTCTTTTTACAAAGCGGCTAATAATTTGCCATGTACGCCGCCAAAGCCGCCATTGCTCATAATTAAAATATGGTCGCCAGCCTGCGCCGCTTGGCGAACGGCTTCGATCAGGAGCGTTAGATCATCAAAGCTTTGGGCTTTTTCTCCTAGGCAAGCGAGCGCCTCACTGCTGCTCCAGCCTAAGTTGGCACCATAGCAAAAAATCAGATCCGCCCCTTGCAAGCTGCCGGGCAGGGCTTGTTTCATGCTGCCTAATTTCATGGTGTTTGAACGCGGCTCCAGCACGGCCAAGATGCGCGCGTTGCCGACCTTCTTGCGTAAGCCCGCTACGGTGGTGGCAATGGCTGTGGGGTGGTGAGCAAAGTCATCGTAAACGGTAATGCCCTTACTATGGCCTTTGATTTCCATGCGGCGTTTTACGTTTTTGAATTCTGCTAGCGCGGCAATCGATTGCTCAGGGGTAACACCCACATGACGGGCTGCAGCAATGGCGGCCAGGGCGTTCATTTGATTATGCTCACCGATAAGCGCCCAGTGCAGCTCGCCCTGCAACTGATCGCCGAGCAGGACTTCAAAGCCATCGCTAAAAGATTTGCCGACTCGCCAGCCTGATGCACCACCAAAGTATTCAATTTCACTCCAGCAGCCCTTATCCAGCACCCGTTTCAGGCTGTCTTCCTTGCCATTGACGATCAACCGGCCCAGCCCGGGCACGGTGCGCACTAAATGGTGAAATTGGGTTTCGATGGCGGCCAGATCAGCAAAAATATCGGCGTGATCAAATTCCAGATTATTCAGTACGGCAGTGCGTGGCCGGTAGTGGACAAACTTACTGCGCTTATCAAAAAAAGCCGTGTCGTATTCGTCGGCTTCCAGCACAAAAAAGGGCGAGGTGGAGGCTGCGTCTTGCCGAGGTGTGCCGGGGGCGCGGGCAGAAATACCAAAGTTTTCTGGGATGCCGCCAATTAAGAAGCCCGGTGCCAAACCTGCGTATTCTAAAATCCATGCCAGCATCGAGCTGGTACTTGTTTTGCCGTGTGTGCCCGCTACCGCAAGCACCCATTTATCCCGTAGCAGATTATCCCCCAGCCACTCTGGGCCGGATGTGTAGGGCAGACCACGGTTAAGGATTTCTTCCATTAATAGATTGCCACGCGTAACCACATTGCCGATCACATAAAGATCTGCGCCTAAAGCCAGTTGGTCTAAATCCCAGCCTTCGATCAGCTCAATGCCAAGTGCTTCGAGCTGGGTAGACATTGGCGGATAAACATTGGCATCGCAGCCGGTGACTTTATGGCCTGCTGTGCGAGCAAGTGCAGCAATCCCACCCATAAATGTGCCGCAAATGCCAAGGATATGTATATGCATA
Source organism: Iodobacter arcticus (assembly GCF_042664895.1). Taxonomy (NCBI): domain Bacteria; kingdom Pseudomonadati; phylum Pseudomonadota; class Betaproteobacteria; order Neisseriales; family Chitinibacteraceae; genus Iodobacter; species Iodobacter arcticus. Next base: position 232,097 of record NZ_JBHTBQ010000014.1, read on the forward strand.
TTGATTTAAATTCCTAGGGTGATAAGGGTATTGTCATAGATTCATCGCTTGTGATTGCGTACAATCGTTCTTCTAAATGACTTGTGCAATGGCTCTGAGTATCTATGTCTAATGTATCAGCTATCAATCCGGTAGAAATTGCACGGATTGCACTTAAAAAGCTCTCGGAACGTGGATTAACGCCTACACCAGAAAATTACACCAAATTTTACAACGCCATTGCCACAATTAAGTCACCCGACGCCAAAACATCGAATGAAACTTTACAAGCTTGGCAATTGCTTTACAAAGTGGAGGATATTCTGGGTGATATGGGGGAAACGGCCGATCAGTTACTTTCTGCTTTAGCCGGGGGCAATGAAGCAATGTCTGCCAGCCTCGATCAATTACAAGATACAAGGCGGGCGCATTTAGAGCAGCGAGTTAGCGCAGATGATACGCACAGCAAGCTTGAATCTTTGCTTAATACCATTATCCATTCTACTTCTGAAATGCATTCAACGGTAAGCGCATCAAATACCGATTTGCTGGCGATTCGTGATTCGGTGCGCAGCATTGAAGAAAATCTAGCAATTAGCCGACAAATTTTAGAGCAAGATGCATTAACGGGGGCGATGAATCGCCAAGGATTTGATAATCGTCTGGTGGGCGAGGCAAAGCTGGCTCAACGCCTTGGGCATAAATTATCCGTGGTGCTGTTTGATCTGGATGATTTCAAATTAGTGAATGATCGCTTTGGCCATGCAGTAGGCGATAATGTGTTGATTCATATCGCAGGCCTTGCAAAATCGGTATTAAGAGATTCGGATATTCTGGTCCGCTATGGCGGCGAAGAGTTTTTGATTTTGCTGGCAGAAACCGATATGCACGGGGCTCGGTATGTTTTGGAGCGTTTACAGCAAATGGCTCGCCGTAATCCATTTATGCATAAGCAGCAGCGTTTGGATATTACTTTCTCAACCGGTATTGCTATGCTGCGGCATGATGAAAACGGCCGGGCTTTGGTGTTGCGTGCGGATGAAGCTTTATACGTGGCAAAGCGTAATGGCCGTGGCTTAATTGAAATGGCTGAGTGATTATTTATTAAAAATAGTTACTCGGTTTCTGCCATTATGTTTTGCTGCATACAGCGCTAAATCGGCGTATTCAAGCAGCTTTTTGGAGTTTTCGGTGTGCAGCGGGTAAACAGAAATACCCGCTGAAAACGTGATTTTCAGCTCACCGTTTTGATGCCGGATAATGGTGTTGGAGAAATCATCCCGATGCCGGTCAATTTTTAACTGGGCGTTTTCAGCCGAAGCGCCCATCATTAAAATCAAAAATTCCTCTCCGCCTAAGCGGCAAACCACATCGCTACTCCGAGCTTGCTCACTTAAAAATAGCGCCAGACATTTGAGTGCTTCATCCCCTGCCGGATGACCATAGCTATCATTTACTGCTTTAAAGTGATCGATATCAATCATTACGGCACTTAGTGGCATATTATTGCGGGTGGCTTGCGCCAGCATAATATCGAGTGTTTCGGCTAGGTAGCGCCGGTTATAGAGGCCCGTTAAAGGGTCTCTCAGTGCGGCTTCTAATAGCTTGTCTTGTAATGAGACAATTTCTTCCAGTTTGGTTTCCAGCTTGATTTTTGCGTCTTGCAAGGCATCAAAAGTGTGTTTTCTTTGGGTGATATCTTCGTAAGCACCCACAATACCAATAACCGACCCATCGCTTTCTAATAGGGGCACATGGTTTAGGCTGATATGCGTGAGCTTGCCATCATGGGTGGTAATCGCGCCCTCCTGATTTAGCAAGCTTTGTCCGGTGCTAATTACGGTATGGGCAAATGCTTGTAATGCAAATGCACGCTCTGGCATCAGATCAAAATCTGTTCTGCCGATGATGTCTTCAGACGAAATCATGCCATTGTCATTGGCAAAGTGCCGATTACAACCGATATAGCGGGAATCAGGGTCTTTCCAGAAAACGCGGATCGGAATCGCATCTAATACGGCATTAAGTAAGCGCTTGGCTTTTTCAGCATCAAGCTCTTTTTGCTCTAGCACTTTGGCAAATGCTAAAAGCTCATGGTGCATTTTATTCTGTGAAATATGCGAGCGAACACGGGCGCGCAAGATGGTGCGGCTAATCGGCTTAGTGACATAGTCCACCGCGCCCAAGGCAAAAGCACGTTCTTCATCGGCCACATTTAATAAGGCCGTGACAAACACAACAGGAATTTCTGCGGTGGCAGGCTCTGCTTTGAGCTGCTCACAGACGGCATAGCCATCCAGATCAGACATCATGACATCTAGCAAAATTAAATCGGGCAGATATTGAGCGGCTAATTCTAAAGCGGTGTGACCTTGTTCGGCGGTGAGCAGCTGATATTCGTCTTCTAGGCAGGATGAAAGAATGGCGATGCTATCCGCTCTGTCATCAACGATTAAAACGGTAGGCTTGGTCTCAGCTTTCATGATCGCACTCAGTTGATGGTGATAAGCGACAGAGGTTTTATAAGGGCGGCTTACTCACGCAGTGCCGCCCTCTGATTACAAAAGGGCTTACTGATTAATTTAAACCACGTTTACGCAAGAGGGGAATAACCTCCGCCGAGCGGCCGCGAAATGCAAGGTAAGCGCTGGCAGGCGCAATGGAATTACCCACACTATAGATAGTGCGATACAAACGTTCTGCCGTGGCCGGATCAAAGGGATTGCCGCATTCTATAAAGGCATCGAAAGCATCGGCTTCTAAGACTTCAGCCCACATATAAACGTAATAGCCTGCTGCGTAGTCATCCCCTGCAAAAATATGCCCGAAATGGGGCAGGCGGTGGTTAATGCCTACGGCTTTGGGCAGGCCCATTTTTGCCAGTGTTTTCTGTTCAAAATGGCTGATATCGTGTAAATCGCTCGATAAATCTAAATGAATCTGCAAATCGAGCAGGGCGGAACCTAGATAGCGGACGGTTTCAAAGCCCTGGTTAAAAAAGCGCGCATTTTTGATTTTTGCCAGCAGCGCATCGGGAATGGCCTCGCCGGTTTTAATGTGTAAGGCGTGCTTTTTGAGCACCTCATCTTGTTCGGCCCAGTTTTCATAAAGCTGCGATGGCAGTTCTACATAGTCTTGCGCCACAGAAGGCCCGGCTAGCCGCTTGTATTGCACATCGGATAACAGTCCGTGCAAGCCATGGCCAAATTCGTGAAATAAAGTACGCACATCATCAAATGAAAGCAGGGTAGGCTGGCCAGCGGGGGCTTTAGAGAAATTATTATTGTTGATTACAATTGGCAAAACACGCTGCCCGTTAGAGCAGCTTTGAGTGCGGAATTCATGCATCCATGCGCCGCCTTGCTTGCTGGTGCGGGAGAAATTATCACCAATAAAGAGGCCAATCACGCTGCCGTGGCGGCTGACTTCCCAAAGCCTTGCATCTGGATGATAAAGCGGCACATCAAAGCGCTCTTTAAAGCTCAGGCCAAATAGGCGGCCCGCGCAATCAAAAGCAGCGGCGATCATATTCTCCAGAGCAAAGTAAGGCTTGATTTCGGCATCGTCCAAATCAAATCGCGCCAGGCGTTGTTGCTCGGCGAGATAAAACCAATCCCAAGGCTCGATATCCAGTGGCTCACCCAGCTCGGCAGCCAAAGTTTGCAGATCGGCTTGTTCTTCAAGCACGCGCTGCAGTGCAGGTTGCCAGACTTTATTCAGTAAATCTAAAGCGGCCTGCGGCGTACCCGCCATGCGATCGTTCAGGGCGTAATCAGCAAAATTGGTGTAGCCCAGCAATTTAGCCTGTTCAAGACGCAGTGCCAGAATTCGCGGGGCTATCGGGCGGTTATCTGCTTTGCCTGCATTTTCGCCTCGTGCTTTCCATGCCTGATGCGCTGCTTGACGTAAATCACGGCGGCTGGAGTAAGTCAGAAAAGGCACTACTGACGAGCGTGAAAGCGTAATGGCATAGCCATCCACGCCTCGATCGGCTGCGGCTTGCTTGGCTGAGCTTTTAATTGAATCGGGCAGGCCGGCTAAATCGTTTTCGCCATTGAGCATTAAGCGATACTCCGCTTCATCGCTGCGTACATTTTGTGCAAACTGAGTGCATAGCGTAGCAAGCTCGGCCACGATGTCAGCAAAACGCTGGCTGGCCTCACCTTTTAGCTCTGCGCCATTACGCACAAAATCTATATGAATTCGCTCTAAGAGCCGCATTTGTTCGGTGCTTAGTTTTAAATCACTGCGCTGTTGGTAAAGGGTATTCAGGCGGATAAATACCGCAGCCTGCTGATAAACCGCATTATGATGAGCCGCTAATTCTGGAGCGAGAGCGAGTTCAATCGCTTCGAGCTCTGCACAGGTTTCAGAGGCAGTCAGGTTTTCAAATACGGCTTGAATACGCGCAAGTAATGATCCGGCACTGGCAAAGCTTTCTACACTATTGGCAAAATCGGGCAAGCTGGTTTGTGCTGCAATGGCATTTAATTCTTCACGATGCTGAGCCATCGCAAAGGCAAAAGCGCTAGGGAAATGTTCGGGGTGAATTTGATAAAATGGTGGTAGACCATAAGGCGTTTGCCAGTCTTGCAATAAAGGATTGCTCTCTGTATTCATGGTAAGCCCGCATGCGATTGGAGTTTGAATTTTATTACAACGACATGTGGCGGACTATTGGTGAATTAAGATAAAGCGTTTAATGCTAATTTCTGCTGAAATTATTGCTTTATGAAAAGTTTTTTGAGCTGTATTGTCATCCTTTGCTGAAAAAGCGTGGTATTAATCTGATGATTCATCTGTATAAATATAGCTGGCTACGCAGCTGCTATGATTGTTGACTATGCTGTTTAGCTGCTTTTTTGAAAAATGATCACGAATTTAAGAATTGAAAATTGCAGCAAAGTGCTATAAACAGCACTGTATTTAAGATAATCAGAAAACGATGATGTAATTGTTGTTCTGTAAAGTATAAATAGGACATACGAATATATTGCAGCGCACAGGAAAGGTTTATTGCGCTGCTAACAAAATAGCTTATGGAGAAAGCGATGGAGAATAACCAGCTATTACACACTTCTGTTGTGCTGTTGGCAGCAGCGGTGATTGCAGTACCCATATTTAAGCGTTTTAATTTAGGATCGATCTTAGGTTATTTAACGGCAGGCGTAGTAGTGGGGCCTTATTTTTTAGGGTTTATTGAAGACCCGGTAGCGGTGCTTGATTTTGCTGAAATTGGGGTGGTGCTCTTATTATTTGTGCTGGGGCTGGAATTAAATCCTAAATCATTATGGCAAATGCGTAAGAAAATTGTAGGGCTAGGTGGGGCACAATTACTTTTTTGTGGCTTAGCTTTAGCAGGTTTATCTACGCTGGCTTTAAGCATTGAGTTTAAAGCATCCTTGCTTATCGGAGTAACGCTTGCTTTATCTTCTACGGCATTTGCTATTTCGCTCTTAAAAGAGCGCAGTATGCTTAATCAGCCCATTGGCCGAATTGGCTTTGCTATTTTGCTGATGCAAGATCTGGCGGTGATTCCGGTATTACTGAGTTTACAAGCAATGGCCCCGGATACGAGCGGCCATATTGTGCCGTGGTGGCTGGGCTTATTGGCAGTGCTGATTACCCTGTTTGTGGGCACTTATTTGCTTAATCCATTATTAAAAATAGTCGCAAAGTATGGCAATTCAGAAGTGATGACGGCCGCTGCGCTACTGATTGTACTTGGTGCCGCGCTTGGTTTTGATTATGCGGGCTTATCGATGGCAATGGGCGCTTTTACTGCGGGAATTATGCTGGCAAATTCCAGCTTCAGGCACCAATTAGAGGCAGATATCGAGCCTTTTAAAGGGTTATTACTGGGGTTGTTTTTTATCACCATTGGTACCAGTATTAATTTAAAAATGCTGCTGGCTGATCCGTGGTTTTTACTTTCGGGCGCTTTATTATTGCTCTTGGTTAAAAGCTCGGTGATTGCTGCTTTAATTACCTTCACTACGGGGCAATCAAAGCTAAGCAGCTTCAGGCTTGGGCTGATGCTGGCACAAGGTGGTGAGTTTGCTTTTGTGGTGATGGCCCAAGCGCTGTCTTTGCATATTTTAGATCATCAAATTACCGAAGAAATTACTATTGTCGTTGGTTTGTCGATGGCTTTGAATGCGCCCTTGTTAATGATCTTTGAGCGGCTTATTCAGCGTAAAGGCAAAGAAAAGAAAGTCGATTATAGTAATGTGAAGTTTGAAACCAATAAAGTCATCATTGCTGGATTTGGCCGCTTTGGTCAAGCCACAGGACGCTTATTGGCCGCAAAGGGAATGCAATTCACCGCCTTAGATAAAGATCCTGAGCATATTGAGTTTTTAAAAAAAGTAGGTCATAAAATCTATTTTGGCGATGCTACACGGTATGATTTATTAAGAAAAGCAGGCGCAAAGCAGGCCACGGTGTTATTAATCGCCATTGATAACATCAGCGATTCCCTGCATTTAGCGCAAATGGCAAAGCGCAAGTTTCCTCATCTGCAGATTATTGCTCGGGCGCATAATCGTACCCATGCATTGTCTTTAATGGATTTAAATGTGGATGTGGTGATTCGTGAAGTATGGGAAAGTAGCCTGACTGCGGCAGAGCATACTTTATTAGCATTGGGCTATTCGCCCTCACATGCTGAGCGAATGATTGATATTTTTCAGCGTCATGATGAAGCGTCTTTACTTGAGCAATTAGAGCATAAAGACGATATGAATGCTTTAATGGCTTTGGCAAAAGCCAATCGTCAGCAAATGCATGATTTATTTGTGGCAGATAGAGATGTTTATGCCAGAGAAGAAAAAGTGGTTGAGTAATGAATGAATTAAAGCGTTGGGATATTTTTTGCCGTGTAGTTGATAACTACGGCGATATTGGCGTGTGCTGGCGTTTAGCGCGGCAATTGTCCTTTGAGCATGGCTTTGCTGTGCGCTTGATTGTGGATGATTTAGCCAGCTTTCAGCGGATTCAGGCCGATATTTGCACCGATCTCGATCAGCAGATGTGCTCGGGTGTAGCGATTCAGCATTGGGGCGAATCATTGCCTGATATTGAGCCGGCTGATGTTGTTATCGAGGCTTTTGCTTGCGATTTACCCACGAGCTATATCGCTGCCATGAAGGCCAAGACTAGCGGTTTGGTTTGGCTGAACTTGGAATATCTTTCGGCAGAAGACTGGGTATTGGGCTGCCACGGCTTGCCATCGCCCGCTCAGGGCTTAGCTAAGTTTTTCTTTTTTCCTGGCTTTGTCGATGGCACGGGCGGCTTATTGGGCGAACGGGCACAGCTTAGCGCTCGGGCCGCTTGGTCGCTGGCGGATAGCGATGCCTATTTGGGTCAATGGCAGGCGGTGGAGGCCAATAGTCTCAGGGTGTCTCTTTTTGCCTATGCCAATCAAGGCTTGGCAGATTTGTTGAGTACTTGGCAGCAATCAGATCGCCCCGTGCAGGTGTTTATGCCTGAAGGCTTATTGCTGCCTTTGGCCGAAGCCGCGCTAGGGCAGGCATTGGCGGTTGGCGAAACAATTCACTGTGGTGCGCTTAGCTTGTCGGTGCTGCCGATGCAATCCCAAGATGAGTACGATCGGCTGCTTTGGAGTTGCGATCTTAACTTTGTGCGCGGTGAAGATTCTTTTGTGCGCGCACAGTGGGCGGCACTGCCCTTGGTCTGGCATATCTATCCGCAGGATGACGATGCACACGCCGTCAAATTAAATGCGTTTTTGGCGCATTATTTGGCCGCTTGTCCAAGTGAATCAGCACAGGCTTTAAATGATTTTTGGCAGGTTTGGAATCATGGTGGCGATCTGCAAGCCGCGTGGCATAAGCTTTTGCCACAGCTTTCTGTTTTAACTCCGCATGCAGCAGCCTGGCGTGAGAATTTGATCAAAAGGGGGGATCTCGCCACTAATCTGGTCAGATTCGTTAATAGCAAGGTAAAATGGCGCGTTAAATTTTAACCATCACTTAAGCTCTAGGTAAACACCGCAATGGCAATCAAAACCGCACAAGAAGTTCGCGTTGGTAACGTAATCATGGTTGACGCTCAACCTTGGGTCGTTCAAAAAACCGAATACAGCAAGTCTGGCCGTAACTCTTCTGTTGTAAAAGTAAAAGCAAAAAGCTTGCTGGGCACTTCTGCTTCAGAAAACGTTTACAAAGCAGACGAAAAGTTTGAAGTTGTAACATTAGATCGCAAAGAATGTACTTACACCTACTTCGCAGATCCAATGTATGTATTTATGGATACAGAGTTTGAGCAGTACGAAATCGAAAAAGACAATTTGGGTGACACGCTCAACTTTATCGAAGACGGCATGCAAGATGTTTGCGATGTAACCTTCTACGAAGGCAAGGCTATTTCGGTTGAAATGCCAACGACTATCGTTCGTGAAGTGGTTTACACCGAGCCAGCAGTTCGCGGTGATACTTCAGGTAAAGTAATGAAGCCAGCTCGTCTGGTAAATGGCTTTGAATTGCCAGTGGCTGCATTTATCGAAATCGGCGACAAAATCGAAATCGACACACGCTTCAACGAATTCAAAAAACGCGCCTAATCGCCGTTTAGAATCAAAAAAAGCCACCTTTACGAAGGTGGCTTTTTTTTGTGCTTGAAAAATGTAAATTAAAATGACCACGAAGTATCTTCTGAATGGGTTTGTAGTCGCTATAGTGGTATCAGCCTTATTGGATATTGCCCTTTATGACCCAGCCTCCTATTCCCCCTGACGAAACCGAGCGCTTGCATCTTTTGCATGCGCTAGAGCTGCTTGATACCGAGGCGGAGCCTGCTTTTGATCTAATTACGCGCTTGGTTTCTCAAATCCTTCACGTGCCTATTGCCTTGGTTTCTTTGGTTGATGAGAACCGGCAATGGTTTAAATCCCGAGTGGGGCTAGACGCCACCGAAACGCCGCGTGAATTCGCTTTTTGCGCCCATAGCATTATGAATAGCGGTCCTATGCTTGTGCAAGATGCCACGCAAGACGAGCGCTTTGCGGATAATCCGCTAGTGACCGGGCAGCCCAATATCCGTTTTTATGCAGGAATGCCGATTCGAAGCGCTGGCGGTTTGGCTCTTGGTACGCTCTGTGCCATTGATTCAAAACCTCGTGTTCTCACGCCAGATGAAGTGGGTATTTTGATTGCCTTGGCTGATTTAATTAATAAAGAAGTGCAAATGCGTGAAACAGTGCTACTTACACGCAGCCAGATGAATTATTCACAGAAAAAAATTCAGGCGATTGAGGCACGATTCCGTACCGTATTTGAGCGGGCCGGAGTAGGTATTGCCTTGGTTGCACCAGATGGTGGTTGGATCAGTGTAAACGAAGCGCTTTGTCAGATCGTTGGCTATAGCAGGGCTGAATTACTCCAGCTTACATTTCAAGGCATTACTTATCCGGATGATCTTGAGGGCGATCTCAGCCTTTTACAGCAGTTAGTGGCGGATAAAATTGATCGTTATCAGCTTGAAAAGCGTTATATCTGCAAAAATGGCAACCCGGTATGGGTGCAGTTGGTGGTGACCAAGCATATGGGCCAGACGGGTGAGCTTGATTATTTTGTGTCGATTATTAAAGACATACAGGCGAGGAAAGAGGCAGAAGAATCACTGGCTGCTTTACGGTATTCTTTAGAAGAGCGCGTGCTGGCCCGCACTCAAGATTTACGAGCGGCGAATGAAATGCTTTCTTCGGCCATGGCCCAACAGCTGTATTCAGAACAAGCATTGCGTAAGCGTGAAGCGGAATTAAGCATGGTGATTGAAAATGCCAATGATGCTTATGTCTGCACAGATCAGGCCGGCGTCATTATTGAGTGGAATAATCAGGCCGAGCAGACCTTTGGCTGGAGCGCATCAGAAGCCATTGGCTGCCCTTTAGATGAGTTGATTATCCCCCTTGACATGCGCGAGGCACACCGGGCAGGAATGAAACGTTATTTGGTTTCTGGTGAGCATAAGGTGCTTAATCAGCGGCTAGAGCTGACGGCCTTGCGACGCGATGGAAGTGTGCTACCTGCGGAGGTGAGGATTCGTGCCTTGCATCTTGATGGACAAGTTATTTTTAGCGCGTTTTTGCATGATATTACTGTGCGCAAACAGATCGAATCAGAGCGGGATCATGAGGCAAGGCATGATGCACTGACTGGACTACCTAATCGGCGCACGCTGTTTGAGCTGATTCCGCAAGCGATCGCAAGGGCAAATCGTCATTGCGTGCCTTTGGCCATTGTGTTTCTTGATTTAGATGGCTTTAAAGCCGTGAATGACACCCTGGGGCATGAGGCGGGTGATGCCGTTTTATGCGCAACTGCCCAGCGCTTACGCGAAAGTGTGCGCGACACCGATACGGTTGTACGCTTGGCAGGGGATGAGTTCACTCTGATTTTAGAGGGTTTAAATGGGGGGATTCTGGATGCATATGTATTAGCAGAAAAGCTGTTGCTGTGTATCCAAGAGCCTATCCTTTTTGGAGAAAGCACCGCGCATGTCAGTGCCAGTATTGGTATTACTCTTTATTCACCCGGCACGGAGAAAACACCAGATCAATTAGTGAATACCGCCGATGCCGCAATGTACGAGGCCAAGCGAGCGGGTAAATCAAGAGTGTGTGTTCAGTAGTTAGATGCAAAATATCACGACACAGTCTTTATATTTTTTACGATAAGGTGAGCTTAAGGGTGAGCTTAAAAATGGGCCCACCCTCAGAGATGATTACTTCAGCATCTTCCACAAAAAGCTGTATTCCAGCGCAGTCATGTCGGCTTTTTGGCTGTTGTCTGCTGCACCTGCATGGCCGCCTTCCATATTTTCAAAATACCAAACCGATTTAACGCCCTCGCTTTGCATTTTGGCCATCATTTTTCGCGCATGGCCGGGGTGAACTCGGTCGTCGCGAGTGGAGGTGGTAAACAGAATATTCGGGTATTGCGTTTTGGCTTTGATATTGTGAAACGGCGAGTATTTGCTGATGTAATCCCACTCCGCTGGCACATCGGGATTACCGTATTCGCCCATCCACGAAGCACCCGCTAGCAGCTGATTAAAGCGGCGCATATCTAGGAGCGGTACCTGGCAAACTACCGCGCCAAATAAATCTGGGCGCTGCGTCATCATCACCCCCATCAAAAGCCCACCATTGCTGCCGCCCATAATGCCAAGCTTTTTAGGTTGGGTAATTTTCTTGGCAACAAGGTCTTCTGCCACGGCAATAAAATCATCGTAGGCTTTTTGGCGATTTTCTTTGAGCGCGGCCTGATGCCAGCGCGGGCCAAATTCGCCGCCACCACGAATATTGGCCAGCACATATACGCCGCCTTTTTCTAGCCAAGCCTTACCTACGCCTGCTGAATAATACGGCGTGAGGCTGACTTCAAAGCCGCCATAGCCATACAGTAGCGTCGGGGTATTGCCATCAAGTTTTAAGTTTTTAGGTTTAACAATAAAGTAAGGCACACGTGTGCCATCTTTAGATAAAGCCTCGTTTTGTGCGATTTCCATGCTGCTGGCGTCAAAAAAGGCGGGGCGCTGCTTAAGTAGCTCTCGCTCATCTGTGCCAGCATGGGCTAGATAGAGCGAATCAGGTGTGAGGAAATCGACGTGGGTGAAGAAGTAATCATCTGATGTGTCGGCATCAATCGCCGTTGCGCCGATACTGCCAAAAGCGGGTGTATTGATGGCGCGCTGTGACCACTGGCCTTCTTTTAATCGCCATTCAACAAGCCGGCTTTTTACATTGTCTAAGGTGTCAATAATGAGATGGTTTTTGGTGCTGGTGATGCCATTGAGCGCTGTGCTTGGGGTGGGGCTAAAGAGCGGTGTGAATTGGCGCTCGCCCGCCTGAAATTTATCGAAATCGCTGGCGATCAGGCTGCCGCTAGGCCAAGTCTTGCCGCCGATGGTCCATGCAGATTTTAGGGTGATCAGGATTTGCGGGCCAAAAAAGCTGATATTGGCGTCGTCTGGCACAGCAATGCGGCTGAGTTTTTCACCGCTGCGTAAATAGGTTTCATTGGTATAAAAGGTAATGCCACGGCGGATAATCTCGCGGCGGTAGCCTGCTTCTTCGGCCACATAGGCAGAGACAGAAATATCTGTTTTTTGCCCTTCATAAATTGTTTTAGCGGCGCTGAGCGGTGTGCCGCGTTGCCAAAGTTTAACGATGCGTGGGTAGCCCGAATCAGTCTGGCTGTCTTTGCCAAAATCGCTAGCAACAAACACGCTATCTTTACCCTGCCAGCTCAGCTCTGATTTAGCCTCAGGCAAACTAAAGCCATCTTTTACAAAGGCTTTTTTATTTAAATCAAATTCACGTACTTCTACCGCATCGGCCCCGCCGCGAGAAAGGCTAATTAAGCAGCGATCGTATTGGGGATAGCGGCAGTCTGCGCCTTTATAAACCCAGTTGGCATTTTCGGCTTTGGCCAATGCATCTAAATCTAATACGGTTTCCCAATTTGGATTGGCCGTTTTATAACTAGCCAGCGTAGTGCGCCGCCAAATACCGCGCTGATGTTCGCCATCGCGCCAGAAATTATAAAAATAACTGCCCATTTTATTCACATAGGCAATGCGCTCTTTAGAATTAAGAATATCAAGCACTTGATTTTTAAGCGGATTAAAACCTGCTTCTTTCTCTAGCATTCCGTGGCTAATGGCATTTTGCGCCTTCACCCAATCTAATGATTTTTTACCCCCTACATCTTCCAGCCACTCAAATTGATCGCTGGCGGCATGGGCCAGCAGGCTGGCGCTAGCCAGTGCCATTGAAAGTAATACTTTTTGCATATTCTTCCTTACTGAAATCAATGATTAAACAGGCTGGCAGGCGGGCTTGCGCAAATATGCCATTCGGGTCGTAAAATATAGCATATTTGCCCAAGGCAGGCGGGGATTAAGCAATAAGTGTAATGGGGCTGTGGTTAAACTTTTCCATTCATTTGCAAGCATTACATCATTCGTAGGGTGTGCAAGTCGTTTTTCTTGCGCACCGCCCATGGTGCGCAACGACTACGTCGTTGTACACCCTACGAAATGCCGACTCACCTTAAGTCAATAACTTAAGTTGCTAGGGTTGGGCTTTTCCCGTCCTACTAAAACTCAGCTATAACAATGATTTGCTAGAGTGATCAATCCCTATCAATTCCCAAACACCTGATCCCTTAACATTTTTAGCTGATCACGCAATTGGGCGGCTTTTTCGAATTCTAGGTTTTTGGCCGCGTCTATCATTTCTTTTTCGAGGCGTTTCAATTCTTTGGCGAGGGATTTTTCGTCAAATTCATTGAGCATTTTTTGCCGCTTCATTTCTAATCTGGCGGCTACGGCTTCTTCCTCGTTATATACGCCATCAATCATATCTTTAATACGTTTAACGACGCTGCGCGGCGTAATGCCATTGGCCAGATTAAATGCGGTTTGTTTGGCGCGGCGGCGTTCTGTTTCACTAATGGCTTTTTCCATCGACTTGGTAATTCGGTCGGCGTAAAGAATGGCTTTACCATTTAAATTACGCGCGGCGCGGCCGATGGTTTGAATTAAGCTGCGCTCTGATCTTAAAAAGCCTTCTTTATCGGCGTCTAAAATCGCCACCAAGGACACCTCGGGGATATCCAAGCCTTCGCGCAATAAGTTAATCCCGATCAGCACATCAAATACGCCAAGGCGCAAATCGCGCAGGATTTCCACCCGCTCTACGGTATCAATATCGGAATGCAAATAGCGCACTTTTACGCCGTGCTCGCTTAGATAATCGGTCAGCTGCTCGCTCATGCGTTTGGTCAGCGTGGTGACTAAAACACGCTCACCCAAATCGGTGCGTAAGCGAATCTCTGAGAGTAAATCATCCACCTGTGTGCCAACAGGCCGCACCTCAATCAGCGGATCGACCAAGCCTGTTGGCCGCACCACTTGCTCCACCACTTGGCCCTGATGCTTGGCTTCGTAATCGGATGGCGTGGCGGAGACAAACACCGTTTGCGGCATCAGTTGCTCGAATTCTTCAAACTTCAGCGGCCGGTTATCCAAGGCAGACGGCATACGAAAGCCATAATCGACCAGATTTTCCTTACGTGATCGATCGCCTTTATACATCGCGCCAATTTGCGGGATGGTGACGTGGCTTTCGTCGATAATCATGATCGAATTGGGCGGCATATAGTTGATCAGCGTCGGCGGGGCCGAGCCTGCAGGCTTGCCAGAGAAATGCCGCGAGTAGTTTTCAATGCCCTTACAAAAGCCCATTTCAATCAGCATTTCTAAATCAAAACGGGTGCGCTGCTCCAGCCGCTGCGCTTCAACGAGTTTGTGCTCTTTGTAATAAAATGCCAGCCGATCAGTCAGCTCGGCCTTGATGGTTTCGATCGCTTCCAGCACTTTTTCACGCGGGGTAACGTAATGGCTGCTAGGGAACACTGTAAAGCGGCCCACACGCTGCTTGATGTGTCCTGTAAGCGGATCGAATAATTGCAGCGTTTCTAATTCATCATCAAATAAATTCACCCGTAGCGCTAATTCGGCTGATTCGGCGGGGAAGATATCAATCACATCGCCGCGCACCCGAAAACAGCCGCGGCTAAAATCGGTGTCGTTTCTATCGTATTGCATGGCGGTTAGGCGTTTGATCATATCGCGCTGGGCAACGCGCTCGCCTTCTTTCAGGTGCAAAATCATTTTATGGTAGGAGCTAGGATCGCCAATCCCGTAAATCGCGCTGACGGTGGCCACAATAATACAATCCGGCCGCTCTAAAATCGCCTTAGTGGCGGAGAGCCGCATCTGCTCGATATGCTCATTAATCGCCGAGTCTTTCTCGATAAATAAATCGCGGCTGGGCACATAAGCTTCGGGTTGGTAGTAATCGTAGTAAGACACGAAATATTCAACGGCATTTTGCGGAAAGAATTCACGCATCTCCGAGTAAAGCTGCGCCGCCAGCGTCTTATTCGGAGCCATCAAAATAGCCGGCCGCCCCGATTGGGCAATCACATTGGCCATCGTATAAGTCTTACCCGAGCCTGTTACCCCAAGCAGGGTCTGATACTGCAAACCATCATCCAGCCCCTCAAGCAGCTGAGCAATGGCCGTCGGCTGATCGCCTGCAGGTGGAAAAGGCTGAAACAGGCGATAGGGGCTGCCGGGGTAATCGACAAACATGGGCAAGATCCTGTGTTGACGAGGTGAAGTATGCTTATTCTACCCAATAGAACGCTCGTCCGCTTTAATGGTTTTGGGGTGAGGGTGAGTGTGGATGGCTTTAAGTTGTGGGGCTACTGATGAATCAATCTGCAGTAAATTGCTCATTTGATTAAGTAGCTTTTGGTGGCTGTAAAATTTAAGCTAATTACGTGTAATATGATGATGTAAATTATTCTGGTTCGACTTGGTAATGATTTTAATCTGGTTTTGTATTTTGATATATCTAGGTCGGTCCCTATATTTTTTCAGAGCCCCTATAGAAGCTCAGTGTTCACTATTGACATAATTGCATGGCAAAAAAGATGTATGCCGTCAATTCCAGTACTAGGAAGAATTAAAATTATGAGTTATCACTCGGACACCATCGCATTAACTATTGGACGAATGAATCAGCAATATTTTTTGCCCACCATTCAGCGTGAGTTTGTATGGGAGCCGGAACAAATTATGAAATTGTTTGATTCCATTATGCGTAAATACCCTATCAGTTCATTTTTATTCTGGGAAATACGGGATCAAAATAGAGAGAAGTGGCAAGCATACAAATTTTTGGATAAAGCAAAGCAGGGTGGTACTCACAACGAACTGGCGATTACCGATGGCGTGAATAATTTATCTATGATTCTCGATGGGCAGCAGCGATTGACTTCCTTAATGATTGGACTAAAAGGAACATACGTTACAAGAAAAAAAGGTGGACGAATCGCTAACCCTGACGCTTGGACGACAAACAAACTGCACTTAGACTTATTGGCTGCCCCCTCGCTTGATGGTGAGGAAGATAAAGATGGACTTTACTATAAATTCGCATTTAAGGATGCGACTCCACAACCTAATTCTGAGAATTTTTGGTTTCGCGTAGCACAAATAATGGATTTTGATGAGCGTCAAAAGTTCGATGTTTTTCTTAGAACAAAAAGATGAAGAATTAGATAATTACGGGATTTCTCGCGGCGAGAGGAAAGTATTTTCACGAAATTTAGAACGACTCTATCGGGCTATTCACGACGAAAAAGTAATCGCCTATTACATAGAAACAGACCAAGATTATGATCGAGTTCTTGATATTTTTATTCGAGCTAACGACGGAGGAACAAAACTTACAAAGTCTGATTTATTGCTGTCAATGATCACCTCTAAATGGGGAGGGATGAATGCTCGAGAAGAAATATTTGGCTTTGTGGATTATATAAATAATGGGCTTTCTCGTAGTAATAGTTTTGATAAAGATTTTATAATGAAATCATGTCTTGTTCTTGCTGATCTTCCTGTGGCTTACAAGGTTCAAAATTTTACTAATGAAAATTTGGAGCTTATTAAAAAAAAATGGCCTGAAATTAAAAAAGCGATAAAAAAAGGTGTTGATTTAATTAACTCTTATGGTATTGATGAACAGAATCTGAGTAGTGTAAATGCGGTTAT
This sequence comes from Iodobacter arcticus, assembly GCF_042664895.1. NCBI lineage: Bacteria > Pseudomonadati > Pseudomonadota > Betaproteobacteria > Neisseriales > Chitinibacteraceae > Iodobacter > Iodobacter arcticus. The sequence continues at coordinate 248,726 of NZ_JBHTBQ010000014.1, forward strand.
TCCAATTATTTATTTTCTTTATAAAAACCCCTCTGTTGATCTGCTAGGCTCAACGCCATTTGAGGTAAGAAATTCAGGGTATATTCATCGTTGGCTTTTCATGGCACTTCTCAAGGGTGCATTTGGTAGGGCTGCAGATGGGTTGCTCAAAAATATTCGCTCAAATATTAAAGAGTCTGGGGCTGATTTCCCACTTAAAGAAATAAACCAGACAATTCTTTCTTCTGGCCTTCACACAACGTTTGATGATGATTACATTGATGACCATGTTCTGAGTTTAAATTACGGCAGTAAGCGTGTATTTTTAGCGTTGTCTTTGCTCTATGATGATGCAAGATGGGGAATAACTCCACATCATCAGGATCATATATTTGCCACTAATTTATTCAAATCCGGAAAGTTAAAGGCACAAGATACTTTATATGGGGAAGAGAAAAAAAATAACTTGGTCAATCTTTGCCTTTTGCCCGCATCTGAAAATACAAGTAAAAAAGATATGCCCTTTAGCTTTTGGCTTGAATCACGTGACCAAAGTTTCTTAAAGCGCCACTTAATACCAGAAGACAAATCTCTTTGGGCATTTGATAGGGTTTCAGATTTTTTAGATGCGCGAGAAGAGTTAATTCGTTTACGCCTCAAATCTTTATTTCATCCCTAAATTTGAGAAATAAAGGCCGTAAGTCGTAATGAATTTGTAGGGCGTAATAAGTCAGGGGCTTTTTCCAGACGCATTACGCCGTATGGAATTTTATGCGGCCATTGATTCTGTTTTCGATCGCTGGTGCAATGCGCTTCGCTTATTGACACCCTACAACACCATCTACTTTGTGGTCTTTTCTGGGACGCATTGGGCAGATAAAACATGCCTAAGCTACTTGCTAATCCTATGGTTTTTTATTAGCAAACAGCGGAAAAACACTATAACCACGCTCTCCGCATAGGGCTTTTTAAAGTCCCCTTGAAGCACGCCGAAGCGAGGAATAAGCGGGTCGGGGTTTCGGAAAAGGGGTAGCGAGGCAGCGAGCGAGCAGCCTTTTTCGCCGAGCCGATTATCCGCAGTGAGGGGCTTTCGTGCTGGTCGGGGCGGCCTTCTTTGGCTTCGTTTCTTGGCCGTTCAAGAAAGGAAGGCCCCCGCGGTGGCTACCGCTCCAAAATCAACGTGCCGAAGGCACTAAAAAGGTCTTTTTGACTTTGCTTAGCACGGCTTTACCCACCCCACAAAACCATACACCCGATGCCCTGGCTTTCCCTTCGTGAAACTCCTGTTCTCCGCGTCCTCCATACTTCAGGCTCAGGTTTTTTTACTTCGCTGAATCCTTGCGTTAAGGTGTCGCCATTGTTGAATCATGTATAGAAGCACTCCCAATGATAAATACTCCCCATTACTGCGAACTGAATGCCCAGCACCGCGCTGCGGCGGCTGCCCATGTGCACGATATTGTGAGCGTGGCGATTGGCCACGGTGCCGATGAAGCGGCTTTGATTGTTTACGATGTTGAATGCCCTTTGGCGCAGGTGTTGGCGGATAGTTACCGGCTGGCTTTGCCTAGTGCAGAAGCGATTGAAATCAGCAGCGTTGATAATGATGCGGTGATGGCGGCTTTTCATGCTCAGCCTGCGGGGGCTTTGGTGGTGTTGATTCAGTCGACGCATTTTCGCCTTGATGCCTATCGTTTGCGGGTGCAGTTGTTTAATCAAGAGTTAAAAGTGATCGAGCATGTGCATCTGGCGCGCATGGTGGCGGATGAAGCGCCTTTGTATATCGAATCGCTGGCTTACGATGCCGCCTATTATCGCGGCACGGGCACGGCCTTGCAGGCGCGGATTAATGTGGCTCCGCACGCGCGTATCAGCAGCGGCGTGGGCCATGAGCTGATCTACGCGGGGCCACTTGAGGGCGCTAAGTTGAATGTTGGCGATTACCGCCAAATGAAGCATATTGGTGGGCAGTTTCCGATTGGCGAAGTGTTTACCGAGGCGCGTGATTTAACGCAGCTAAGTGGCCGCGCCGATATTTTTGTGTTTGGGGATACTAGCTTTCATTGCAATTTTCCTGCCCTGCCGATTACTTTGATTGTTGAGCAAGGCTGCGTGGTTGGGGTGGAAAACAGCACGCCGTATTTTGATGAAGTGCTGGCCAAAATCCGCGCCGTTGAAGGCGAAGTATGGGTGCGTGAATTGGGCTTGGGCCTCAATCGTGCATTTAGCCAAGACCGAACCGTAAGCGATATCGGTACTTTTGAGCGGCAATGCGGCATTCATCTATCCCTTGGCGCTAAGCATGGCAGCTACAACAAGCCGCAATTTAAACGCAAAGACACACGTTTTCATATCGATGTCTTTGTCGCGGCAACGGGTGTGTATTTAGGCGATGAAAATGTCTATATCGATGGGCAATGGCGGGTGTGATAGGGGGTTGCAAGGGCATGTATTCGAAATGCAAGGGGCAGCAGATCGAGCTTCCCTGACACAATACGTAATGCGTATACTCAAAGGGGCTTAGCCCCTTTTTTTTGGCCCAATATTGATGGGATAGGCGAATATGCTCAAGTCATTTACTTCATAAACTACGCGAGTCTAGCAACATGCTGATTGAAGAACGTATTACGACTTTTTAAAAATGCAGGATGTTATACAAAAACACTTATTTACTTATTCCATGGTTAAAAAAAAGCCCCAAGCATAAGCTCGGGGCCTCAAAAGCTGCCGTGAAGCAGTATTTTCTATCTCTTATTACAGTGCGCTGTGGCGCAGTTGTTCTAGAATCGCCGGGTTTTCTAGGGTGGAAATATCCTGAGTGATTTCTTCACCCTTGGCGATATTTCTGAGCAAGCGGCGCATGATTTTGCCGGAGCGAGTTTTAGGCAGATTGTCGCCAAAGCGGATCTCGTCTGGCTGAGCAATTTTGCCGATCTCATGCGCTACCCATTCGCGTAGCTGCTTGGCAATCAACTTGCCTTCTTCGCCTTCAGGGCGATCGCCTTTGAGTACCACAAAGGCCACCACTGATTCGCCCTTGATTTCGTGCGGTCTGCCTACCACGGCGGCTTCTGCGACTAGTGGATTGGCGGCCAAAGCCGATTCAATTTCCATGGTGCCAAGGCGGTGGCCGGATACATTTAGCACATCGTCGATGCGGCCCATAATCCAGATATAGCCGTGCTCGTCGTAATGAGCCGAATCGCCAGCAAGATAGTACTTGCCGTTGAATTCATCCGGGAAATAGGTGCTTTTAAAGCGCGCGGCATCGTTATAAATGGTGCGAACCAAGGATGGGAAGGGGCGAGTAATCACTAGCGATCCCCCCTTGCCCGGCTCGATTGGCGCACCAGATTCATCCACAATGGCAGTCATAATGCCTGGTAGCGGCAGGGTGCAAGAGCCCGGTTTTGTGGCAACTGCGCCTGGCAATGGAGCGACCATATTCGAGCCAGTTTCGGTCTGCCACCATGTGTCTACAATCGGGCAACGGCCGCCGCCAATCACTTCGTGATACCACATCCACGCATCAGGATTAATCGGCTCACCCACTGTGCCCAAGAGGCGCAGGCTGGATAAATCGTATTGCTTAGGCAGATCGCCACCAAGCTTAATCAAGGACCTAATCGCGGTCGGCGCGGTGTAAAAGGTGGTGACTTGATGTTTTTCAATCATCGCCCAGAAGCGGCCAGCGTCTGGATAGGTGGGCACGCCTTCAAAGATAACTTGTGTTGCACCGATGCCCAGCGGGCCGTAAGCAATATAGCTGTGGCCGGTAATCCAGCCGACATCGGCGGTGCACCAGTACACATCGTCTTCTTTGTAATCGAACACCCATTTCATCGATACTTGCGTGCCAAGGAAGTAGCCCGCGCTGGAGTGCTGGATGCCCTTAGGCTTGCCTGTGGAGCCGGAGGTATATAGCACGAACAAAGGATCTTCGGCATTCATCCATTCTGGCTCGCAAATATCAGGCAAGCCTTTTACCAACTGATGCCACCAAACATTATTGCTCTCGCTCCAGTGATCTGGCTTGGTGCCGGTGCGCTGGAATACGATGACTTTTTCGACGGATTCGCAGTTGCCAATGCCCAGCGCTTCGTCTGTCATGGCTTTTAAAGGTGTGGCCTTGCCGCCGCGTACCGATTCATTGGCGGTAATCACAATCTTGGCGGTAGCGTCTTGGATGCGATCACGCAGCGCGCCCGCAGAGAAACCACCGAATACCACCGAGTGAATTGCGCCAATACGAGCGCAGGCCTGCATGGCGATCACGGCTTCTACCGTGTGTGGCATATAAATCACCACGCGATCGCCCTTGACCACGCCAAGGCTCTTTAAGCCGTTGGCGAACTGGCAAACGCGGTGATACAGCTCGCGGTAAGTGACGCGAGAGACTGAGCCATCGTCTGCTTCAAAAATAATCGCTACTTTATTCGCTTTGCTTTCAAGGTGACGGTCGAGGCAGTTGTAAGACACATTCATTTCACCGTCTTCAAACCACTTGAAAAACGGCGCATTCGATTCGTCCAATACCTTGGTAAAAGGCTTGCGCCAGCTGACTAACTCGCGCGCTAGATCGCCCCAAAAGCCTTGATAATCGCTATTGGCCTTCTCACAAAGGGTGTGATACCCCTCCATGCCGGATACATTGGCCTTGGTGCGGAAATCGTCGGAAGGTGGAAACAGACGGGTTTCCTTAAGTACGGAATCAATGCTGCTCATTTAGGCTTCCTTCTTGCAGAGATAGTCAGATAAATCGGATTAAACCCAGAGTATCAGCGGGGGCTGCCGCAAGGCTAATCGTGTTTTTTGATGGGGTGAATCAGAAAGACTGATGTGAGGGTTTTTACGTAGATGGCTGCTTTTCGTAGCAGCGGCTTTAGCCGCGAAAGCCTTGTTAACAGCTATTCGCGGCTAGAGTCACTGGTGTTTACTAATCTGCCCGCTCTGCAATTAGGCTATAGCTGAGCGGCAAGCGGGCCTCGTTTTGCTCTAATGCGGCATAAGTTACTGATATCTCATTGGGATATTCTGCAAAGTGGCGCAATTGCAAACCCTGCTGCAAGCAGCCGCCAATAATATCGGAGAGGGTGTGGGGAAACCAATAAGAAGGCGCACTGCCTGTCCCTTGGGTATCAATATATTCAGGCAGCATTTCATCAATAAAAGGCTCTTTGCGGAAATAAGAGCTATCCATCGCATGCGGCGGAATAGGGTTAAACATATCTAGGCTCTGTTGACGTTTGTTTCACAGCTGCGTTTGGCCCAGTTTTGGGGCTGAACAAGGCAAAAATTGCGACATGGTGCGAGTACCATTAGCGATTTTTAACGCAGTGCAGCCCCAAAAATGGGCCAAACCCGAAGGGCTGAGCCGGAAAACGGCCATTCACTGCGTTATGTTCCTTGGTAATAACCAGTTATTGCCTTCGTCACATGCCTTGTGACTGGCCGTTTTCCGGCTCAGCGCAGGTGCGAAACAAACGTCAACAGAACCTGGAATAGGGTGCTGCTCATAAATAAATAACTGCCCATTCGGCTTTAGCCATGAGTGAATCAATGCCAATAAGCGTGGCAAATTAGGCATCCACCCTAATACACCAACGGTGATATAAACCAGATCGAAAGAGCGCTGGCAGTGGTTTTTAAGATCAAAAATATCGCTGCAAATAAATTCAATATCAAGCTCTGCATGCCGGGCCAGTACTCTGGCTTGTTCAATAAACGAGTCGGAAATATCCACACCCACGCAGCGGCTAGCATCTGCGCGTTTTACACTGCATAGCTCCTGGCCGCTATTGCAGCCAATTTGCAGCACATCTTTACCATTAAGCGGAAACCGGGCAAACAGCTCTTTTTCTACCGCATCAAAGCTTGAGAACTCTGGGTTTTTAATTGCAGATAATAGTTGATCCAACCCTTCTTTCTTATTGATTTCGGCAGTTAAATTCCACATGCTGCGGTTGATTTCTGTGTAGTCAATTTTAGTATTCATTAGCAATACTCTTATTATTTAGCGTGTCAGTGTGTCAAAGATTAAAGCCTACTCTTTACAGCTAAGTGAAAACGCTGACTATTAATATATAAAAATGGCTAAAGCATGGGTGCGCTCATCGATTTTAAACCAATATATTTAGTTCACCTTGTAATAAAAATAAGGCTGTGATTGCCATCATCACTGCCATTGTGCCATTAAATAATTTTAATCGAGCAGGCACTAATAAATGTTGCCTTAATGCATCACCCAGCCATGCCCAGATGCAAATACAGGGTAGATTAATTAATGCACAAAGGGCGGCTAAGCTGATTACGGCGATGATATTATTTTGGCCAGCAGGCAAAAATAGAATAACGGTATTGAGCACCATCACCCATGCCTTAGGATTTACCCATTGAAAAAGCGCAGCAGCTAAAAAGCTCATGGGCTTGGCAGCTTCTTTGCCTTCGGGTGATGCGGCTTTCCATATTTTCCACGATAGCCATAATAAATAAGCACAGCCAATCACTCCTAAAATTGGGCGAGCTGTATTAATGCTGGCCATCACCCACGCTAATAAAATACCGACAATAAAAACTTGAATACCGTGGCCAATGCTAATGCCCAATAAATGCGGAATGCTGCGGCGAAAGCCAAAATTGCCACCAGAAGCCGCCAGCATGAGGTTATTAGGGCCAGGGGTGACGGACATCAGCGAGACATAGCTTAAAAGGGCAGGGCTGAACATGGTATTGACTCGCTTGGGGATAAGTCAGCTTATCTTAAAAGCAAAATAGGCATGGTTACAGTGTCATTTTCTGTAAATAGCGAGGGTTACAGTTGGCTAGTTGGTTACGAGCTGTTGATTTTCCTTTGGACGTATTTGACGCGAAGTACTAACACCTCGGGTGGTGGAAATTCATGCGGCGCAATGCCGTAGGCGATTGCGCTCTACGAATGGATGAGGTGTTAATTTGCCGTAGGGCGTATTCGACGCGCAGCGGCAATACGCCAAGATGGTGGAGAATTCATGCGGCGCAATGCCAGAGGCGATTGCGCCCTACGAATGAATGAGGTGTTAATTTGCTGTAGGGGGTATGCGAAGCGAAGCGGCAATACGCCAAAATGGTGGAAACTCATGCGGCGCAATAGTGATTACGCCGCATGAATGAGGCATAACTACCGTTTAATTTACGCTGTATTCCTTAATATCTTTTGGTAGTTTAAATAGCCACAGTCGTGAAGGGGCTTGAGTTGGGTCGCCTCGGCTGATATTTAATTTCACCGCATCGGCGGCGACGGCTACATCATCAATTTTGCAGCCGCTAAGCTTGCCTTCGGTGATTTTGCAATCGGTAGCGACTTTGCCTTTGGCATCTTGCAAGCTGGCTTTAACGTCAAAGTCATTATCGTTCACGATGGCGATGGTTTTGCCGTCTATCATGGCGAGGCCTTCTGATTTTTCTGCCAGATAGCCAAAGCCGCCGCCAAGCGCATCGTAGTCAAATAGCTTGGTGCGCTTCACCATTTGGATATTGGTCAGATCGGCTGCCGCGCCAAATTCCAGATCCCTTTTATCAGCCAAGGTTTTGTCGCTTAGATCGGTAGCGCTGCTGATATCGATCAGATAAATACTGCGGTGCATCAGGCCGTCTTTTTGAATGCCTTGCTCGATTAGCAGGAAGCGGGTGTCAGAAATCGCCAGCAGATCGCCAATTTTCAGCTCTTTGCTTTTGCCATAGTTGGCGTCAATCGGGTAGGCAAACATGCGTGTGGCCTTGGTGGCTGGGTCGTATTCGGCGATCCGCGTGAACTGCGCCTTGGTTGATTTGTTTTTCTTGCTGTCGGTGATTTCTAAATTGCTTTGTACTGCGGCGTAGATTTTTCCGCTGGCAGGAGCAATGGCGATGCCTTCAAAACCACGATTTGCTTGGCGATTGGCGAGCACGGCGGGCAGGCCTGCACCAGGGTAGAGTTTTTCGGCAATCTTGCCGGTTTTAGCATCGATGCGGATCAGGAAGGGGCCGTATTCATCGCAAATCCATAAATCACCATTTTTATCGACTGCGATTCCTTCTGGGTCGATGCCGTTTTTATCGGTGGCGAGGGTTTGCAATGTTTCGGATAGAGGCACTTCTTTGCTGGAGCCAACTTCATTGGCAGCCGTTGGGCGGCCCGTGGTTTTGCTGCCGTCGGCATTTAAAATATCCGTCACTGAAACAAGGCTGGCAATGCCGTCTTTTAAGCTCATTACGCCAAATTTAGGCGTGAAATCGGGCGCTGGGAATACTTTTGTGCTGCTGTCATCGGCCAGATTGGGCGAATCGGCATTGGGGCCGCGATCGCTCAATACATAAAACTCAATCGCGCCGTCTTTGGTTTTTTCTTTAAAGGCTAGTGCCGACCCCATGCTAAATGGGAAACCATTTGGGAAAGTGGCTTTTAGGCCCGCTAATGTTCCCGGATAGGCCACATTAAATTTGGGATCGACCACAATTTGATGCTTGGTAACGCTGATATCAGCGATCTTGCTGGTATTGTCTTTGCCAAATTGGCTGGCGAGTGTGGACTCAAAATGCTCGCTGGCTAAATTGCGATCACGTACTTTTAAGCCAAGTTTGGCGAGCTCTACGCCAAAGTCATTGTCATTCGCGGCTAATTTAAAGCTGGATTCTGTTAATGATTTTAATAAATCACGTTGAGCCGCTTCCAGCTTAATCCCATTACTTGGGTCGCCATCGCTATCCAGTGTTTGCAGTAATTGGGCGATATTAATCGCTTTATCGTTAAAGCCGCCGCTTAAATCGGCAGGGGATAATTTAGCGGTGGCAATGGCTTTACCTAATACCACGCCGCCAATTTTAAAGGTGATTTCATCCCCCACCTGATATAAATAAAACCCATCGGCCTTGGTGTATTGCGCACTTGGATTACTGGTGGTGCTGTACTCTAAGCCTTCTACGGCTGAGTCTTGAAATACGCCGCTGATAATAAAGGGTTTATTGTTAGTGCTGGTGGTGGTATCGGTGTTGTCGCTATTGCAAGCGGCTAATAGTGAGCTAAGCGCAATACTAAGCGCGATTGTGCTGCGTTTCATTGAATAACCCTTTTATTAAAATTAAATGAATAGTGCCATTTGAATATGACAAGGGGGTTAAAGTTGTGGTGTAAGCTAATGTGCTGATTGAATTCGTTTTATTTTTTTAGGGGGGGATTAATCAACCCTATCAACTTAAGCTTATTGCATTGGGTGAGTCGGCGTTTATAGGGTGTACAACGACGCAGTCGGAGCGCAAAGAACGGTGCGCAAGAAAAGCGACTTGCACACCCTATACAAAACCAACAATATTTTGACCTTAAGTTGATAGGATTGGGGTATTAATCCTTATGAAAATATATTTAATTATTAAATCAGCGTAATAAAAAACGCCATGCATTGCGCATGGCGTTGTATTTTTAATTAAACATTATTAATGTTTTGACGCACCTTCTGCACCCACTCCTGTCATGGAGCGGATAAATTGTGGCAAGAATGCGGCGCGCTCAGAGTCGGCCTGTGCGCTCTTATCGGTGATAGAGAAAATCCACGTCATCAGAAACGCTAAAGTCATTGAGAAAATAGCTGGGTTTTTATAAGGGAATAATTCGCTGCCCTTGGCATTGCCCAGTGTATCTACCCAAACGGCTGGCCCTAGAACAATCAATACCACCGCGCAGATCAACCCAGAGTAGCCACCAATCACGGCACCGCGAGTGGTTAAGCCTTTCCAGAACATGGATAAGAATAGGACCGGGAAGTTGGCAGATGCCGCGATAGAGAAAGCCAAACCCACCATAAAGGCGATGTTTTGCTTCTCGAACATAATGCCTAGCAAGATAGCGACTACGCCAAGGCCAACCGTTGCATATTTTGAGACGCGGATTTCTGTGGCTTCATCAACGCGGCCTTTACGCCAAACGCTGGCATAAAGATCGTGTGAAACGGCCGATGCGCCAGATAAAGTCAGCCCAGAAACCACGGCCAAAATGGTGGCAAAGGCAACAGCAGAAATAAAGCCAAGGAATAAATCGCCACCTACTGCGTGTGAAAGGTGGATCGCCGCCATATTAGAGCCGCCCAGCAACTTGCCTGCTGCGTCTTTATACGATGGATCGGTGGAGACCAGCATGATCGCGCCAAAGCCGATAATGAAGGTGAGGATGTAGAAGTAGCCAATAAAACCCGTGGCAACAAATACGGATTTACGTGCAGCCTGTGCGTCTTTTACGGTAAAGAAGCGCATCAGAATATGCGGCAAGCCCGCTGTACCAAACATCAGTGCAAGGCCAAGAGAAATCGCATCAATCGGGTTAGATACCAAGCCACCTGGTGCCATGATGTTTTTAGCGGCTTTCACTGCTGCTTTGGCGGCATCTGATGCTTTTTCGACTAGCGTAGCCGCATCAGGCGCATTGCTGGCTACGGCTTGTGCTGCAACTTCTGAGGCGGCAGAGGCTTTGATGGCTAAGAGCTGTGCCCCTGCTTGTTTAACATGCACCGCTTGGGCAAACATGCCTTCAACGCTGAAGTTCACATGTTTAAGCACCATAAAGGCCATAAAGCTTGCACCAGATAGCAGCAGCACGGCTTTAATAATCTGCACCCATGTGGTGGCCAACATGCCACCAAAAATCACGTAAATCACCATCAGCACGCCCACTAACACCACGGCGGTGTTGTAGTTCATGCCAAATAACAGCTGAATCAGCTTACCTGCACCCACCATTTGCGCGATCAGATACAGCGCCACCACAACCAGTGTGCCGGTTGCTGCAAAGGTACGCACTGGGCCTTGTTGCAGGCGATAAGAAGCCACATCGGCAAAAGTGTATTTACCTAAGTTGCGTAGGCGCTCTGCCACCAAGAAGGTAATCACTGGCCAGCCTACCAAAAAGCCTAGCGAGTAAATCAGGCCGTCGTAGCCGGTATCAAATACCAGTGCGGAAATCCCAAGGAAGGACGCAGCCGACATATAGTCGCCCGCAATGGCTAAGCCATTTTGAAAGCCGGTAATGCCGCCGCCAGCAGAGTAAAAATCTTTGGCAGAGCGGGTTTTGCGCGCCGCCCAGTAAGTCACCCCAAGGGTAAAGGCGACGAACATAAAAAACATAATGATGGCATGCCAGTTCATCGCTTGCTTAGTGACCGGGCCATCAATGGCGCCTGCTGCCCATGTTGGCAAGCTGGCAAGCGCCATAAGGGCACCGCAGCCTAGCTGCTTTTGCAATTTATGCATCATTGCTTTGCTTCCTCGATAATTTCACGGGTCAACTGATCGAACTCAGTAGCGCGGCGTACATAAATGCCAGTGAGCACGAAGGCCGATAAAATCACCATGATGCCAATGGGAATACCGATGGTGGTGACGTTGTTACTAGAAATCGGGATCCCCAGCGTGGAGGGGGAAAATGCGATGACCAGAATAAAACCGTAGTAAATCACCAGCATGACTGATGATAAAAGCCAAGAGAGGCTGGTTTTCTTCTGGACCAGTTCGGCAAATTTTGGATTGTGCTGAATACGGTCGATGATCGTTTCATTCATGCTTAGACTCCTCCTTTGATACAAGGTGGATCCCGGAAGGGACAACCGATCTGTAATGTAACGACAGCGATCTTTTCATGCTAATTGCAATTTTTGATGCACAAAATCAGCAAAGCTGATGTTGCGTTGCACTTTGCCTAGCGTTTAGGCAGATGCCTTATCTACACAGAGTATCGCCAATTCTGGTGAATAAGCTGACAGTGAGCCTATTTTTGAGCATACTTTCTGCATGGAAATCTACCAACTTCGCACTTTTATTGCCGTTGCACAGCAGGGGCATCTGACTCAGGCTGCAGAATTATTGCACCTGTCTCAGCCTGCCGTAACGGCGCAAATTAAGGCTTTAGAAGAAGAATTTGGCGTTCCTCTGTTTGAGCGTTTCCCCGGTGGCGTGCAGCTTACCGAGGCGGGAAAGCTATTGCAGCCGGATGCAGAAAACATCCTCGCTTTGGCGCGTGGCATGCAAAATCGCGCAAAAGCACTTGCTGGCGAGCCTAGAGGGAAAGTCAAAATTGGCACGATTGGTGTGCCAGCAAGGCTGCGTTTAGGATCTTGGCTGGCCCATTTGCGCGAGAAGTATCCGCTGATTTCGGCTCAAACGACTCATGGTATTTCGGTGAGTGTGTTAAATGATGTACGGAAAAAAGTGCTGGACGGTGGTTTTTATCTGGGGCGTAACCCTTATCAGAATGTCACTACCTTGCAATTGACCGAGATTGGCTTCTGTGTGGCTTTGCCACCAGCGATGGCGGGTGAGCTGGCCAATGCCGATTGGAAAGCATTGGGTAAAGTACCTTGGCTAGGTTTATCGCAATTTACTAGCCTTGCTGAAATTACTTTAGAGCTATGGCGCAGCCAGAACATCGCGCCAAAGATTGTGGGTGAGTTTGATGAAGAAGCAACGCTGGTAGAGCTTGTTAAAGCAGGCTTGGGGGTGGCGATTTTGGCAGAGCGGACGGCGAAGCGATTTGTAGCCGATGGCTCGATTGCCTTATGGCGAGGGGGGGAGATTGCGGTGCGAGTGCCTTTGCAATTTATTTATTCGGCAGACAGAGAGCAAGATCCGTTGATTAGCATGCTCAAAAGCTCGCTTAAAACTGAATGGGATTTGCCCTGATTTGTTGAGCAATAAAAAAAGCCAGATTAAGTCTGGCTTTTTTTGAGATGCCAGAAATACAAAAACCCCACCAAGGGCAGGGTTCGAGTATGAAGGCCACCGTACAACAACTGAATTACTTCAGCTTGGTTTCCTTGTAGATCACGTGTTTACGAACCACGGGATCGTACTTCTTGATTTCTAGCTTAGTTGGCATTGTGCGCTTGTTCTTGGTCGTTGTGTAAAAGTGACCAGTACCTGCGCTGGATTCCAGCTTGATTTTTTCACGCATGATTTCTTACCTCAGCCTCAAACTTCGCCACGAGCGCGGAGATCCGCGAGGACGACTTCGATGCCTAGTTTATCGATAGTACGGAGTGCTGCGTTAGATACACGCAGACGAACGAAGCGGTTTTCGCTTTCTACCCAGAAACGGCGGCTGTGTAGATTTGGAAGAAAACGACGCTTAGTCTTGTTATTGGCGTGGGAAACATTGTTCCCTGTCACTGGGCGCTTGCCGGTGACTTCACATACTCGTGCCATGGTCGGTAATTCCCTGACTTCTGAGAAAAACCGGATTTATAGCATAGATCCCCACTTTGTTTCAAGAGTTATGTCACTTTGCCCTAGGGGAGATCTGTTTTTTCTGCTGATATTTTGTCCGCTAGGCTAGGCTCTGCGCGGCTTGGGACTGGGTTTAGCAGATATTTGTAAATGTGCAAATATGATGGGTAAAAACAGCTGTGGCCTGGAGCTGTTTGCGGGCCGAAACTGACTCTTGAGCGGGGCGGTGATCTGATTCCGCTATGCGGAGCGGCTCCCAACTATTTTTATGCTGGGAGCGACTTGTTTCTATGTATGTGATGGAGTGAGGTGTGGTTTTGGAACTCTCTATTCGCCTGCAGGAGCTAGCACAGTGCGATTGCCGTTGGTTTCCATGCCACTGACTAGCCCTGAGGCTTCCATCTGCTCAATCAGCCTTGCAGCGCGGTTGTAACCGATGCGTAATTGGCGTTGTACGGATGAGATCGAGGCGCGGCGGCTTTTGAGTACAAAGGCCACTGCTTCGTCGTAAAGCGGATCGCTTTCGTTATTACTCTCGCTATTGCCGCCCCCAGCGGCCGCCTCGGCTTCAAAGCCACCATTCAAAATACCATCGATATAGTTAGGCTCGCCTTGTTGCTTGAGGTTTTCAACCACCTGATGCACTTCGTTATCGTCCACAAAGGCACCGTGCACGCGCAGAGGATAGCCGCTACCCGGTGGCAGGAACAACATATCCCCCTGGCCCAGCAAGGCCTCTGCGCCCATTTGATCCAGAATGGTGCGGCTATCAATTTTGCTTGATACCTGAAACGCTAGCCGAGTTGGGATATTGGCCTTGATCAGGCCGGTAATTACGTCCACGGATGGGCGTTGGGTAGCCAAAATCAAATGGATGCCAGCAGCACGGGCTTTTTGCGCGAGGCGCGCGATCAGCTCTTCAATCTTCTTACCCGCCACCATAATTAGATCAGCAAACTCATCCACTACCACAACGATAAACGGTAGGTGCTCAAGGCGTTCAGGATCTTCTGGAGTCAGCGTAAAGGGATTAGTGAGTGGTTTACCGGCTTTCTCGGCTTCGCGCACCTTTTGATTGAAGCCGGCCAAGTTACGCACGCCAAAGGTGCTCATCAGGCGATAGCGTTTTTCCATCTCGGCCACACACCAGTTCAGCGCGTTGGCGGCCAGCTTCATATCGGTGACCACAGGGGCCAGCAAATGCGGAATGCCTTCGTAAACCGAGAGCTCGAGCATTTTGGGGTCAATCATAATAAAGCGCACTTCATCGGCCGTGGCTTTGTAGACCAAGCTTAGAATCATCGCATTCACCCCAACCGATTTACCCGAGCCAGTCGTGCCTGCAACCAACATATGGGGTGCTTTGCCCAGATCGGTCACGATTGGCTTGCCAGTAATATCTTTACCCAGCGCAATGGTGAGTTTGCTGCTCATGGCGTGATAAGGCTCGGAGGATAAAATCTCTGATAGGCGAATCATCTGCCGTGTTGGGTTGGGGAGTTCAAGCCCCATGCAGGTCTTGTCCGGGATGGTTTCTACAACGCGAATCGAAACAAGGCCCAGCGCGCGGGATAAATCCTTCATCAAATTAACAATCTGCGAGCCTTTGACTCCGACAGCAGGCTCAATCTCGTAGCGGGTAATTACCGGGCCGGGATAGGCGGCAATCACTTTGACTTCTACATTAAAGTCGGCCAGTTTTTTCTCGATCAGCCTTGAGGTAAATTCCAGCGTTTCCTTGCTGATCGTTTCTTTAGCGGGCGGTGCAGGGGTGAGTAGTTTGATCGGTGGCAAGGCCTGGTTGCTGGCAATCACAGGTAAGTCTTCCGCATTAAACAGCGGCACTTGTGCGGCTTTTTGCTGCTCTTCCTGCGCTTTTTTGCTGAGCTTAGCGGCGATGGCGGGCGCTTCGGTGTGAGCTGCTTCTATGCGCACAGGGGGCTTATCATCAAAGCGTTTTTTCTCTGAAGTGACTTTCTCGCTGCGCTGCACTTTGGCTTCTCGGCCAATTTTTCGATCGCGCGATGCCTGAATGGCATCTTTTGCTTTAAGCGCGCTCAGCTCGATGAGGGCTCCCAAGTTTTCCATTAAATGCAGCCAGGATAGGCCGGTAAAGAGTGAAATACCGATGCAAATTGTGGCCAGCAAAAACAGTGTTGCACCAGAAAAGCCAAAGCTGAGATAGAGCCAGCCGCCCAGCGTCACGCCTAATATTCCACCCGGTGCTTGTGGTAATACGGCATGAATACTGTGTAAACGTAGCGCTTCAAAGCTAGAGCTGGCCAGAATAATGAGCAAAAAACCGATACAGGCAAAGAGTACCGTAGGGCGAGCGCCATCACTCACATGATCAATCCGGCGATAGCCCCATAAGATGGCGGCAAAGCAAAAGCCTACCCACCACCAAGCTGAAAAGCCAAATAAGTAGAGCAAGATATCGGCAACCCATGCGCCAACAGCACCGCCTCGATTGTGGATTTCAGGCCGGGTGGCGCTATGCGACCAGCCGGGATCTCCGGGGCTATAGGTGCTCAATACCAAGACGAGGTAAATCACTAAGACGACCAAAATAAACCACCATGATTCGCGTAATAAAATAGCGATCTGTGGTGGCAAGGCGGCGCGGCTGGATACATTCGCGACGTTTTTTTTACGAAATATGGCCATGTTTGGCTTGGTTGCTATGAATATGCCGCTAATTATAGCGGCAACATCCTACAAACAGCAGTTGACTGTTTAATTTGGGTAATAAGCCAATGGATTGGTGTGAAGGCTCACTCAAGAAAACGCTTTTGCCATTCTAAATAAAGCGCATAGGTATGGCGGGAGTAATCATCTTTATCTTTAAACTGGCTGGCTTCCAGCGGATCAAAAATATGATAGTGCGCTACCTTATTCGGCGAGCACATGATCTGCCCTATTTTTTGCAGTAGTGTGGTATTTGGGGCCCATTCAAAGGCTTCTTGTGCTTCGTAATGTAAAAATACCGGCAATATCGGCACCTTGGTTTCGAGAGACACGATAAACGCGCCGTATAAAAACTTATCCCACAGGCGGCGGCCCTTACAGCCTCCTTCCGGATAAAGCGCAATAGAATGTCCTGCATTAACCGCCGCAATCATATTGAGCAGCGCCGCGTGACGAGCATCTTTTTCTTCTCGTTTTACAAAGATAGTTCCCGCCGCTTCAGCAATCCGCCCTACAAACCACCAATTGCGCACTTCTTCTTTGGCTAAATTCCTAACAGGGAAAAAAGCGGGGATACCGACATCTTCTAAGGCCGAAGGATGATTGGCAATCAGGATATATTGAGCAGGGAGCGGATGCTTGTGGTGTTGATGAATGTGCAGTTCTACCCCTAGCGCGCTCACAAAA
The DNA here is from genome assembly GCF_042664895.1 of Iodobacter arcticus. Taxonomy (NCBI): domain Bacteria; kingdom Pseudomonadati; phylum Pseudomonadota; class Betaproteobacteria; order Neisseriales; family Chitinibacteraceae; genus Iodobacter; species Iodobacter arcticus. The sequence continues at coordinate 265,301 of NZ_JBHTBQ010000014.1, forward strand.
CAGCGGCACCAAGCTTGAAATAATGAGGGGTACCAGGCAGATAAAAGTGGCACAGGCAGACGAGCAAGCAGCAGCATTAGTAGGGTAAAAGCAGAGAGATCAAGCCAGGCAAGGATAAGGCGTAGCCATTTGGCAAACCAGAGCATGGTGAAATCTCCGCAGGGCGATTGCGAATGAGGTTGGGTGGGAGTAAGCCGTGGTGGCTGGGTTTGAAATTATTTTGGCGGGTTGTCTCCGCCCTAAAATAATAATTTTGCTCTAGTTTTTAAGACAAAAATCCCGCTAGTTTATTTTCCAGTACCCGTGGATTTTCGCCGTTGGCGATGGTGACCAAGCCTTCTACCAGCATTTCACGGCGTCTTACTTCGGTTTGGATATGTTGCTTTAGTTTTTGTGCAATTGGCAGAAATAAGAGATTGGCCATGGCTACGCCGTAAATGGTGGCGACAAAGGCGACGGCGATCCCTGCTCCCAATTTGGAAGGATCGGTGAGGTTTTCCATCACATGAATCAGGCCCATTACCGCACCGATAATGCCGATGGTGGGGGAGTAGCCGCCGGCAGCCTCCCAAATTTTGGCGGCTGAGCGGGCGCGGTCTTCAAATACATCGATATCTAGCTCTAAGGCGCGGCGGATGACTTCGGGTTCGGCCCCATCGACAACCATTTGCAGGCCGCGTTTTACAAAAGGATCTTTCTCGCTTTGCACATAGGCTTCAAGTGCTAGAAGGCCACCACGGCGCGCTTGCTGGCCCCAGTTTACGAGTACGCCCAGTTGTTTTTTAAAATCGTGCTGTGGAGGGATAAAAATCCACTTCACCATTTTTAAACCCGCAATAAAATGATCTTGCCGTGTTTGCAGCATCACTGCACCGAGCGTTCCGCCGGTGACAATCAGAAAGGCAGTGGCTTGCATTAGAGATGCAACATGGCCGCCCTCTAGAATTTGCCCGAGAACAATCGCTGTTAAGCCAAGCAAAATGCCAAAAATACTAATCTTATCCATATTCCCTAATCTGCTTTTATTTATATATTTCGCTTATTGGCTTGTCCAATCGCCTAATCGGGCCCGCAGCCGGGCAATGGCCTGGCTGTGTAGTTGGCAAACACGGGATTCGGTTACGCTGAGCACGGCACCAATTTCTTTAAGATTGAGCTCTTCGTCGTAATACAGCGCCATGACGAGTTTTTCCCGTTCTGGCAGCACATCAATGGCTTCAATTAATTTTTGCTTAAAATGGGTTTCTGATAATTGATGCAATGGGTTTTGCGTTTGATCGGCAATATTGTGTTCGCTGTGATGGCTTTCTTCGTCTTCTTCAAAGTCATCTAAGTGCACAAGTTGATGGCCACGGGCCTCGGTCAGCATATCTTGGTATTCTTCCAGACTCAGCTGAAGGTAACTTGCCACTTCGCTTTCCAGCGGCGCTCTGCCCAGCTTATGCCCCAGCTTTACTAAGGCGGCTTCAATATCCCGCATATGTTTTCTAGCCTGGCGTGGCATCCAGTCTGCGCTTCTTAATTCATCCAGCATTGCGCCCCGAATACGTTGCGAGGCAAAGGTTTCAAATAATACACCTGCAGTCGGGTCAAAATTTTTGGCGGCTTCCATCAAACCCATCATGCCCACTTGGATTAAATCATCGACTTCCACGCTGGCAGGCAAACGGCTCACCAGATGATAGGCGATGCGTTTGACCAGTGAGGTATGCAGCGTAACGTAATCGTCTTCGCTGCTTGCCTGGGTCTGCCGATAAAGGGAAAGTGCGCGTGGCGCGGCCATGAGTTTCTACTGTGAGGTGGCAAAGTCAGTTTAGCCTAGGGAAGTGAAATCAGCGTGCTTTCTAGTTGCTTAAGCGTGTTTGCAAGCGCGCGATCCAATCCTGCTGCAATTTCATTGGCCGTTGTGCCAGTTAAAGGTTCATTTGCCGTAAGAATAGTATCGAGTATAACAGGGGAATTCGCCGAGCTTAAGCGTATATGCAGTTTTGCTACTGCAAGGGGCTGGGCTTGCAGGTCGGTATGAAGTGTGAGCAATTCCCCAGATAATTGGTAATCTCCTGCTTGTTTAGCAGCCAGTGGCAGTACTTCGCTAAATAAGCCACTGGCTTGCAGCCAGCGTTGGGCGCTTAAGGTGAGCAGCTGCGCAGGCGGGGATAGCCATTCACGATAGGGGTCTTTTACAAAACGCTGGGCGCTTTCCCTGTAAAAGAAACTGCGTTCGGCAAAGGGGGCTTGAGCGCTGAAAGGCGCAATTTGTAAGCTGCCCTTAAAGTGCTTTGCTTGCGCCATACCCGTACGTTCTGCAACGGGAAGGTAAGTTTCTTTAATAGGAATAGCTGTGCCACAGGCGGCTAAGAGAGCGGTGCAAAGTAAGACGATCAGTTGTTTCATCAGGTGTTGTCATCAATATAAAAGCGATTCAATGGAGGTGGGATTGCCACTTTTGTGCTTTTTGAAATCATTTGTTAGCCGCAGGCAGCACATAGGGCGCTGGCGGTTTGCCTAGCAGCAGGCCGGTGGGATTGGCGCGGGCCGATTCGCTGATGACACGCAAGTCTTCGCTGATTTGCTGCATATTATTGAGAGTGCTGTCTAAGCCGCCTTCGTGCTGAGCAAGCAGCCGGTCCAGGCGATTTAAGCTGCTTTCCATTTTTTGTAAGCTGCCTGCTAAGCTGGGGTTTTCAAGCAGTGCCCTTGCTTGTTTGCTGCTGGCAGCCAAATCGCCAGGCATACTGGCCCATGCCGGATCGGCTAGTAATTTTTGAATGGATTGATTGCTGGCACGCGCTTCGTGCATCAAGCCACTGGCCTCGGTGCTTAATTCATTAAAGGGAATTTTTTCCAGCTTCTCCATAATGACGAGCATTTTTTTGGTTAAGGCTTGCAATGGCACTTCGTCCATCTTGGTATTGGCCGTGCTTAATAGCTTGTTCAAATTGCTGATTAGCCCTTCGATATCCAGTTTTTGCAGCCGCAATGCGAGGTTTTGGGTGCTGTTTACTAATTGGGCGACGGTGCTGCGAGTCGACGGAATATAGAGATTTTGCGGTTGCCATTCTATGGCTAGGATGGGATTGCGGCCTGGATCCTGATAATCAATTTCTAAGTAGCTCGTGCCGGTTAAGCCTTGTGGATTAAGCCTGACACGCAGGCCTTTATCGATTTCCTTGCTGAGATAGCTTTGATCAGGAAACGGCATGCTTTTGCCGCCAAATAATTCAGGGCGCAGCTTGGCCTCGATCAGCACATATTGCTGGCGCTCGCCAGGCTCTAGTTCCTGCTCATAGCGGGAATAAGTAAAACCTATATGGCTGACCTCTCCCACAATCACGCCCCGGTATTTTACTTTGGAGCCAATATCGATACCTTGTACCGATTCATTAAAGTAGCTTTCCAGCGTAATGGTGGTGCGAGTCCAGCGTCCGGCACCAAAGGCAATCGCAAGGATAATGCAGATGCTAAATGCGGCAAGTACAAAAACGCCGAGTCTGAAATATTGCTTTTGAGCACTCATCAATAAATATGCCGATTAAAGAAATGACTAATACGTGGGTCGGAGTGACTGGCCAGCTCTGAAGGCGGGGCAATAGCTAACACGCCCTGAGTTTCCTTATCGAGCATGATGGCCCGGTCGGCAATGCTGAAAATACTGGCTAGCTCGTGCGTTACCACAATAAAGGTGGTGTGCAGGCTATGCGCTAATTGCAAAATCAAGGCATCTAATTCTGCTGCCGTGATGGGGTCTAGCCCCGCTGATGGCTCGTCTAAAAATAAGACTTGTGGGTCGAGCGCCAACGCTCGGGCAATGGCCGCGCGCTTTTGCATGCCGCCTGATAAAGCACTGGGCAAAAAATCGGCATAGGCTTCTAGCCCTACTAAGCGCAGCTTTAAACGGGCTACTATCTCGCGGGCTTCTGCACTGAGCGCGGTATATTCTGCCAGCGGCAGCATGACGTTTTCTAGTACGGAGAGCGAGCCAAATAGCGCGCCCGATTGATACATCACCCCAATGCGGGCCAAAATGCGCTGCCGCGTTTCGCCAAGCGCATGAATAATATCTTCGCCGCCAATTAAAACTTCGCCTTGGCGCGCGGGCAGCAAACCAATCATATGCTTGAGCAGGGTGGATTTGCCGCAGCCTGATCCGCCTAAGATGGTAATGATTTCGCCCTTACGAACCTCAAAGCTCACATCACGCAAAATAATACGATCGCCGTAGCCGCATTGCAGCTGCTTTACTTGAATAATGGCGTCGCTCATTACCAGCCCGCCAGATAAAAAACAAAAGCAAACAAGCCATCGCTCACCACAATTGCCACAATGCTACTGACGACCGCTTGCGTGGTAGCTGCGCCCACTGCACTAGCTCCGTTGCCTGCTTGCAAGCCGCGATAGCAGCCAATCAGTGCGATCTCCAGCCCAAATACGGCGGCTTTAAACAAACCGCCGGTAAAATCGCCTAAATCAACAATGGTTGAAACACGGGTGATATAGGTTTGGATGGGAATATTAAAACTCAGCATCACGATGGCTGCGCCGACGAGGCCAATCAGTACTGCGCAGGCAGAGAGCAGCGGTGCCATGAGCGTGGTGGCGATAATTCTGGGTAGCACCAGATAGCGGACCGGGTTGAGGCCCAAAGTCACTAAGGCATTCAGCTCTTCGTTGACTTTCATGCTGGCTAGCTCAGCCGCAAAGGCCGCGCCTGTGCGCCCCGCTAATAAAATGGCCATCATTAAGGGGGCGAGTTCCCGTACCAGCGATAGGCCGACTAAATCAGCCACAAATACCTCAGCGCCAAACTGTCGCATCGGAATGGCCGATTGAAACGCCAAAATCATCCCCAGCAAGGCGGCAATCAGGGCCACGATGGGCAGTGCGTCTGCGCCATTTTTACTGGCCGTGGCGAGCACTTCGCGGATTCTTAATTTGCTTGGGGCCAGCAAGACCTGATGTACGGCAGCACTTAGCTCCCCCAAGTAAGTGATGGCGATGCGTAGTGCTGTTTTGTGTTCTGCCGTGGCTTTGCCTAGTGCGGTAAGCCAGCCGATTGGGGATGGTGGTGCTGCTTTAAAAAGAGGTTTTTCAATTTGAAAAACATCGAGTAATTCGGCAAAGGGCGGGGCCAGATGATGAATAGTGGCTCCACCTTGAGCCAAGGTATAAAAAAGCGCCACACCCGCGCCATCACAATAAGTCACGCCGCTGGCGTCTACTTCGCAAGCGCCCGCTTGGCGAATTTTTGCCCATAGTGGGGCAACAGTTTGTGCATCCAAGCGGCCAGAGAGCTGCAGGGTCATGCTTTGGGATTGGGTGCTGATTTCAAGCTGAGCCATTAAAAACCCCAGCGAGGAAAAAGAATAGGATTAAGCCTTGAATCTTGGCTGAGGATCTTGATCCCAGTGAAGAAAATCGTTTTATGGTTTGAATGCTTAAGTTTGAGCAATCGTAATCGCCCTTTAATGCTGGAGTTGTTCTGTGAGCAAGCGGCTGGATTCCACCAGACGGTAGAGAAAACCAGTGCTGTCTACGCTATGGAGCGGTTTTCGCCAGCGCAGCATCACATCAGCAAGCTGGCGGAAAGCATGGCTGGAATCGGCGTCAGGAAAGGCATCAAGTACGGTGCGGCCCAAGCGGGATGCTCGCTTGAGTTTTTCGTCTTCGGGCACATAGCCTATCAATTTCATTTGTACTGCATCGCCCAAATACTGCTTGGCCACGCTTTTAAGGCGATTAAAAATCAGTCCTGCTTCGGTAATGGTATCAACACGATTGACTAAAATCCGAAAATCACGCCTTGCGTATTCGGTGCCGAGTAATTTAATGGTGGCGTAGGCATCGGTCAGCGATTCGGCGCTATTGGATACAATCACCATCACATCGTCGGCGGCAAGGCTGAGGCAGGGCACGCCATGGCTGGCGGAGGGACGGGTATCGAGTAGTAAAAACTCGGCATATTGGGTGAGCTGCTCAAATTCGGCCGAGAGCCATGTCAGCTCGCGCTCATTCAGGCTGCTTAATATGGTGGCTTTAGCGCTAATCGGCAAAATAGAAAACCCAGCCTCTGTAGCAAGCAGGGTATCGGCCAACGTGACTTCACGCCGCAGCACATGATCCAGCTCGTGTTTTTGTTCTAGCCGCATGCGGTGGGCGGCATTACCCATGCCGGTAAATTCATCTAATAAAATGACTTCACGATTGCGCTCGGCCAGTGCTGCGGCCAAGTTAATTGCCAGCGTAGTGGTGCCGCTGCCGCCGCGACCGCCATTCAGGCTGATGCTGCGGCAAGGCGTTGGGGCAATCATGGCTCGCAAGCCTGCAGCTTGATCTGACCAAAGACTAGCCACGGGAATGGCTCGCATGGTTCATATTGAAATCCAGCGGGCTATCCATCGTGCCGCCTTGCGCGCCCATAAAGAGTGGGAATTCATCAGGCTTGAGGGTAAAAGCGCTGTTTTGCGTTTCGCCCCTGAAGGCTCGATCAACCAGATACGACACATTGGCACGGTGCAGATCTTCTGGCACACGCTGCCCATTGGTTAAAAAGTGCAGGCGCAGTTTATGCCGGATCGCCACATCAAGGCAGCCGCCCAAATTCATGGTTTCATCGAGCTTAGTCAGAATGCAGCCCGCTAAATGCGTGTTGCGATAGCGGCGTGCTACATCGTCTAGCGTGCCGGTTTGAGCATTGGCGGCGAGTAGCAGCAGGGTGGAAACATTGTCTTCGTCAAACAAGGCCAGTTGCTCGCTGATTCGCTGATCGCGCTGTCCCATGCCGACGGTATCGATCAGTACCAGATGCTTTTCGCTGAGGTCGGCAAGGGTAAATTGCAAATCGGTTTCGTCTTTGACTTCATGTACCGGCACACCGATGATGCGGCCGTAAATACGTAGCTGATCGTGCGCACCAATCCGGTAGCTGTCGGTGGTGAGCAGAGCCACCGAATCTGGTCCGTGTAAGAGCGCACAACGCGCAGCCAGCTTGGCGACGGTGGTGGTTTTACCCACACCGGTTGGGCCGATGAGGGCGTAGATTCCACCGCGGTTGATCAAATCGTCGTCTGTGGTGGCTGCGGCCAGATTATGCGTGAGCGCGGCTTTTACCCAGCGCATGCCTTGATCCAAGCTCATTTGCGCTGGCATTTTTTCAACGAGTTGGCGTGAAAGCGCAGGGCAAAATCCAGCGGATAAAAGCTGGCGTAAGGCTTCGAGCTTTTCAGGCGCATGGCGCGATAATTCACCCCAAGCCATGCCTGCGAGCTGGCTTTCTAGTAAGCCACGCAAGAGGCGGATTTCGCGTGCAATGCCATCCATCGCTGCTTTATCAGCCAGGCTTTGTGTAGGCGCTACTTCATCGTCTTCAAAGCTGAAAGTAGGCAAGGCCTGGGCAGGACGACGCGGTGGTGGCGGCGCAGGCCGTGGTGCTGGGCGGCTAGGTCTGGGCTGCTGATATTCTGGGTTGCTATCGAGCGGTATGGGCGCGGTAGCGGCAGGCTCCGGCTGGCGCGGTGCATGGCGATTGCTGCGCAGGACAACCGGCTCGTCGTGCAGGATATGTTTGGTGCTGGGCTCTTCATCGTCATCATCGGGGATGGCGTAAGAGCGGGCGAGGGCTTTGCTGATTGGCGCAGCAGCTTGCGCGCTTTGTAGCAGCTTTGCGCCATTTTGCGCGCCGCGGGTATTTTGCTGTGGCGCAGGGCGCGGCTGTGCGGCAACGTTTTGGACGTTGGTCAGTGCGGCGACATCGGCGTCTGCCACTGCCATGATCTCTATGCCCCCACCAGACACCTGGCGGTTGGATAAGATAAGCGCATCCGGGCCAAGTTCGTCCCGAACCTGACGCAGCGCGTCACGTGTAGTCGCTCCGTAGAACTTTTTTACGACCATATCCAGTTGCCGTCTGAAAACAAAAGATGATCCTCGTGCAAGCCAATATGTATGAAATATACAGTTTAGCTGCGTGTATTTTAGTATGTTTTGTCAGTTTACTCTTAAGCATACCTAGCTTAATTAGGTAATTATTCTTTAATTTATCTGGACAGCGGTTTTTACCTACCTGATTCGAGTTTAATTGGCCCCTAACATCCCTACAATTCTGATGGTTTTACTATCAGGAATCTCGGTATGCGCAATCACGCGTAAGCCCGGAATAGAGCGGCGTAAAAATCGGCTTAGCATCGGGCGCAGCTGGGCAGGGGCGATCAGCACGGTGCTCAGACCTTGCTGCTCTAATTGCTCAGATAATTCAGAGGCTTGTTTCAATACTCGCTCGGCAAGGCCAGGCTCTAAGCCGCCTTGCGAATTACCAGAGACGGCCGAGAGTAAAATATTTTCAAGTTGTGGCTCAAGTGTCACAACTTGCAATTCGTTTTCGCCAGGGAAGAGCTGATGAACAATCGCTCGCCCTAAAGCGACACGCACGGCAGCGGTTAGCTCGTCGATATTTTGGGTGCGGACAATATGCTCGGCCAGTGTTTCTAGGATGCTGCGCAAGTCGCGAATATGCATCCCTTCTTCAAGTAAATTTTGTAATACTTTCTGTAAAGTGCCGACAGGAATAATTTTGGGAACTAAGTCTTCCAATAGCTTGGGTGCTTCTTTGCCAAAGTGCTCAAGTAATTGCTGGACTTCTTCGCGGCCTAAAAGCTCAGCAGAATGGCTTTGTAAAATATTTGAGATATGGGTGGCCACCACGGTGGAAGCATCCACTACGGTATAGCCAAAGGCTTGCGCCTGATCGCGTAAGCTGCCATCAATCCAAACGGCAGGTAGGCCAAAAGTAGGGTCTTGGGTTGGCGTGCCGGGCAGCTGGCCAATGGCGTTGCCTGGATTAATGGCCAGCCATTGCGCTGCAAAAGCTTCACCCGTGCCGACATCCACTCCTTTGAGTTGGATGCGGTATTGGTTGGGCTTAAGCTCTAAATTATCGCGGATATGCACGGAGGGCACCAAAAAGCCTAGCTCTTGTGCGATTTTTTTACGGATGCCACGAATACGCCGCAGTAATTCACCGTCTTGATTGCGATCGACTAGAGGAATCAGCCGGTAGCCAACTTCTAAGCCGACCGGATCGACGGGCTGGACATCATTCCAGCTGACTTCTTGCAAGGGGGGCGTTGCAGCGGGCGCGCCACCTGGAGCGCCTGCGGGGCCTGCTGCCCCGCCATCTGCAGCGGCGGTTTGCAGTGCTGTTGCGTTGTTACGCTGATCTAGCTGCCAAGCAATCCCACCCAAAATAGCTGACATAAGTAAAAATGCGGTGTGCGGCATACCGGGGATGATACCTAGAATGCCAAGTACCCCAGACGTAATGTAGAGCACCTGTGGTTGTGAAAACATTTGCCCAAGAATCTGCTCGGATAAATCTTCACCATCGCCGACACGTGACACGACAATACCGGCCGCAACCGAAATAATCAGCCCAGGAATCTGCGCAACCAGACCATCACCAATGGTCAGCATGCTGTAGGTTTTACCTGCTTCAGCAAAAGGTAAATCGTGTTGAGCCATACCCACAATTAAGCCGCCGATCAGGTTAATCACCATGATCATGATCCCAGCTACGGCATCGCCGCGTACAAACTTCGAGGCACCATCCATAGAGCCGAAGAAGTTAGATTCTTGCGAGATTTCGGAGCGGCGGCGGCGGGCGTCTTCTTCGCCGATCATGCCCGCGTTTAAATCAGCATCAATCGCCATTTGCTTACCTGGCATGGCATCCAGCGTAAAGCGAGCAGATACTTCGGCAATTCGCCCTGCACCCTTAGTAATCACCACAAAGTTAATAATGGTTAGAATAACGAAACCAATGATACCAACAGCTAAATTATCGCCAATCAGCACGTGGCCAAAGGCTTCAATTACTTTGCCGGCTGCATCTGCGCCATTGTGGCCTTCGGTGAGAATCAGCTTGGTTGATGCAATATTTAAAGAGAGTCGCAGTAGCGTGGTAAATAATAGAACGGTCGGAAAGCTGGAGAATTCGAGTGGTTTACGGGTGTAAAGCGCGACCATCAGCACAATGATGGAAATGGCGATATTAAATGTAAAGAAAAAGTCGAGCGCGAGCGCAGGCAGCGGCAAAACCATCATGCCGAGCACCATTAACACCAGTATTGGACCGGCTAATTTACTGTAATTAAAAGTACGCCACATAGCGCTATAAGCTCTGAATTAGTAATAGATAAACTGTAAGTGCTTATGCAAAAAAGCCCCAGCTGCATTGAGCCTCCTTGCCGTATTACACATACTGCCTGTGTGGGCTCGTCTTGCTGGAAAACTTTTGCATAAGCACTGATTAGGCTTCACCACCGGGGTCTAATTCGCTAGGGACAGGAAGCTCATCGGCCAAGTTTGGCTCATCACCACCATAATTCTGCCAGTGCTTTAACTGATAGATATACGCCAGCACTTCAGCTGCCGCAGTATACAGTGCAGCGGGAATCTCGGCTCCGAGTTCAGCATGATGATAAAGCGCGCGGGCAAATGGCGGGGTACGCACCACAATTACTTTATGCTCTTTGCCTAGCTCAATAATGCGCTCTGCCAGTAAGAAAGCACCTTTGGCTACGACCTTGGGCGCACGCATGGCTTCGGTATATTGCAGCGCCACAGCGTAGTGAGTCGGGTTGGTGACAATTACATTGGCTTTGGGAATCTCGCTCATCATGCGCTTTCTGGCGGCTTCGTGTTGTAACTGGCGAATCTTACCTTTTACTTCCGCCGAGCCTTCGGCATCTTTCCCTTCCTGCTTGACTTCTTCCTTGGTCATGCGCAGGCCTTTGTAATAATCCCAAAGCTGATAGGGCGCATCAATCGCGGCTAAAAGAGCGAGTGAGCTAATGACGAGTAATAAAGTGTGTTGCACCATATCCCACATAAAGGGCAGGCCTATCTCCAGCGGCATGGTAATCAGCTGTAAAAACTCTTCTCTTTCGCTCCAGAGCACCCAGGCGGCCACACCACCAATTAAGCTTGATTTAAGAATGGTTTTAACCATGTTTACCACGCTCTTAAGCGTAAACATACGGCCAATGCCACTGATGGGATTCATGCGGGAGAAATTGGGCGCTAAAGCATCAAAGGTAAACAGCCAGCCTCCGACTAAAACAGGCGTAATAATTGCGATAAGTGCGCAGGGCAGAATAATCGGCAGGCAGGCCATCAGCGCTTTATGGCTTGAGCTCATAAAGTGCAGCAGCATTTGATTGGGGTCGGCGATGGTGGCGCGGTTAAAAGTAAGTTCGGTGACAAAAATGGTTTTTAAAGTTTGCAGCAGCTCAGGCCCAAGCTTGATCAGGGCGACTACGCCAACCATTAAAATTGAAAAAGTGGCTAATTCTTGCGAGCGTGGAATTTGCCCTTTACCTCGCGCCTCCTCAAGGCGCTTGCCAGAGGCGGGCTCCGTGCGTTCTGCATCTGAATCTTCAGCCATTATTTCTCCTTAAAACACGATAGCCCCATGCCATTCTAAAACGAGCATCAATAAGGACTGAAACAAAAGCTCTGGGGTCTTCTGGGCGTGCTTTCCCGCTTACGGGGATAAGACATTTGCTGAGTTTATCATAGCCATTTATCAGGGCTGGCACTGCAATTGCTTATGTTATGTTTACATTTATTGAGGAGCCTGGTCATGGCGAGCAATCTCACTGTTACAGCCAGTGCGCAAACGAGTCGTTCAACAGATTTACGTTCCTCAGTTTCAATGGGGGCAGAAACGGCTCAGCCGTTTGCCAAAGTGCTGGAGCGCGAAGTCAATACCCGCCAGGAAGGGCAGTCTGCCGAGTCAGGTGAGAAAAAACCATCAGAGCCCGCAGAAGGCAGCGCGAATAGCGAAGAAAAACAAGCCGTTGCTGCCAGTGTGCAAGCTGTTCAGCCTTGGCTGGCGATGTTGCAAGCGCAGGCCATCTCTCAAACAGCGCCTGTAATTGCCGATGTGCAAAATGAAGTGAGCGTTGAAGACAGCGTGCTGGATCTGAGTAAGCTGGGTCAAGGCTTGCTAGGCGAAGGTAATGCTAAAGACGCTAAGGATTTTAGCGCTTTAGAAGACGCTGATTTTAATCCGGCAAGTTTGCTCGGTGGTGGAGTCGATGCGGCAAAATTTGCCTTGCTACGGCAAAAATCGGCCAGCGGTGCTGAGGGGTTTACTGCACCGGTAGATGAGTTTTCTGCTTTATTGGCAAGCTCTAAAGATCAGGCTTTGCTGCCTAAAATAGATGCCGCGCCGCAAATGACGCTACGTACGCCTGTGCTGGAAGCCAAGCCTGCTGCGCCTCAACACACGGTGGCAGAGCCTGTGGGTAGCGCTCGCTGGGGCGATGCTGTGGCACAGCGTGTTTCGATGATGCTGCAAGATCAGCATCAGCAAATTGATATGCAGCTCAACCCTCCGCATTTGGGTCCGATGGAAGTGCGTCTGACTATGTCGGGCGAGCAGGCCAGCGTGGTATTTAGCTCGCAGCACGCTTCCGTACGCGAAGCATTGGCGGCTGCAACGCCCAGATTAACGATGTTGCTGGCTGACCAAGGCATTCAGTTAAGCAATGTGCAAGTGGCGTCTGATTCTTTGAACCAACATACTCAGCAACAAGCCCAGCAGCAGGCTCAGCAACAAGCAAGCAGTCAGCAAATGGATCAGCAGCGCCAATCCAGATCACAGCAGTTTATGGGAGATCTTAATGGTGCTTATGCTGATGGTCAGCCTAGGGTGATGACAGACATTGCCTTGCCTGTGGCAAGAAGTGGTTTAAATCTTTATGTTTGATCAAAGCCAATCTTGTTGCTTTACCACAAGACTCGCAGCTTACTACCTGTTTGTTAATGCTTTTTAAGCTATAATCAGCTCAATTATTTCCAAGGCCCGCGCCCCTCGCTCTTTGTTTGGGGCGCTTTGTTCTGGTCTAAACACTTCTTTTTTATTAAATATTTCAATCCATTCAAGGTGATGTGATGTCAGATGCCAAAGTGGAAGCAGCGCCTAAAGCGAAGAAAAATATTCTTTTGTTCGCAGTCATCGGGCTATTAGTTGTTTTGTTAATCATTGTTGGTGGTGTTGCAGCCTTTTTATTAACGAAAAGTAGTGATCCTGCTGCCGATGAAGTGGCTGCAGAGGCTACGGCACAAGACGATGTAAAAAAGAAAAAGAAAGATAAGAAAAAGAAAGAAGAGCATCCTGCTGTGTATGAGAAATTGCCGCAATTTACAGTTAACTTGTCTTCGGATGAGGGCGATGGAATCCTGCAGACTGATATTTCAGTTGAGCTGGGTGATCCGCTAGTGGCAGAAAAAATCAAAGCGCAAATGCCAAAAATTCAGGCCCAAGTAAATAAATTATTGCGTTCTAAAACAATTGCAGAAGTAAAGGCAGTTGATGGAACAGATAAGCTTGCAAAAGAAATCCGCGAGCTGATGAATAAGATTTTGCACGCTGAATCTGAAGATGAAGGCGTTGTTTCAGTGAACTTTACAACGTTTATTGTTCAGTAAGCTGCGTCATAAAACGTGTTTGGCGTATTGATTACGCCTTAATTGTAATGAGTTTAATAAGCTGTAAAAAGACGCTTTGCTGCCGTGGCAGGCACTAAGGCGTCTTGCTTGCAGTTATATATTTAATAACGGGTAAGTGTTTATCCGGACTAAGGATTATGGCAGACGATATCCTTTCTCAGGAAGAGGTCGACGCGCTACTGCGCGGTGTGACTGGTGAAGAAGATTCTTCCGACGAAGAGGTCGATGCTTCTGCTGTCCGTGATTACGATATCGGCCGTCAGGAACGTATTGTTCGCGGCCGGATGCCAACGCTTGAAATCTTGAATGAGCGTTTTGCACGTAATTTGCGGGTGGCCTTATTTAACTTTATGCGCCGTAACGCAGAAATCTCCGTTGGCCCCGTTCGGGTTCAAAAATACAGCGAATTTATTCGCAATCTGGTTGTTCCTACCAATTTAAACCTGATTCAGATGAAGCCACTACGCGGAACGGGCTTGTTTATTTTTGACCCCGATTTTGTGTTTCTGGTGGTGGATAATTTATTTGGCTCAGATGGCCGCTATCACGTGCGGGTTGAAGGGCGTGATTTTACGGCGACCGAGCAACGGATTATTCAGCGCCTTTTGGAAGTGGTTTTTGAAGAGTATCAAAAAGCATGGTTACCGGTTTTTCCTTGCGAGTTTGTTTATGTTCGCTCGGAAATGAATACGCAATTTGCCAATATCGCCACGCCAACCGAAGTGGTAGTGGCCTACACATTTAAAATTGAGTTGGGCGCAGGCGGCGGCGATTTTCATATCTGCTTCCCTTATTCGATGATCGAGCCGATTCGTGATGTCTTGTACAGCACCATGCAGGCGGATCGAATTGAAGTCGACAATCGCTGGACCACCTTGATGCAAAAGCAAATTCAGCATGCAGAAGTGGATTTGGTCGCTACTTTAGGCAATGCCAAAGTAACCTTAGGTGAAATTTTGGAATTGCAGCTGGGTGATATTATTTCTTTAGAAATCCCCGAAGCCATTATTGCTGCTGTGGATAATGTGCCAGTGCTGGAGTGTAATTACGGCACTTTAAACGGGCAATACGCTTTAAAAGTGAGTAAAGTTCTCGGCTCTGCTGAAGCATTAACGGGCAGTGAGACGGAAGGAGACCTTGACGAGAGCTATGAAAAGAGAAAACCATAAGTTGTAATCGTCGCAGAATTAAAGAGAAAGCCATGGCATGTGAGTTATGGTTGATAAATATATAAAAAGTCATGGTCGTGAATTGTGGCTGATGAAAAGCCAAGGAGTACTTAATAATGGCTGATGAAGATGAAATGGCAATGGATGACTGGGCTGCCGCCTTAGCCGAGCAAGAAGTGGCTGATGCTGCGATCGCAGATAAACCGGATGTACAAGCGGCTGATATTTTTCAGCGCTTTGATACCAGCGCGCCCATTGCTAATGCGCCAAGTAATATTGATATGATTTTGGATATTCCCGTTTCACTGACTGTGGAGCTGGGCCGGACTAAAATCGCTATTCGTAGTTTATTGCAATTGGCACAGGGCTCGGTGGTCGAGCTAGACGGTATGGCGGGTGAGCCAATGGATGTGCTGGTTAATGGCTGTTTAATTGCGCAGGGTGAAGTGGTGGTGGTGAATGATAAATTTGGTATTCGTCTCACCGATATTATTACACCGGCAGAACGTATTCGCCGTTTACATAAGTAAGCTCATGCTGTTCTTCTTTCGTTTCTTTGTGCTAGCTTGCTTCCCTTTGATGGCTCAGGCAAGTGCATCCTCCCCTGTTGCCGCATCTCCTTCTAGCCTGATGTCGATTGCCCAAGTGGTGTTGGCACTGGCTTTTGTGATCGGCCTGATTTTATTCAGTGCATGGCTGCTACGTCGCCTGTCTGTATTGCCAATGAATGGCGGGCAAAAAGCGCCGCTCAAAGTGGTGAGCGGCGTGATGGTGGGCAGTAAGGAGCGGGTGGTGGTGGTTGAAGTAGAAGGCAGCTGGCTGGTGCTGGGGGTAACATCAAGCTCGGTGAACCTGCTGCATACCCTGACCGCCCCCGAGCAAGTAGAGCCAGCTCCGGTTGTTTCTTCTTTTGCTGCAAGTCTGGCGGCTGTTTTACAAAGGAAAACACCTTGAAACGCGCCATGATTGTTGTGCTGAGCGTATTATTGGCCGGAGCCGCTTTTGCTGCAGACCCCGGTATTCCTTTTATGACAGCCAATGCGCAAACAGGGGGCACGCAATATAGCCTACCTATTCAAACGCTATTGTTTCTAACCGCGCTTGGTTTTTTACCTGCGCTCTTATTGATGATGACGGCATTTACCCGTATTGTGATTGTTTTGTCTTTATTGCGCCAGGCATTGGGTACGATGCAAGCGCCGCCCAATCAAGTGATTGTGGGCATGTCTTTATTTCTTACTTTTTTTATTATGTCGCCGGTATTTGATAAAATTTATCAAGTGGCTTATCAGCCTTATGCAGAGCAAAAAATAGGTTTTAATCAGGCGGTTGAAAAAGGCGTGGTGCCATTAAAAGATTTTATGCTGAAGCAAACGCGCCAAAAGGATTTAGCCTTTTTTATTGATATCTCCGGCGAAAAAAAACCGAATGGCCCCGAGGATGTGAGCTTACGTACTCTTGTACCTGCTTTTGTGACCAGCGAGCTTAAAACGGCGTTTCAGATCGGCTTTATCGTTTTTATTCCCTTTATTATTATCGACTTTGTGGTGGCGAGTATTTTAATGGCCATGGGGATGATGATGGTGTCCCCTGTGATTATCTCCTTACCCTTTAAGTTAATGCTCTTTGTCTTGGTGGATGGCTGGGCTTTGCTCATGGGATCCTTAGTGCAAAGTTTTTATGTTGCGGGGTAGCGCAAATGACGCCAGAAGCCGTTGTAACGGTGATTCAAAGAGCGATGGAGGTGATGGTGCTGCTGGGCGGGCCATTGCTGCTGACCGCGCTGGTGGTCGGGTTGGTGGTGAGTATTTTTCAAGCGGCAACACAAATCAATGAAGCCTCACTTTCTTTTATCCCCAAACTGCTGATTACTTTTCTGGTTTTTGTTTTGATTGGGCCATGGATGATTGAAACGGCTATGGATTACACCATTCGCTTATTTCAAAGTATTCCGCAGTTGATTAGCTGATGAAAGATATCTGGACAGTTAGCCAGCTACAAATCGATTTATGGCTTGCTATTTTCTGGTGGCCATTTTGTCGTATCTTCGGTTTTTTATTGGCTGATCCGTTTTATTCAAGTAAAGCGATTACTGTTAAAGTACGCATCTGTGTAGCCATTTTTATTTCTTTGATCATTGCGCCTGTATTGCCTGCTATGCCGCAAGTGCCGATTGTTTCCCCTGCGGGTATTCTGATTGTGATTAACCAGTTACTGATTGGTATTGCTATTGGCTATATTGTGCGAATTATTTTTTCTGCTGTAGAAATGGCTGGGCATTTAGCAGGTTTGCAAATGGGGCTGGGTTTTGCCTCTTTTTATGATCCGCTACATGCGACCAGTGTGCCGATTGTGGCGCAGTTTTTAAGCCTGATGACCATTTTGGTGTTTCTTGCTTTGAACGGGCATTTGATGGTGCTGCAAACTTTACTTACTAGTTTTACCAGTTTACCGATTCGGGTAGAGCCTATTTCCGGATTGGGCTTTAAACTACTGGTGGATTATGGTTCGCAGATTTTTAGCGCCGGTGTTTTATTATCTCTGCCAGTGATAGGCTCGCTGCTAGTGACCAATCTGGCAGTAGGGATTATGACGCGGGCGGCACCACAGTTGAATGTGTTTGCTGTGGGTTTTCCTCTGATGATGGGCATTGGCCTGCTGGCCATGTATTTGTCTTTACCCTATATGCCCGCCCATATTGAAATCATGCTGAGTGAGGGTTCACGCTTCGCAGCCAAGATGGTGGCTGCTTTTGCGGGTAAGCCTTGATTTAGCGTGGCTGCATCAGAAGTTTTTAGCTATCAGGCGTGTAGATTTTTACAATAATTCCCGAGTGCTTTACTCGGGTATTCTCAGTGTTATAATCTCTCACATTAGAATTTATTTTTTGGAGCAACACCCCATGACCATGGCGATTGCCGACGTGCAAAACACGGTGGATACCCGCAATATTGCGATCAATAAAGTGGGCATTAAGTCCATTCGTCACCCAGTTAAAGTAGCGGATCGTACCGATGGCGTGCAGCACACTATCGCCATGTTTGATATGTATGTGTTCTTGCCTAAGCAGTTCAAAGGCACACATATGTCGCGCTTTGTTGAGATTTTAAACAGCCACGAGAAAGAAATCTCGGTGGATTCTTTCGAAACGATCCTGCGCGAAATGTGCGATCGCCTAGAAGCAGAATCCGGCTATCTTGAAATGCGTTTTCCGTATTTTATTAATAAGACAGCGCCAGTGTCTGGTGTGCAAAGCTTGATGGATTACGACATTACCTTGATCGGTGAGCTGAAAAATGGCGTGTTTGAGCAAAAGCTCAAAGTATTAGCACCCGTGACCAGCCTTTGTCCTTGTTCGAAGAAAATCTCTGCCTATGGCGCGCATAATCAGCGCTCGCATGTGACCGTAACGGCCACGCTGGCAAAGAGCATCTGGATTGAAGAAATCGTGACCCTGATCGAGGAAGAAGCCTCTTCGGAGCTATGGGGTTTACTCAAGCGCCCAGATGAAAAATACGTTACCGAGCGTGCTTACGATAATCCGAAGTTTGTAGAAGATATGGTGCGTGATGTGGCCGCCCGTGTGCATGCAGATCCTCGTGTTACAGCCTATGTGGTTGAATCAGAAAACTTTGAGTCGATTCATAATCACTCCGCTTATGCACTGATTGAGCACGATAAGCGCGAAGCGTAATTAGTAAATACAGATCAAAGCCTCGGAAACGGGGCTTTTTTTGATTGGATGCGCTATGTATATTATTTTGATTGGATATTTATACGTGGTGATGATGTTTTCTATTGTCATGGGCACCATCGCCAAGGGCTTGGTCGTGTTCTTTATCTTTGGTTTTATGCCGACTGTGATTCTGATCTGGCTTAAACGCGGCAAGCAGATTGTGAAAGAGCGTAAGCGGGAAGAAGGGGAAGATGTGTAGGGCGGATTAAACCTGCTATTTTTTTGTTTGACGACATACGCTTTCCTTGCAAATAAAAAAACCAGAGCTGACTCTGGTTTTTTTTATGCGCCAACGGTTATTTCGCTAGCAAGGGCATTTACTGATTTTTCCTGCGCCGGGAAAGCGCGCTTCAAGGCAGTATTGATAAAACTCTTTGCGCGTTTTAGCGGGCACTTCGGGGTGGTGGGCCTGCATATGCGCCAGATAGTTTTCATAATCATGCACGCCCACCATCAGGCGGCAGGTTTGCACCACTTTATAGGCGTTGCTTCTAAACGCGGAACCTGGTTTTAGAAACTTAAGCATGACCTACCTCGCTTGCTAATGGCCCGCCAATTTCATGCACTGAAACATTTTTATTGCTCAGTGCTTTGCGAATTTGAATAATGGCCGCCACCAGCATCGTCATGGCAACCAGCATAAAGAAGGCGCAAAGAGCGGTGTTGATTTGGTTGTTAAATACAATCCTTTCCATGTCCGCAATGCTTTTGGCAGGAGCGAGTAGCGTGCCGTCGGCAATGGCGGTATTAAAGCGCTTTGCTTGCGCTAAAAAGCCGATTTTAGGGTTTTCATGGAAGATTTTTTGCCAGCCAGCTGTCATCGAGGTGATAAACAGCCAGATGGTTGGCAAGATTGTTACCCAGGCATAGCGCTGTTTTTTCATCTTGAAGATGACCACGGTGCCAAGTAAAAGTGCCATGGTGGCGAGCATCTGGTTACCAATCCCAAATAGCGGCCAGAGCGTGTTAATCCCGCCCAGCGGGTCGGTCACGCCTTGATAAACAAAGAATCCCCAGCCAGAAACCGCTACGGCAGTGCCGAGTAAATTACCGACCCATGATTGGCTTTTAGCTAGGCCTGGGATAAATACACCTACGGTATCTTGCACCATAAAGCGGCAAGCACGGGTGCCTGCGTCAACGGCAGTTAGAATAAAGAGCGCTTCAAACAAGATGGCGAAGTGATACCAGAAGGCCATCATGGCGGTGCTGCCGGTGATGGTGCTGATGATGTAGGCCATACCTACGGCAAAGGTCGGTGCGCCGCCTGCACGCGATAGAATCGAATGCTCACCTACATCTTTAGCAATTTGCGCTAGATACTCAGGTGTAATCACAAAGCCCCAGCTGTTAATCACTTGCGAGGCGCTTTCTACCGTGGTGCCGATGAGTGCTGCGGGTGAGTTCATGGCGAAATACACGCCAGGCTCGAGCACCGAAGCGCAAATCAGCGCCATCAGTGCTACAAACGATTCCATTAGCATTGAGCCATAGCCAATTATACGGATATGACTTTCTTTTTCGATCAGCTTAGGTGTAGTGCCTGAGGCGACCAAGGCGTGAAAGCCAGAAATCGCACCGCAAGCAATCGTGATAAACAAAAATGGAAATAGGCTGCCGGCAAAAACGGGGCCGCTGCCATCAATAAAACGGCTAACAGCAGGCATTTTTAACTCGGGCGCGGAAAAAATAATCCCCACGGCTAAGCCTGCAATCACACCAATTTTTAGGAAGGTAGATAGATAATCACGGGGCGCTAATAGCAACCATACTGGCAATACCGAGGCAATAAAGCCGTAAATAATCAAGGCCCAAGTGAGCTCGGTGCCGCTCATGGTAAAGAAAGGGCCCCATTCAGGGCTGGCTGCAATATCGCCACCATAAATAATGGCCGCCATCATTAGTACAAAGCCAATCAGTGAAATCTCACCAATATGCCCCGGGCGCAGATAGCGCATATAGACGCCCATAAACAGCGCAATAGGAATAGTGGCTGCTATCGAGAACACGCCCCAAGGGCTTTCAGCCAGCGCTTTAACAACGACTAAAGCCAGTGCGGATAAGATGATAATCATCACGCCCAGCGCGCCCAGCATCACAATCACACCGGCAAATGGGCCTAGCTCTTGCTTAGCCATTTCACCGAGAGAGCGGCCATCGCGACGGGTAGAAATAAATAACACCAAGAAATCTTGCACTGCACCCGCCAGCATCACGCCGACCAAAATCCAAATCGTGCCGGGTAAAAAACCCATTTGCGCCGCCAGAATCGGCCCAACCAAGGGGCCTGCACCGGCAATTGCGGCAAAATGGTGGCCGAATAAAACCCACTTATTGGTGGGTACGTAGTCCAAACCATCATTGCGACGTTGGGCGGGAGTAGGGCGGTTATCGTCGAGCTCGAATATTTTTTCGGCGATAAATTTGGAGTAAAAGCGGTAAGCAATGCTGTAGCAGGAGATGGCGGCTAAAACCAGCCAGACTGCGTTGACATGCTCTCCCCGGCTTAGCGCCAGCATGGCAAAGGAGAATGCGCCTCCCAGAGCAACCAGCAGCCAGACCCCCCATTTTTTGAAATGATTCATCGCCTTTCCTTATAAGTGTTTTATTTTGAATAACTTACATGCAGGTCGATGATGAAACGATGCCGCTGATCGTCCCATAGGTGCTTTCCCTAGGGGTCAGTTAAAAACCTAGCCTTTGTAGGAAAAGGGCAACATTCTGTTTCAAACGGGGGAGCAGGGCGACAAGGTGTCGTACCCATATCTCTTTGTGGAGTGGGCTTTAGGATGAGGTGAATTTAGATGCGTGGTAATAAAGTATTTTCGTACTTTATTACCACGCTAGATCAATGCGGGAATAAAAAGTGTGGCACAGCAATAAATGCTACTCCGGCCAGAATCAGCGTCACTTGCTGAGCGGTGTCTTTAAGCTGAGGGCGTTTATGCAGGCCAGGGATGAGATCGGCAATGGCGACATAAATCATGCTGGATGCACCTAGCGCCAGTAGATAAGGCTGCCAGTGGGTAACGGTTTGCAGCGACCAGTAGGCGAGCAGTGCGCCGATTAATGCGGCTAGCGACGACATGGCATTGAGCAGCAAGGCCTTGGTTTTGCTATAGCCTGAATGCAAGAGCACAATAAAATCGCCGACTTCTTGCGGCACTTCGTGAGCGATAATCGCCAGCGATGTGGCGATGCCCACATTAATATCAGTCATAAAAGCGGCGGCGATCAGTGCGCCATCTAAGAAATTATGAAAAGTGTCGCCCACAATAATCATCAGCCCCGCACGGCCGTGGCCATGCCCGTGAGTGTGTTCGTGTGGTTCTAATTCTTCGCATTCTTCGTGATGGCAATGCCGCCAGATCACGAGTTTTTCCATAATAAAAAACGCCAGAATCCCTGCAAGTAGCGTTAAAGAGATGCTTGATGCTGAGGGGCTATGTGAATGTTCTTCGTGATCTGTGTCTTTGCTTGCAGAGTGATCGTGTTCTGCATGGATATCCGCTTTGCCGACAAGATGTTCATGCTCCGCCATGATCGAATTATTGCTTGTTGTCTGGGCGACAGCAGGCCGATGATCGTGTTCACCAAAAGCATGGGGGAGGATTTCGAGAAAGGCGGCGGCTAAAAGTGAGCCAACCGCAAAACTGACTAATTTGGGAATCCAGCTAGGCCGTGCGGCGTAGGCAATGCATGCCGCGGCGAGTACGCTGAGTAAGCTGCCCGCCACGCTGGCGGTCATAATCCAAGCAAGAACACTCATTAAAGACTTTCAAAATATCTGTAGATGCAACAGTGTATCATTCCATCATCATTCGGTCAGCCAAATTAAGCTGGCCATACGGCCTGTGCGCTGATCGCGGCGGTAGGAAAAGAAGCGATTGGCGTCAGTTACTGTGCAATAGTCGCCACCATAAATCGCGTGTACACCGCTGGCTTGCAGCCTTTGCTTTGCCAGCAGATAAATATCAAGCAGCCATTTTCCATCGTTTGTGCTGGGCCTAAATGCGTTGATTGCGGTGCTATCGTGCGCCATAAATGCCGTACGGACTTCTTCTCCCACTTCAAACGCATTTGGGCCAATGGCAGGCCCAAGCCAGGCCATGAGCGTATCAGAGGGTACTTGCATCTGCGTAATGGTGGCTTCGATCACGCCATTACAAAGACCGCGCCAGCCCGCATGGGCAGCCCCAACCACGGTGCCAGCCTGATTACAAAGTAAGACGGGCAGGCAGTCTGCTGTCATCACCGCGCAGACTGCGCTTACAGTATGCGCAGTCACGGCATCAGCTTCGGTATTTTGCAGAGCAGTAGCGGCATCGACCACCTGTACACCGTGCACCTGCGTTAGCCATACCGGGTCGCTAGGCAGATACTGGCGCACGATGGCCCGGTTATGAGCAACCGCTTCAGGCGAGTCGTCAACATGGTTGCCCAGGTTGAGGCTCGTCCAAGGCGCGGTACTTACACCACCGTGGCGGCTGGTCGAAATAGCCTGCACCGTGGCGGGTGCAGGCCAATCCGGCCTGATCCACATTAGGGGGAGTGGCTTATTCACGAACATACATGACTTCGCAGTCGCTATCGTCAACATCCCAATCGTCGTCCCAGTCTTCTTCCAGCATGCCAGCGTCTAAACGCAGCACATTGACCAGCATGTCCATGTCTTCCGGAAGCGCTGCTTTCCAAGTCATGGTTTTGCCGGTTTCAGGGTGAATAAGCGACAGTTTGCGGGCATGCAATGCCTGACGTGCAAATTCACCGAGTGCAATGCTGACTTCCGGCGAGTGTAGTCTTGGTTTGCCGCCATAAATCGGGTCAGCTGCAAGCGGGTGATTGATATGCGCCATATGCACGCGAATCTGATGCGTGCGGCCTGTTTCAAGCTGACATTCAACTAAGGTGTGCGCGGTAAAGTGTTCACGAATCTTATAGTGCGTCACTGCATGCTTGCCTGAATACACTACCGCCATTTTAATTCTTTCTTTAGGATGGCGGCCAATTGGGGCGTCTACTTTGCCATCATTGGAAAGTAAACCTTGAGCAATGGCCATATAGTGGCGCTTGACTGTACGTGCTTGTAATTGTTGCACAAGACTATTTTGTGCCATCAAGGTGCGTGCAATCACCATTAAGCCACTGGTATCCTTGTCCAGTCGGTGTACGATGCCTGCGCGGGGAATAAATTTAAGCTCTGGGTAGCGGTGGAGTAAGCCGTTAAGTACAGTGCCTGTCCAATTGCCTGTGCCGGGATGCACAACTAAACCCGGTGCTTTATTCAGCACAAGTAAGGTAGCATCTTCGTAAATAATATCTAATTCGATATCTTCAGGCTGAAAAGCACTGGTCTCAGCTTCGGGTTGGGGTAAGACACTAATCGTTTCACCACCCCATAATTTTGTTTTGGGGACGGCAGGGTTGCCGTTAAGAAAGACTAAGCCGTCTTTAATCCATGTGGAGAGTCGGTTACGGGAAAATTCGGGCAGCATCTTGGCTAAAGCAGCGTCCAAGCGCTCCCCAGCCAAATCGGATGGCACGGTCAGGACATGCGCCTGCTCGAAGTCGTTATAATCGTTTAATTCGTTTTCGGAATGCATCATGAATAAGATTCTACCGCGATTCATCGTCTCTGCAGTACTTGCCGGATTATTGGCAGCTTGCGCATCCACTCCTGATGAACAGGATGAAACCCGTGGCTGGACGGCCGAGAAGATTTTTACCGAGGCAAAAGCCGAGCAAGACAGCCGCAATTTTGATCGCTCAAACAAGCTGTTTGAAAAATTAGAAGCACGTTTTCCTTATGGTAGGCATGCTCAGCAAGCTCAAATCGAAACGGCTTATAACCATTATAAAAACCAAGAGCCTTTGCTGGCTTTTGCGGCAATCGATCGCTTTATTAAGCAATATCCAGCGCATCCAAATATTGATTACGCCTACTATTTAAAGGGTTTGGTTAACTTTAATGAGGCGCAGGGCTTCTTATCCAGCCTGATCAAGCAGGATATGTCGGAGCGCGATCCTAAGGCCGCGCGAGAATCATTCGACACCTTCCGCCAGCTTGTTACCCGTTTTCCTGATAGTAAATATGCTGCAGATTCAACTGTGCGTATGGGCTATTTGGTGGGAGCACTAGCTAGCCATGAGTTGCATGTAGCCAAGTACTACTACAACCGCGGTGCATTTTTAGCCGCAGCAAATCGTGGTAAATATTTACTAGAAACGTATTCGAGTACCAAGCAGGTGGAGCCCGCTTTAGGCATTATGGCTTTGGCTTACGATAAGCTTGGTTTAGTCGAGTTGCGTGATGGTGTGAAAAAAGTGTTGTTTAAAAATTACCCGCAAAGCGCCGTATTGGATGAGGGCGTTTTGTTCTCTGACGCTGACTGGTGGAAGCCTTGGTAAGAAATATTTAATTTATTTGCGATTCGGGGGTTTACAGGCTGAAATTAGCTCTGTAATATTCGGATCTCTTTCGGGGGGTATAGCTCAGTTGGTAGAGCGCTTGCATGGCATGCAAGAGGTCAGCGGTTCGATTCCGCTTACCTCCACCAGAACGGTTTAAGTCATAAAATGCCATGGCTTATAAGTAAAGTTTTAGATTGATCCCATCGTCTAGAGGCCTAGGACACTGCCCTTTCACGGCGGCGACCGGGGTTCGAATCCCCGTGGGATCGCCAAGTTTTATAGTGCGGCTGTAGCTCAGTTGGATAGAGTATCTGGCTACGAACCAGAGGGTCAGGAGTTCGAATCTCTTCAGCCGCACCACAGTATTTGCAGTAATGCATTAAAAGTATGATCCCATAGTTTAGCGGTTAGAACACTGCCCTTTCACGGCGGCGGCCGGGGTTCGATTCCCCGTGGGATCGCCAGTTTAAAAAACCTGCCCATGCGGCAGGTTTTTTTTCGTCCGTACAAACCACAAGCTTTCCCGTGTAAAATTCTGGCGGGACTCTTTCTTAGGAACACTATGATAGCGTTGGGTCGTTTTCTCTCGGTAGAAGGCATTGATGGCGCGGGTAAAAGCACTCAACTGGCGTGGATTGCACAGTGGCTGGCTCAGCAAGGCGTTGCCTTTGTGCAAACGCGCGAGCCCGGTGGCACCCCTATGGGCGAGAAGCTGCGTGAGTTACTCCTCACCGAGCCTATGCACTTAGAAACAGAAACGCTGTTGATGTTTGCAGGGCGGCGTGAGCATCTGGCGCAGGTGATTTTACCAGCGCTGGAGCGCGGCGATTGGGTGCTGTGTGATCGCTTTAGCGATGCCAGCTATGCCTATCAAGGCGGCGGACGAGGATTACCGCGCGAGAAGTTTATTGCGCTGGAAGAATGGGTGCAGGGCAGTGGCCTAAATAAAATCCAACCTGATTTAACGTTTATTTTTGATGTACCCTTGGCGGTTAGTCAAGAGCGTATGGCAAATGGCCGTACTTTAGATCGCTTTGAGCGCGAAGCCGCTGATTTTCATGCGCGGGTGCGTGCAGCTTATTTAGAAAGAGCCGCCAGCGAGCCGGAGCGGATTCGTGTGATTGATGCTAATCGTTCTTTAGAGCAAATCCAAACCGAGCTAGCTGAGATACTGAGCACTCTACTTTAACGCGAAGCCGTCGGTTTCCATGAGCGGATTTGCGTGATTGATGCCAGTCGCTCTTTAGGGCAAATTCAGGCCGAGCTAGCTGAAATACTGGGCACCCTACTTTAACCAGAGCAATGAGTGCCACGATGAAAACACTTTACCCTTGGCAAGCAGCGCCTTGGTCGCAATTGATGCGTGAAATTGATCGCCTGCCACACGCCATGCTGATCACGGGTGAGGAAGGTATCGGAAAAAAGCGCTTTGCAGAATACTTGGCGCAATTTCTGCTCTGCGAAGACGAAGCAAAAACCACGGCACCATGTGGTGTATGCGATGGTTGCCGTTGGTATCTGGCCGGTAATCATCCTGATTTCCGGTTAGTTTCTCCAGAAGATGGCGATGTGGAAGCGAGTGAAGATGCCAAACCTAAGCGTAAATCGCAGGTGATTGGCGTTGATGATATTCGTGATTTGGCTGATTTTGTGAATCTGACGGCGCATCGAAAAGGCATTCGTGTGACCTTGGTGTATCCGGCAGAGGCATTAAATATGGCTGCCGCTAATGCTTTTTTAAAAACGCTGGAAGAGCCGCCATCTGGCGCAGTATTTATTCTGGTATCTAATCACTGGCGGCGCTTATTGCCTACGATACGCAGCCGCTGCCGGGTGTTTCCTATGGCGACTCCCGATCAAGCTGCGGCAATGGCATGGCTGGCGCAGCAGCAGGTGGTTAACCCTGCTTTGCATTTATCGCATACAGGCGGCGCTCCTTTAGCTGCGCTGGATGATGCCAGTGCAGAGTGGTTGCCTAACCGTAAAGCGTTTTTAGCACATATTGCCAATCCGGCGGCTTTAGATGTGCTGGCGGTGGCTGCGGAGCTAGAAAAGGCTAAACTAGAGGTAGCCTTAGTGGTTGCTTGGTTGCAAAAGTGGGTACATGATTTAATCAATATAAAGATGACGGGCAAACTTCGCTATTATCCTGATTGGGATAGCGATTTACGCCGCATCGCGATTCAATCCCCTGCCTTTTTTCATTACACCGATCGTTTGAATGAAGCCATGCGTCTTGCGCATCACCCTTTAAATCAGCGATTAGTGTTTGAATCTTTATTGTTTGCTTACTTGGATGCACTGCGTGGTAAAAGCAGTAAGGGAAGAAAATGAGTGAACCTATTAAAGCACCGGTCTCGCGCCCTGGTGTGTTATCACTAAATATTAAAGAAAAAGCCGCTTTATATGCTTCATACATGCCTTTTATAAAGGGGGGCGGAATTTTTATTCCGACCAATAAAGCCTATGTATTGGGCGATGAAGTTTTTATGCTGCTATCTCTTTTAGATGATCCGGCCAAAATTGCAGTATCAGGCAATGTGGTCTGGATTACGCCTCAGGGTGCGAATAATAATCACCAGCAGGGCATCGGCGTGAAATTCTCTGGTAATGAGGCGGGTAATCAGGCTAAAACCAAGATTGAAGGCTTGCTGGGCGGCTATTTGCAATCTGCTCGCACCACGCACACGATGTAATTCGGGTGTTTTTAAAAAGACCTAAGGTCTGTAGACACAGAGAACACAGAGTTTAAAAGCAGAACACTGAGAAAAGGCATCAAGGGCAAAAGCATTTGTTTACGAAAAACATGTAATGCCTGAATCAAAATGATGCAATGTATATATGCTTACCTGTACCGCTCTGTGATTCAAGATTTAGGTTTTGTGTGCGCCAGAAGCCCTGACGTAAAACCCTATTCATTTCCTCGAAGTCCCTATGTTTATTGATTCCCATTGCCATATTAATTTCCCCGATCTTGCTGCCAATATTGATCAGCACTTAGCTAAGATGGCTGAAAACAAAGTGACGCATGCCCTGTGCGTCGCTGTGAATTTGCCTGAGCTGCCATCGGTGTTGGCCCTCGCTGATGCGCACGCTAATATCTTTGCCTCAGTCGGTGTGCATCCAGATTATGAAGACACGCCAGAGCCAACGGTAGAGCAGCTTGTTGAGTTGGCAAAGCACAAAAAGGTAGTGGCGATTGGTGAAACGGGGCTGGATTATTATCGCTTGCAAGGTGATTTAGAATGGCAGCGCGAGCGCTTTAGAGTGCATATTCGTGCCGCAAAAATAGCAGGTTTACCGCTGATTATTCATACCCGATCATCGAGCGAGGATACGATTCGCATCCTTAAAGAAGAAGGCGCGGCGGAAGTCGGTGGCGTATTGCACTGCTTTACGGAAAGCTGGGAAGTGGCACAGGCGGCGATGGAGCTAGGGTTTTATATTTCTTTCTCCGGCATCGTTTCTTTCAAAAAAGCCGTTGAGCTACACGAAGTGGCGCGTTTAGTGCCTTTAGATCGAATGCTCATCGAAACCGATTCGCCCTATCTGGCGCCTGTACCGTTCCGTGGCAAGCAAAACCAGCCTGCTTGGGTGCGCCATGTGGCCGAATCAATTGCCGATTTGCGCGGTGTGAGCGTGAATCAGATTGCTGATGCGAGTACAGCTAACTTCTTTAAACTCTTTCACCGAGCCACAGTATGAAAGTAGAGGCGCTTTTACTGGGCGTAGGTTCTAGCGGTGGTTCGCCAGCGCTGGGCTGTGCTTGCCCGACTTGCGCCTCGACCGACCCTAAAAACAACCGCACTCGTGCTTCTGCTGTGCTGCGTGCAGGGGGTAAAACTTTTCTGATCGATACCGGCCCCGATCTGCGCCATCAGGCCCTGCGCGAGCAGCTATTGCATGTGGATGCGGTGCTCTATACCCATCCTCACGCCGATCATTTGAACGGTATCGACGATATTCGCTCTTTTTGCTGGCTACAAAAAGCGGCCATACCGGTGTTTGGTAACGAGTTTATGCTCGACCACATCCGCCAGCGTTTCCCCTACACCCTGTTTCCGCCTAATAATTTTTGGGATAAACCGGTGCTCACCCTGCACCCCGTGAGCGATAGCACCTTTGAATTTGCGGGCATTGCTATCGAGCCGATCCCCTTGATGCATGGAAAATGGCCGATTCTGGGCTATCGCATCGGCAATGTGGCGTACTTAACCGATGTGTCCGAGATCCCCGCTACCAGCATCGCTAAGCTACAAGGCTTAGATATCGTATTCTTAGATTGCTTACGGCGCGTGCCTCACCCTACGCATTTTTCTGTTGATCAAGCCATTGCCGCCGCCAAGCAAATTGGCGCCAAGCAAACCGTGATGATCCATATGACCCACGAGCTGGAATACCACACGCTTTCGCAAGAATTGCCTGCGGGGATGGTGGTGGGGTACGACGGCATGCGATTGGTCAGTGAAGCAACTTAATTAGCTCACCTCATATGCTGCCTTAATTGTTTCTTAAAGTTAACAAGATGGTTAAGCAATTGCTGGCTCTGAAACAAAAAATAGCAGTGATTTGATTATTATTTGCATATTTCTGTCATATCTCTGAATGATAATCAGCTGTCGATGAAAGGTAAGGGATTATTCACAGAAAAATTTTAGGGCTAACTTTCATGATCTAATGGTGTCTCTTACAGGTATTTATCTGTATCCGTAATAGAGATGCTGTGCATATGCTAAAGCTCCAGATTACGTTGCGCAGGGCTATTCCCTGCGCCTGCGCCCTTTTAGCGGCTTGTGCCGCTGCCCCACAGGCCGAGAAACACGGCCATCCTCTCCCTGCTTATTACCCTGCTGCTCAAACTCCTCCTTCTGCCCAAGCTACCTCGGCTGCTACTTTGGGCTGGAAAAACCTATTTGTTGATCCGTATTTGCAAGGGCTAATTAGCAATGCGCTGGCTTATAACAGCGATTTGCAAGTGGCCAGTGCCCGTGTGGCAGAAGCAAAAGCGCTGTATGGCATTCAGGATGCAAATCGTTGGCCGATGGTGGCGGTGGGGGCAGAAGCAGGGCGGGCTCGTAAGCCGGCTGATTTATCGCCCGTCCGCAAGACTTTGCTAGGAAGTCAGTACCAGGTGGGCTTTAGTCTTGCTACTTACGAGCTGGATTTTTGGGGAAGAGTCAGCAGCTTAAATGAGGCGGCCTTGGCGCAATTTATGGCGAGCGCAGAAGCCAAACAGGCGTTTCAGATCAGCTTAATTGCCTTAGTGAGCAATAGCTATTTGCAAGATTTAGAGCTGGCCGAGCGGGTGTCTTTGGCGGAAAAAACCTTGGCTAGTCGCGAAGAGTCGTTGCGAATTATGCAGCGGCGTGTGGATGTGGGCAGCGCTTCAGATTTGGTTTTGCGACAAGCACAAATACTGATGTTTTCTACCCGTAGCGAGCTGGCCGTCTTAAAGCGCCAGCAGGCCCAGAATACGGCTTTATTGGCCCAGCTCACAGGGCATGCTGATTTACCAAAAACCACTCATTTAGCTTTAGATCAGCAGGGCTTGGAGCGTGAAATTGTGGCCGGTTTGCCGAGCGATCTTTTGCTCCAGCGCCCAGATTTGCGCGCCGCCGAGCAAAAGCTCAAAGCAAGCCGAGCCAATGTAAAGGCGGCACGCGCGGCCTTTTTCCCTAGCATTACCCTCACAGGCATGGCGGGAATGGCGAGTAGTGATCTGGATCGCCTCTTTAGCTCTGGGCAGCAAATTTGGAGCTTTCTACCGCAGATTTCTTTGCCGCTATTTGATGCGGGGCTGACTCAGCATAATTTGGATCTGGCCGAGGCACGTAAGCATCTGGCGGTGGCCAATTACGAAAGTACCGTGCGCAGTGCTTTTCGTGATGTATCCAATGCCTTGGCGGCCCAGCACTGGCTGACTGTTCAACTGGCGGAGCAAACCGAGCTGGTGAAATTTGAGGCAGAGCGCACACGGCTGGCTGATCTGCGCTATGAGCATGGCGCAATTACTTATTTAGAAGTATTGGATGCCAAACGCGCCTTATTTAGTGCAGAGCAAGCACTGGTGCAACTGCGGCGTGCCCGGTTATCCAGCACCGTCGATCTTTATGTGGCCGTGGGTGGTGGACAAGATGAGTTGCTGACGCCTGCTGGTAAAAAGGAAGAAAAATGAAACTGACACTCAAAAATGGCTTGATTGGCGCGGGCGTGGCACTGGTATTGCTGGTGGCAGGGGCTGCAATTTGGTTTTTTGTGCATAAAGACGATGATAAGCCTAAGGACTTTGCTGCCAGTAATGGGCGCTTGGAAGCCACCGAGGTAAATGTGGCCAGCAAGATGGCAGGGCGTGTGCAGGAAATCTTGGTTAAAGAAGGCGATTTGGTGAAGCAAAATGATGTGCTCGCCAAAATGGATATGTCGGCATTGCAAGCTCAGCTATTACAAGCAAGGGCAGAGCTAGCCAATGCGATCAGTCGAAAAGATGCTGCATTGGCGCAAATTGCCCAACGCGATGCGGATGCCGCTACGGCGCAGGCGGTATTGCTGCAAAGAAATTCTGAGCTGGATTTGGCAGGAAAAACAGCAGCTAGATCGAAAGCATTGCTGCTAGAGCGAGCCACTTCGGTGCAAGAGGCAGATAACGATAGCGCCCGGCTCAATAATGCGCGGGCCGCTGTGACCGTGGCAAAAGCGCAGATTGCCACCGCAGATGCAGGCATTCGTGCGGCCCATGCACAGGTGCAGCAGGCAGAGGCGGGGATTCTTGCCGCCGACGCTGGAGTGAAGCGTTTAAAGAGTGATTTAGAAGACGGCATTTTGCGTGCGCCACTGGCTGGGCGCGTTCAGTTTAGGGTGGCGCAGCCGGGTGAAGTGGTGGGCAATGGCGGTAATGTGCTCAGCCTGATTGATTTAAGCGATGTGTATATGACGTTTTTCCTGCCGACCAATTTGGCAGGGCGGGTGGCGCTGGGATCTGATGTGCGCTTGGTGCTCGATGCGGCAAAGCAATATGTGATACCGGCTAAGGTGTCTTTTGTGGCTGATGTTGCCCAATTCACCCCTAAAACGGTGGAAACAGAAAACGAGCGCGAAAAACTAATGTTTCGCATCAAGGCAAGGATTGATCCAGAGCTATTGAAAAAGAATATTCAAAGCGTAAAAACGGGCGTGCCGGGCGTGGCTCATGTGCAGTTGAATGCCTCTCAGCCTTGGGCCAAAGAGCTTAAAGTGAACTTACCATGAGTAAGCCAGCGTCTGATCCGGTGGTGCGTTTAAAAGGCCTCAGCCATTTATACGGCGAAAAACAGGCTGCCGATGATGTCAGCCTAGATGTGCCATCGGGCTGCATGGTTGGCTTGATTGGCCCGGATGGTGTGGGCAAATCAACATGGCTGGGGCTGATTGCTGGCGCACGCAAAATTCAGCAGGGCAGTGTAGAAGTATTGGGCGGCGATATGCGCAGCGCCAGCCATCGGCGCGATGTATGCAGCCGAATTGCCTATATGCCGCAGGGTTTGGGGAAAAATCTTTACCCCACTTTATCGGTCTTTGAAAATATTGATTTCTTTGGCCACCTATTTGGGCAATCCCGTAGTGAGCGCAAGCAGCGAATTGAAAAACTACTGGCTAGCACAGGCTTAACTGAATTTTCTGATCGCCCGGCGCAAAAACTATCTGGCGGTATGAAACAAAAGCTAGGGCTTTGCTGCGCATTAATTCATGATCCCGATTTATTGATTCTGGATGAGCCCACTACCGGTGTTGATCCTTTATCCCGCCGCCAATTTTGGGAGCTGATCACCGAAATCCGTGAGCGTCGCCCCAGTATGAGCGTGATGGTAGCGACGGCGTATATGGAGGAAGCAGAGCAATATGATTGGCTGGTGGCAGTGGATGATGGCAAGGTTTTGGGCACGGGCAGCCCTGCCGAGCTGAAAGAGAAAACGAAGAAATCTACGTTAGAAGAAGCCTTTTTGGCCATGCTGCCCGAAGAAAAACGCCAAGGGCATGAGGCATTAAAAATCCCGCCTCGCCCCGAAGGCATGGATGAGGTTGTGATTGATGCCAAAGGCTTGCAAATGCGCTTTGGTGATTTTATTGCCGTGGATGATGTCACGCTGCAAGTGGAGAAAGGCGAGATTTTTGGTTTTTTGGGCTCGAATGGCTGTGGCAAATCAACCACGATGAAAATGCTCACCGGTCTGCTGCCACCGACCAAAGGCACGGCCAGCTTATTAGGCCAGCCCATCGATGCGAGCAATATCGAAACCCGCCGCCGCGTGGGCTATATGTCGCAAGCCTTCTCGCTGTATAGCGAGCTGACAGTTGAAAAAAACTTGGATTTACACGCCAAATTATTTCATCTGCCAGAGGACGAAGTGGCCGACCGGCTGGCAGAGCTCACCGAGCATTTTGGTTTGAAATCGGTGCTTAAGCAGTTTCCGGAAGACTTGCCGCTGGGCATACGCCAGCGCCTGCAACTGGCTGTGGCGGTATTGCATAAACCCGATGTCTTGATTTTGGATGAGCCCACTTCGGGTGTAGACCCCGTGGCGCGCGATCAGTTTTGGGCTTTGATGATCGATCTGGCGCGTAAAGATGGCGTGACGATTTTTATCTCTACCCACTTTATGAATGAGGCACAGCGCTGCGATCGAATCTCGATGATGCACGCAGGCAAGGTGCTCGATAGCGGCAGCCCCGCAGAGTTGGTAGAAAAGCGTAAAGCAAAAAATCTGGAAGAAGCCTTTATTGGCTATCTGGAAGAAGCAACTGAGGCAGATAAAACAGATAAATCGACACCCGCCACAGAAGCAAAACCTGCCACAGCGGATAAACCTGCAAGCGCGGATGAAGCTGCTCCTGCCAAAGATTCCCCCGCCAGCCGTGAGACGCCACCTCGTTTTAGCCTTGGTCGCCTGCTTTGCTATAGCGCGCGTGAATCGCTTGAGCTGCGGCGTGATCCTATCCGGCTGACGATGGCCCTGATCGGCTCTTTGCTGCTGATGCTGGTGATGGGCTACGGAATTAGCATGGATGTGGAAAACCTGAATTTTGCGGTGCTAGATCAAGATCACAGCGAAGCCAGCCAAGATTATGCCTTGCGAATTGCAGGCTCACGCTATTTTATTGAGCGGCCTGCTTTGCAAAATCATGCAGAAATCAGTGAAAGGATGCGCTCGGGCGAGTTGGCCTTGGCGATCAATATTCCCCCCAATTTTGGCCGTGATTTAGCCAATGGCGCGAAGCCGGAAGTAGGCGTGTGGATCGATGGCGCGATGCCCATGCGGGCCGAAACGGTAAAAGGCTATGTGCAAGCGATGCATTTAAGCACGCTGAGTGATTGGGCAATGAGCGTAACAGGCCAAGCGCCAAAAGCCTTAGCAGATATTCAAGTGCGTTTTCTTTACAACCCAGAGCTACGTAGCTTGGTGGCGATGGTGCCTAAGGTGATTCCGCTGATGCTGGTGTTTATTCCGGCGATGTTGATGGCACTGGGCGTGGTTAGGGAAAAAGAATTAGGCTCAATTATGAATGTTTACACCACGCCTGTAACCAAGCTGGAATTCCTATTAGGCAAGCAATTGCCCTATATCTTATTATCGCTGATTAGTTTTATTTTCATGTTTCTGCTGGCGATTACGTTATTTCAAGTGCCATTTACAGGCAGCTTTATCACCTTGCTGGTCGCTACTTTTTTATATGTAACTGCCGCAACAGGTTTGGGCTTATTGGCGTCAACCATGACCAATAGTCAGGTTGCAGCGATTGCGGTGGCAACGATAGGCACGATGATTCCGGCGATTCAATATTCCGGCATGATCGATCCTATTTCTTCATTACAAGGCTTGGGGGGATGGATAGGGAAGATTTATCCAACCTCGTATTATTTAACCATTAGCAGCGGCACTTTTTCCAAAGGGCTTGGATTTACTGAATTAAGCAGCGCTTTCTTTTCATTGATGCTCATCATTCCAGCGCTCACGCTGGCTTCTGTGTTGCTATTGAAAAAGCAGGGGAAATAGGTGCAAAAATGAATAAATTTAATACACATCTGAGTAATATTTTTCACCTTGGGCTAAAAGAGTTTCGCAGCTTGTTTCATGATATTGCCATGCTGGTGATGATTGCCTTTATGTTTACGGCCTCGATTTATTTAGATGCCCGTGCAAAGCCCGATTCGCTTAATCATGCTGCAATTGCTGTGGTGGATGAAGATCAATCGCAATTATCGCGGCGTTTAATCGATGCCATGCAGCCGCCATATTTTAGACCGCCTATTTTGCTTTCTTTGGATGAAGTCGATCAGGGGCTGGATTCGGGCAGAGATACCTTTGTTTTAAATATTCCCCCTAATTTTCAACGGGATGTGATGGCGGGGCGTATTCCGGCGCTGCAATTAAATGTAGATGCCACCCGGCAAAGTCAGGCGCTGATAGGCTCGGCTTATATTCAGAAAATTTTAAATGATGAGGCTAAAAACTTTGCATCAAGAGATAAGCCAAGTGCATCCATTCAGCCTGCCGAGCAGGTGATTCATGTCTTGTCTAATCCCAATTTGCATTCGGCTTGGTTTGGCAGCATCACCGCGATTATTAATAATGTCACTCTGTTATCTATTATTTTAAGCGGGGCCGCGCTGATTCGTGAGCGCGAGCATGGCACTATCGAGCATTTATTGGTGATGCCCATTACCCCGCTTGAAATCATGCTTTCTAAGGTGTGGTCGATGGCGGCCGTGGTGCTGATTGCCTCTATTTTTGCCTTGCAGATTATGGTGAAAGGCGTACTGGATGTAACGGTCAATGGCTCTGGTCTTTTATTTGCGCTGGGCACGCTGCTCTATTTATTTGCCACTTCATCGATCGGCATTTTTATGGGAACACTGGCACGCACAATGCCGCAATTTGGTTTACTGGCAATTTTAGTGCTGTTGCCGCTGCAAATGTTATCCGGTGCAGTGACCCCGCGTGAAAGCATGCCAGAAATGGTGCAATGGATTATGTCGTTTACGCCCACCGTGCACTTTGTGTCTTTATCTCAGGCGATTTTATTTCGGGCAGCGAATCTCACCGTGGTTTGGCCGCAGATGCTGGCGATTGTGGCGATTGCCGCCGTGTTCTTTATGCTGGCCCATCATCGCCTGCGTAAATCGATAGGCTCGATGTAGTTGGGCGCAAGCCGCGTTCTTTTCAGCATTGCTCGCGGGTTGCACCCCATGCGCGCTAACCAAATTGATTTTGAATTAGCAAACCACGAAAAAACACTATGTCCACGCTCTCGGCATGGGGCTTAAATCCCCCTGAAGCCGCGACACGAGGAACAAGCGGGGGGGGGGGTAGTCGTCAATTCGTGTTTGAGCGAAGCGAGTTGACACAACGCCACTGTCCGCAGTGAGGGGCTTTTGTGTCTTTGAGGTTGCGGCTTGGTTTCGTTTCTTGGCCGCGCAAGAAAGGAAGGCCCCCGCGGTGGCCAACCGCTCCAAAATCAACGTGCCGAAGGCACTAAAAAGATCTTTTTGACTTTGGTTAGCGCATATGGGGTTGCACCCGCCCTAGGGATAACATTATTACTTAGGATTCTAAGGTTTAGTCTTGTCCGTCCTGCAGCAGCGATTAAGCCATTCATCTATCGACCATTTTCCCGCGCCATAAATAGCGAGCACGGCTAATAAAGCGCCCCATAAGTAATGATCTTTTACTGCAATAGGCGGCAGAGCAGGATAAGAAATCACGGCTACGGCATTCAGAATAAATAATCCTACTGCAGCAAATCGGCCAAGCGTGCCGCTGATCAGTAATACAGGCAGGATTAATTCACCACCCGTCGCCATAATGGCGGCTATTTCTGGTGGAATAAGCGGTACTTGGTATTCGAAATTAAATAAAAATAAAGTGCTATCCCAATTGCGTATTTTAGTCAGGCCAGATAAAAAGAAAACTTGGGCTAAATAAACCCGTAATCCAAGATTAAATATCGGGCTTAGATATTGCATACCTAATGATTCGGCACAGCGATAGCCAGAGTAGAGTTTGCAGAGTATTTTTTTCATGGCGATCACCTATTAAACAGATGGAAATGAAATGTGATGTATCGTTTTTATGCTGGGGGAAATGGCTGGCTTCACCGCTATCCTATCCGCTTAGGATCAAAATAAAGTTTGGTTTTATATAGGGTGTGCAAGTCGTTTTTCTTGCGCACCGTTTCTTGGTGCGCAACGACTTCGTCGTTGTACACCCTATAAATACTACAACGTAGGAGCGGTTTTAGCCGTCCTAATCATTAATTAATCTGGCAAACCAAACCACGGCTAAATAGCTGAATTAAAACAGGCCCTGCATCGTATTCATCATCTGCTGTGGCCCGCATGGCGCTTTCTATATTTTGGCTATTTAACAGGCTTTCTAAAAAGAGCGCATCGCTGATGGAGAGTAATTGCCAATGATCGCGCCATACCCAGACTTGTTCACCCCCTGCATTTAAATCAGCAGGGCTGGCTCCGTGATGCATCATTAATATTTGGTAAATAGGCCATGCGGACGATTTAACAATGGCTACGGCAGGGTGGAGAATAAGGCTTAATTTCCCGAATTGTTCCGGCGTATAAGAGGCGAGCGTTTCTATGGCGATACTATTGCAATCTGCACTGTAATGCGCCAAATGAATCGCCCAATCCAGCTTTGCCATATCGCTTAAATAAGGTAGATCGCTGACGTGGGGAAATGTATTTAAGAAATCAGGAAAACTTTCACCATCATGATGCAAATTGCCTGAGTGTGATTCACTGTTTTCAACAAAGACGCGGGCCATCGCGCTAAAAAATTCTTCTCCTACTAATTGCATAACGGTGGGATAAGTATTGGCAAGATTCGCGCTGCGATTAGCTAACACATTATTGCGATAGATATCTAAAAATGGCAGGCTGCCGGTTTGTATATATTTGGGCTGGTGATGAGGTTTTTTAAATATCTGGCTAAAGTCTTTTAAAGCATTGGCGTAGTTCATGCTAATGCACCGGCGTATTGGGTGATCTCTTGCTTGGCAAGATGGCTTTGCAAGGTGTTGTACTCTTCCAGCAAGCCACTGAGCAAGGGCAAATTGGTGTCTCGCTCTAGTAAAACAGGCTTGGGGCCGGTGAGCTTGAGGGTATCTTCGAGCAGCTTCCAAACGGCATCGCAAACGGGCGCACCGTGGGTGTCGATCACTAAGCCTTCGCAATATTCAAACCCAGCGACATGGATTTCAGCAACGCGGTGTAAGGGTAAACGGGCGATTTCTTGCCTGGCATCAATGCCATGATTGAGCTGATTCACATGCATATTGTTGACGTCCAGCAGCAGGCCGCAGCCTGTGCGGGCAACCAGCTCGGCGAGTAGCTCGGCTTCGCTGAGCGTTTCGTCGCTAAAGGCAATATAGCTGGAGACATTTTCTAGCAAGATGATGCGTTTTAAGCGGCTTTGCACCAGATCAATATGTGTGCAAAGGGTGTCAATTGCTCCGGCATAGCGGGGCACAGGCAAGAGATCATTAAACCAAATATCGCCATAGCGATTCCATGCCAGATGCTCAGATATTGCGGCGGGCTGGATGCGCTCGGCTAAGTCTGCCAATTGGGATAAATGCTGAGCATCGGGTGGCTCGGCATTACCTAGGCCAAGGCCAACGCCGTGCAGGCTGATGGGGTAATCGCGGCGGATTTTTTCTAAGGTGGCAGGGGCTGCCCCGCCGCCAAAGTAGTTCTCACTATGCACTTCCCACCAAGCCACGTTGGGACGTGTGGCAAGGACTTCGGCCAAGTGTGGAGACCGAAGGCCAAGGCCTGCTTGAGTGGGAAGTGTGGTCATGATGTGGCCTTTATTGAATCAGCTTAAGGCTTTGGGGCCATCAGGGAGCCGTGCATTTTTTCACACGTTCCTTTTTTAACGGCTTTCCATTCGGATTTATCCATATCTTTAGCGGCTTGGCCTGCGCAAGCATGGCCATTGGCAGCACAGTCGTTCTGGCCTGCTTTCGCAACGCCGTAGCATTTTTCCATGCTTTTCATTTCTTCTGCGCTTGGCCCGGCAATGGCGTTGCCAACTGAGGCGCAGCCAATGACGGCGGCAAGGGCGGAAGATAGCATCAGGGACGTTTTCATCGGTATAGCTCCTTGGTTAAGTCGGATGAGTTGCTTACGGTGTAGGACACCTGGATACTTTGTCGCAGAGATCATTTGTTTATGACAAATTATTTAAAAATAAATCTGTCTGGTCTATTCCCAGTGCGCAGGCGCACGGGCGGCTTCCCGCATAAAGTGTAGCTGGCGATTGAAATTTCGACAGTTTTTACAAAAAAATAAATGCAAACGTAAGCGATTCCGCTGGCTAAGTGTCAGCGGCCCATCTTGTTGAGCAGAGAGCAAAATAGAAGCTTGCCGGCAGTTCATCATGGTGAGTTCCCAAACCAGTTTTTTTCTAAACAGAGGCGCAAACTCATTCGGGCACGATAGAGCATGGCTGAACAATTAGTCGCGGTGATCTCTAATTGCTGACAAATTTGCTCAATCTCTAAGCCTAATTCTTCACGCATGGCAAAAACCATGGCGGTGCGGCGCGGCATAAGCTGGCTGCACTGGGCATAAACTGCCCAAAATTGTTTGTCTTCCAGGCTGGCATCGGGTTTTTCCCAGCGCCTTGGCGCGTCAGAGCCCCAGTGGCCGGTTTTATTAAACAGCACATCAAAATCGCTGCTGTCTTCTTCCCCTTCGATGGTAGATATCAGCAGAGGATCACGGTAGATACGACGCTGGGTATCGATAATTTTGAATTTTAAAATACCGGTAAGCCAAGTTTTTAGCGACGACTGTCCACCGTAGGAGTCGGGTTTTTCCAGAGCAGCTAGCAGAGTTTCCTGCACGACATCCTCGGCACTGTTGCTGTGTTGTAATTGAAAGAGCGCAAAACGATAGAGGTAATCTCTGAGCGGCTCTAGATCTTCGATACGAATGGCCATGGAGATTGCTCTGCGGGTTTGTGAGATTAATTATATATTGCTTCTTGTATTTTTGTATTGATAATGATTCTTATTTGTTTGTTGGGAATGTAGGGTGGGCAAGGTGTTTTATCTTGCCCACGCGGGGCCAGCTCAAAAAACGATAAGGCAATGACGCGTGGGCACAAAGGCGTGTCCACCCTAAGATTAGGCGGCTTTTTCTTCCAAAATATACTTTGCGCCTTTGCCTTGTCCGAGGATTTTTACCAAGTAAGGCATGGTTTCTCTAAGTGTCGCAGCCAGAGTCCAAGGTGGATTCAAAATAAACATGCCGCTGCCGTGCATGCCAAAGCCGTCTGCTGACGGACTTTGCACACTTAGCGCCACATGCAGCCAGCTGTTGACGTCCAGTTTTTTTAGCTCTTCTGGCAGTTGTTTAGATTCTGCACGTTGCAGCTGCGGATACCAGATGGCGTAGGTGCCGGTAGCAAAGCGGCTAAGCGCCTCGTGCAGCATATCGATCACATAGTCGTAATCGTTTTTGTCTTCATAAGGTGGATCAATCAGCGTGACACCACGGCGCGGTGGCGGAGGCAGCACGGCTTTAATCCCCGCAAAACCATCGCCTGCAATCACCGCTACACGGCGGCCTGCCTCGGCGAAATTCTCTTTTAGAATTTTGCTATCCGAGCTGTGCAGCTCAAATAGGCGTAAGCGATCGGTCGGGCGCAGTAGCTGATCGGCCACATAGGGTGAGCCAGGATAAAGCGTCAGCTTGCCATCAGGATTAAGTGCCTTCACCACATCCACATATTCGGCGATGGATTCAGGCAAATCATCCCGTTCCCACAGGCGAGCGATGCCGCTTTCAAACTCGGCATTTTTAGTTGCGTAGCCTTCCCGCAGCGAGTAAACCCCCGCGCCAGAATGCGTGTCGATATACCAGTAGGATTTATCTTTTTGATTAAAGTACGACAAAATTTGCGTTTGAATATAGTGCTTCAGCACATCGGCATGGTTGCCTGCGTGAAAAGCGTGGCGGTAGCTAAGCATAACAATCTCTTTTCTTGAAAATCATAAATTTAGGGCGGGAGAAACCCAATCCTATCAACTTAAGCGAAATGTTTTTCGTAGGGCGGGTGAAACCCGCGAGCGATGCTGAAAAATACGCGGGTTTCACCCGCCCTACACCTATTTTGTTTCTGATGAGAACTCAGCGTTTCGCAGAGAAATACCACCCAGAGCTGGCCGTGTCATCGTTTTAACTTTTCAACAAGCTTCCAAACCGTCATCCCCGAGTGTTTTTGTCGGGGATCCATCGCGCCACTGGATTCCCGATAACAGCATTCGGGAATGACAAAATAGCTCAGCTTGACCCCTTGTTTTCTCTGTGTTCTGCCTTACAACTCCGTGTTCTCTGTGTCCACAGACTTCAGGTTTATTGTGGGTGGAGCAAGGCAAAGCGTCATCCATTGTTGCAGGATCTGCTCGGATGAATAATGTTTTGCCCGCTGTTTCAGCCATATGGATAGCTCGGGGCGGCGTTGTTTGGCGATGAGTTCTGCTAAGGCTTCCCCGCTGGCTGTTTCGACGACAAACTCGCTACGTCTTTTGCCAAACAGCTCATAAACCCCGCCCGCATTGGTGGATGCCACGACTAATCCTAGCGGCATGGCTTCTAGCACCACCAGCGGGCAGCCTTCAAAGCTGGAAGTCAGCAGCAGCACATCGGCAGCGTTGAGGTAATCGCCCACATTGCTTTGGTGCCCTGCAAAGCTGATTTGCTTATCGAGCTGCCTCGCTTTGCTGGTGTTTTTAAGCCAGTCTTCCAGCGGGCCGTCGCCCACTACGGTGAGCTTGGCATGGATGCCTTTTTTATTCAGGCACTCTAAAGTTTCTAGCCATAGATGGGGCTGTTTTTCTACGGCAATACGACCCACGAATAGCAGCTGCAAGGTGTGGCTGGCTGGTTTGTCTGGATAAACTTTGGGCTGCTCTTCGTCTACAAAATTAGGCAAAACTTGCCAGCCATCGCCGATCGGCTGTTTTAGCCATCGCGCCAGCGAATCCCTTGCGTGCTCGGAAACAAACACCAATTCATTTAAGCGCCGGTAGATATATTGGCAAGCTTTGCGGTGAATCGGGTTCATTGTGGCGAATTGGTCCAGCTCAAACAGCGGCCCATGCACCCACCCAATCACTCGCGTCTTTAAGCCACGACTTACGGCATACGCCATATAGAGTGGCATCAAAAAAGTGGCGGCAATCAATATATCGGCGTCTTTAATCTGCTGCCTCGCCGCGCGCCAGCCTGCCAGCCAAGTCCAAGGTTTTTTGCCCTGCCAAGTTTCCGATAAATCGATGACCTTGGCCGAGCCGGTACGTGCCGCCCACAGATTGCGATTGCCACCCAGCATTACAATGCTGACTTCACAGCCACGGGCAATTAGCCCTTCAGACACCAAGGCCACACAACGCTCCACGCCACCCAGGCCCAGATCACGGACAAAAAATACAATTTTCATGACGGCCTCAAAAAAAGGTCTGTAGACACAGAGCACACAGAGATAAAAAGCAGAACACAGAGAAAACATAAAACTAGGCTGCGATTCAATTTTTAAGGTTTTCTCTGTGTTCTTTGTGTTCTCATTTATCTCTGTGTCTACAGACCTTAGGTTCTTCTCTTAGGATTTAAGTTTTTTAATCAGCTGCCAAGCCCTATCGCCTATCAAGCAGCGGATTTTTTGGCGTTTTAGTTTGCTCATTTCGCTGGCAGGTGGTGGCAGGGCTTGGTTTAGGGCTTTAACTTTGCCCAGCAGAAATAGATTCACCCCAGAGGTACGTTGTAGCGTATCGACCCATACCTCGCCCAATGGGCTGCGGCTTTTTGGCCTGTTTTCTGCCAGTTGCAGGTAAAAATCGCACATCCAGTCAAATTCGGCACGGCTAAGCTGGCGGGCGGGTTCGGCTAGCTCTACAAAGCGGTCCGCGTGTTTTTGCATGGCGGCGGGCAGGGCGAAGCGGGCGTATTTGCTGCGGATAATATGCGCAGTGGCCCGCAGCTCGTCCTTCTTACTTTGGGTGATTTGTCCAGCGTGGCAGCGATACTGCAGCAGTACTTCAGGCACGGCGGTAAAGGTGGCTCCTGCTTGCGCCAGCTCGCACCACAGCGCGTAATCTTCGGCATGCACCGCATACGGCGAATAAGGATGCGCTTTGAGCAGCGCCGTGCGGGCAATCACGCTGGGGTGGGCAAAGGCCGAGTTAAACAGCAGCATGGCCTTGATGGCTCCATCCTCTGAGGGCGTCATCCACTCGCCGCTTTTGTCGCCAAAAAAACGAATCCAGCTGCCACATACATCGGCTTGGGTCTCATTTAGGCGTTGGAGTTGTTTTTCAATTCGCTGCGGATCGCAAATATCATCGGCATCTATGCGGGCAATCCACTCGCCTTGGGCTTGGGCAATCGCTTCGTTAAGCGTAGCAATCAGGCCGCGATTTTCACGCGTGATAATGGAGAAGCGCGCATCTTTTACCGCGTGCGCCTGCAAAATCGCCAGTGTGGCGTCGTTCGAGCCATCGTCTACGGCGATGCATTCAAAGTCGGTAAAACTCTGGCCGCTGATTGAATCCAGCGTCTCTTGTA
Organism: Iodobacter arcticus; assembly: GCF_042664895.1. NCBI lineage: Bacteria > Pseudomonadati > Pseudomonadota > Betaproteobacteria > Neisseriales > Chitinibacteraceae > Iodobacter > Iodobacter arcticus. The sequence goes on from NZ_JBHTBQ010000014.1 coordinate 308,745, forward strand.
AATACGCCGCTGAGTTATAGCAGGGCAGAACAAAGCTGACTTTAGGGGAAGAACTCATTTTGATCTCAATACATTTGATGCGTACATTGCTGGCCTGTGCACTGGCTGTGGAAGATCCATCGTTAGCATAAAACCCAGATCTTGAACCACGGAGGCCCTAGAGAACACGGAGTTTCACGCAGAAAACCTTTATGCTTTTCTCCGTGGCCCTCCGTGTTCTCCTTTTCCTCCGTGGTTCAAGATTTGGGTTTTGCACAGGGCATACTCGTTTTTATTCATTTTTCCCAAGGTTTAAACCATGCTCCGCATGGATTTTTCGGGCTTGCCACCAAAACGCCAGCACAATAAAGGCTTCAACAGTCAGCACGCTTTGTGCCGCGCGTAAGCCACCTTGGGTAGAACCCGGTATCCACCAGCACATTAAAGCCACATTCAGTAAACCTGCCGCCACCAGCACCCGGCTGAAATAGCGCTCAAAGCCAAATACCAGCAGGGTTTGCTGACCATAAACAACAGACAAAGCACCGAGTAAAATGACGGGGGACAGCCAGATCATCACATCTTGTGAGTTATTGAGCGCCAAAAGTGCACGGGATAAGCCAAAGTCTGGGCCAAATAGTTGTACACAAAGTGGGGTAAATAGCGGTAAAAATAGCATCAGCGCGAGCGTCATCACCAAGCCCACCGTTGCTTGAATTCGAAAGGCTTTTTTGATCAGTTGGATCGCTGCGGGTTTATCGTTCACCGCCAGCTGGGCAATACGCGGATACGTGGCTTGCACCAGAGGGCCAATGAGGCCTTGGGCGATATAGACCAGCTTATTGGCGGCCGCAAATAAGCCAACTTGCAGCGGCGCGGCAAACATCCCAAGTAAAACGGTGGTGGAGGTGGTGTAAAGACTGGTGGAAATGGCCGAAAGGAAAAATGGCCAGCTTGCGCGCAGCGCACCTTTTAGCTCGTGCCATTGCACGCGTACCCACTCTGGTTTTGGCACACCCCAACCGGTAAACCACCATAGCAAGCCGGCTAAAATTTGTGGCGTGGCCTGCAAAATCACTGCCAGCGCTAGGTCTTGCGGCCCGCTTACCCATAGCAATAAAAAGCCCAGCGTTAAGGCACGGGCCAATACCATTAAGCCTGCTGCAAGCTGAAGCTTCTCTTGGCCTTGGAAATACCAAATTGGAAAGAGCACCGAGCTGACGATATACAGCTGGCTCCACAAAAAGATACTGGCATGCTCTTGCCAACTACCCAGCGCAAAAGTCAGTACCAGTAAAATAAGGCTGGATGCCACCATCAGTAGCGTCTTCGCCCAAGTTACCCGCCAGAAAATCCGCGCCGCTTCTTTTGGATTATCTCTAGCCTGCGCCACATCACGCACCGCTGATAAATTAAAACCAAAATCAGTCAGCAATACGCCGTACTGGATAGAGGCAAAAGCAAAATTCATCACCCCAAAGCCTTCCGTACCTAATTGCACCAGCAGGAAAGGAAAGGTAACAAAAGACACCAAGTAATTGAGCCCCTGCACAGCATAGAGGGCAAAGATATTGGATTTTAGGCGGGAGTCTGGCGACATGATTTGTTTCTGGATGCGGGGGCAGAGATTGTACCGCAGACAGGTGGGCGCGGCGTGGTGCTCATGCGTGGCAATACGACACTCACAATATTTAGAATCAGCAGGCTAGCAGCCTGTTGGACTTAGGTGATCGTAGCGAGGGAAAGACCGGTTTGAGACAGCAATATGCATTTTTGAGGCGGGTTGGTGGTGATTAAACCCAAGCGTGGCTATTTAACGAAAAAATGCATGAAATATGGCCAAATCCGGCTTTTCCGCAGTAGATCAGCCCTAAGTCCGACAGGCTGCTACAACTTGGTGTAGGCTTTCATAAAAGTATCAGTTGGAAGCAGATAATGCATTTATTACGCTTACAAATCACCAATTTTCGGGGCATCAGCCAGATTGATTTAAGCTTGGAGCGCGAACGCACCGCGCTGTTTGGCGAAAACAACTGGGGTAAGACCAGCCTGATCACTGCGCTGACTCGCTGCCTGAGCGAGGCGGTGCCGCTGGATGTGCTGTTTACCCATGAAGATTTTCACCGCGTGGCCAATACCCGGGCGACGATTGCGCGGCGTTTAAATATCACGCTGTTTTTCTGTGGAGGAAGCGACGAGCCGCTGCCCGACCCCGCTTTGCAGGATTTAAGCTGGCAGGATGATGAAGGTAGGCGGTGGCTGGCATTGCGTTTCTCGGCCGAACGTTATGGTCATGGCGAGGTGCGCAGCCACCGCAGCTTTATTGATGCACAGGGTGCGGAGCGGCAGCACGCAGCGAGCGATGAGCTGGCGGTGTTGCTGATTCGTCATCATCCCGTGCTGCGCTTTCGCGATATGCAGCTCACCGATTGGTTAGAGCACCCACGTCTTGCACAAAAAAACCGCAGTGATGATCCGCCGCAGCCTGCATCCGCCGCAGTGCGGGCCGTATTCGAGCGCATCCTTACTCTGCCGCATCAGTTGCACCCGCAGGAGCTGACGCAAGGTCTGGATGCGGTTGAGCAGTTTCTTTCTGAGCATGCAGAGCTACTGCAAGCACCCGTGCCCCTTCAGCGCCTTGCCAAGCAAATTGCCAGCACGCCATTTAATTTACGCGATGATGACAGCCTGCTGGATATTGCAGGGCGGGCTGGGTCTAGCCAGCGGCGGGTGGCACTGTTGATGCTGCTGGGTGCGCTGATTAATGCTCGCGGCGATTTACCTTTGCAGCAGGGCGCGCATCCAATTTTATTGATGGAAGACCCTGAAACGCATTTACACCCGATTCAGCTGGCGATGATGTGGGGGCTGATCGAGCAATTGCCGCTGCAAAAACTGATTACCACCAATCATGGCGATCTGCTGGCGAGTTTTCCGCATCAAGCCTTACGCCGTCTGGTGCGCCGTCATCAGCATGTACACGTTTATCAGGTGGGGGAGCAAGCTTTATCGGCCAGCGACGCACGCAAAGTGGCGTTTCATATTCGTGCTAATCGCGCCAGCAGCATGTTTGCCCGAGTTTGGCTGCTGGTGGAGGGCGAAACCGAATTTTGGCTGATGCCTGAGCTGGCGCGGATTTACGGCGTGAATTTCCCTATGGAGGGCATTCGCTGCGTTGAATTTGCTCAGGCAGGCTTAACCCCGCTGATTAAATTTGCCGATCGCCTAGGGATAGTCTGGCATTTGATTGCCGATGGCGACGAGGCGGGCCAGCGTTATATTGCCAAGGCCAGAAGCCTGCTCAACGATAGGCCCGATGCGCTGCATATCACCGCCATCACAAGCCGCGATATTGAGCATTATCTGTGGGATAACGGTTTTGCTGATACTTACCGCAACGCCGCTAAACCTCGTGGCCCGCTTAATCATTGGCACCAAGCCGCAATGGATGCCGCACCGCCTCGCCCCGATGAAGAAATTATCCAGCGCGCATTGCGCTATCACTCCAAACCCGGCATGGCGCTAGAAATAGCCGAAGCTGCCGAAATTGCTGGCGCAGAGGCCATCCCGCAAGAATTGCAGCAAATGTTTGATACCTTGCAACAGCTGGCGAGTTATAGCGAGTAAGGCTTAGGTGATTGAAGCTGATGTTTTGCAGCGAAACCTAAATATTGAAATACGGAGATCATAGGGAATACGGAGGAAAGCATTTTTGGGGTTTTCCGATAAAACGTCGCCTAAATAAAGACTTTGTAAAATTAATGTAGGGTGGGCAGGTTTTATGCCCACGCGGTGAGAAAGCTTGAGCATAGAAACTTTCCCACCTTAAGTGGCTTCCATCAATTCTGCTAAAGCTTGTTTTAATAAAGCGGGCCGTAATGGTTTGGTTAAAAATAAATCCATACCTGCATTAATACATAATTGCCGGTCTTCTTCTAAGGCATTCGCCGTTAACGCCATAATCGGCAGGCGTTTGATGGCGGGGTTGGCTTTCTCTTGGGCGCGAATGCTGCGGGTGGCTTCTAAGCCATCCATTTCCGGCATTTGCATATCCATTAAAACTAAATCAACTTGTTCTTTAGCAAGAAAATCTAAGGCTAATTGGCCATTTTCTGCGCTAAATACGGTGTGCCCATCATTTTCTAATAAACGGGTAGCTACTAAGCGATTAGTTGGATTATCTTCCGCCAATAGCACACGCAATTTACGCGGCTGGGTATTGTTCTCTACAATCACCGTATTTGATTTTGGCATAAGCCCTTTGGGGCAGTGCAGTGTAAATTTAAATTGAGAGCCAATTGTTGGCTCGCTTTGTGCGATTAATTCACCACCCATTGCGCTGACTAAGCGGCGGGCAATGGTTAAGCCTAGACCTGTGCCGCTATATTCTCGGGTAGATGAGCCATCTGCTTGCACAAAAGCTTCAAAGATATAGGGCAACCTATCTGCCGGTATGCCAATGCCAGTATCAATGACGGCAATATCCAGACTGTATTTATTCTGAATTAATGTTGATTTTATTTTGAGCGTGACTTGCCCTTGATTGGTAAATTTAATCGCATTACCTAATAAGTTGACTAACACCTGTCGCAAGCGTAATCCATCACTTAAGATGATGATATTGGCTTCTCCTTGGTAATCAACAATCAGGTTTAAACCTTTATCGCTTGCGATTAGATTGAACATTTGTTGAACTTCATTGAGTAGGGCAGATAGATCAACAGGCTGTTCGGCAATAATAAGGCAATTGGCTTCTATTTTTGATAAATCGAGCACGTCATTGACGAGCGCTAAAAGTAAATCGGCCGAGTTACAAATAACATTTACTGTTTCTTTTTGTGATGGAGATAAATGGCTTTGCTGTAGTAAATGCGCCATACCTAAAATGCCATTCATTGGCGTTCTGATTTCATGGCTGACATTGGCGATAAATTCACTTTTGGCCCGATCGGCTAATTCGGCGTCATTTCTTGCTTTGACGAGGTCTTCTGCAAGGCGGGTTTGATCTAATTCTAAAATCAGGCTTTCTACAATTGTATCGTGATAGGAGCGGGCGCTTTTCATCAGGGTTAAAAAAAAGAATAGATTCATTCCACCCAAAGTGAGATCCATTTGAGTAGGTTTAACGCTGGCATTAATTAAGATAGGCAGCATCATTAAAAATGCATAGATACGCATCGCCGGAATCATAGGGCCTAAAATAGGCAAAGATCCCACTACTAGCCCAGAGAACACAAAGGCAGTAAACATTTTGAGCAAAATGCTGCTGGTGAGCATGAAATACACGCCACCAGCGCACCAAACCAGCCCTGTGGCCGCTACGCCAAATAAGTGAATGCGTCGCCAGTAAGTAAAGTGATGTGCTGCTGAGTTTTGCTGATATTTTTTGAAAACAGAGAGGCGAAATAGAGCCAAGCCGCAGGTGAGAAATAACCAGGTACTCAAAATATAGAGTGAATGATCTTCCCGGTGGGCAATAAATAAAAGACAGGCCGCAATGATGCCAATGATTTGCCCGCTATGGGCATTACGATAGCTAAGTGCGGTGGTGCGCTGTAAGACGGCTGGGTCATTGATATGCATAGATGCTGACTTCTTAAGCGTTTTTTTGATCATTGCGCTGTGATAATGAAGGCATCTTCATGACAACGCCTGAACTAAGGTAGATTGATGCTTAATTTAACATATATATTAAATTACACAAGATTTAAGACTTGCTTGTGAATGAGATGTTGCATGGGCAAAATAAATAGCTGCGGCTCAAGAAGTTGAAAACAGCAAAGGCGCATTAAAATGCGCCTTTGCTTAAGCTGGCTGTTTACTTGAGCCGCGTTTTTAAAGCGGTGATTGCCATCTTATTTAATTAAACCCATTCGGATTTTGGCTCTGCCATTTCCAGCCATCCTGGCACATATCGTCCAGCGTTTTTTCCGCTTTCCAGCCCAACACGGCGAGCGCTGATGCAGGGTTGGCGTAGCAGGCGGCGATGTCCCCTGCACGGCGCGGCACAATTTGGTATGGCACGGCTTTGCCCGAGGCTTTTTCAAAGGCTTTAACCATATCCAGCACTGAATAACCGACACCCGTACCGAGGTTTACGGTCACAAGGCCTGGGGCTGTTGCCAGCTTTTGCAGGGCTTTAACGTGGCCACGAGCCAGATCAACCACATGGATATAATCGCGCACGCCCGTGCCATCAGACGTTGGATAGTCGTTGCCAAACACGGATAGTTTTTCGCGCTTGCCTACGGCGACCTGGGCTACAAAAGGCATCAGATTGTTTGGAATGCCCTGTGGGTCTTCACCAATCAGGCCAGAAATATGCGCGCCCACCGGGTTGAAATAACGCAGCAGGGCAAAATTCCAGCTGGCATCCGCCTTGAAAATATCGCGGACGATATCTTCAACCATCAGCTTGGAGCGGCCATAAGGATTGGTGGCAGATAGTGGGAAATCTTCGGTAATCGGTACGGCGTGCGGGTCGCCATAGACGGTGGCGCTGGATGAGAACACTAGGTTTTTAACGCCAGCGTCTTGCATGGCTTCAAGTAGACGCTGGGTGCCCACCACATTGTTGTCGTAATACATCAGCGGTTTTTCGACGGATTCGCCAACGGCTTTCAGGCCAGCAAAGTGAATCACCGCACTAAAATCGTAGCGCTGAAATAGTGCTTTTAAAGCCACAGCATCGCGTACATCGCCTTCCACATATTCGGCGGTTTGCCCGGTGATGGTGGCAATGCGATTCAGAACTTCTGGCTTGGCATTATAAAAGTTATCAAAAATAACCGGTTTAAAGCCTGCTGCAAGCAATTCGATATAGGTGTGCGAGCCAATATAACCCGCTCCGCCAGTCAGTAAAACGTGCATGGAAAACTCCTATTGATGTGCCGAGAGGATTGCTTGCCTAGATCATGGGCAAGCGGCTTTACAAATTGACTATTTCTTAGCGCCGCTCTTGTCGCCATAGCATCAATCCCGCCGCAGATAGAAACAGCAGAGTCGGGATAGCAACAACGATCGGTGGTGGCCAGTTATATAAATCGCCCAAATAAACCACTATCTGATTGGCAAAGTGAAATACCAAGCCACAGGCAATGCCGATAAACACGCGAACGCCTGCATTACTGCTGCGTTTTTGAGTCTGGGCAAAGGGCAGCGCAATCAGCACCATAGATAAGCAGGCCAGTGGGTAAAATAATTTGCCCCAAAGCGCAAGCTCATAGCGGGAAGTCTTTTGTTTATTGCGCTTTAAGTGGTCGATATAGCTGAGTAAAGAGGTGGCCGACATTTGTGCAGGCTCTACCAAAAGCACGGCCAGCATGGCAGGGGAGATCGATGTTTGCCAGTTAAATACAGCAGGTTTTGTGAGTACAACGCCTGCGTGCTCTGGCAGAAACTGGGTGATGGTGGCTTTTTGCAGCGTCCAGTTGCCCTTGCTTTGAAAGCGGCCGTTATGCCCTTCGATCACCCGATCTAAAGTCAGCGTTTTGCCAAATTCATAAATCCGCGCATTCACTACGGTGAGGTCGGGCAGCATCTCGCCGATATTTACAATTTGCTTGCCATCTTTAATCCACACGCCGGATCGGAAATCTCCTACCAGCATGGATTGCGTGGCGGCTAAGCGATGCTGATTGGCCATGCGTTTGCCCGCAGGGGCAATGTATTCACCCAAGAGCAGGGTAATCACACCATAAAACGCACCAATCAGGCAAAGCCAGAGCAAGAGACGTTTGAGGGATACGCCCGAAGCGCGAATCACCGTCAGCTCGGATGAGCCGGATAAATGCGATAGGCCGAAGATGCCGCCAATGAGCACGGCAATTGGCAAAAGCTCATAAGCATTGGCAGGGGCACGAAGCGCTACGTAAATCAGTGCATCACTCAGGCGGTAGCCGCCAACGCCCAAATCGGTGAGCTCGGCAATGAGATCAAAAAAAGTGTAAAGGCCAAGCAGGCCGATCAGGGCAAACAAAATAAACAGCGATAATTCACGCATTAAATAGCGAGATAACAAACTCATTTCAATGGCCTCGCAACTTGCTGCGCCAGGCAAACAGGCCCAGTGTAATCAACAGCGCTGCGGCGTGCAGCGGCCACATGCCAAGCATAGCCGGCACCTTGCCGTCGCTAAGCCAAGCCTGTGCAATATTGATGCAGTTGTAATAAAAGAAATAGGAAAAGACCGCCACTAATAAGTTAGAGGCCCGTCCGCCGCGCGGGTTAAAAAATGCCAGCGGGATCGCAGCCAGACTTAAAATCAAGGCAGAAATAGGAATTGCCAACCGCCAGGCCAGCTCTGCTTTATGTTCGGGCAGGCTGCTATTCCAGAGCGCCATGGTGCTGGTGGCCTGAGTGGATGGGCTGGAGCGCGGGTTTTCGCCTGCTTCGATACGCAGCCTTGCATTTTCAAACTCCAGCATTTCGTAGGATGCCGTGCCGGGCAGCCCTTCGTAAGACTTGCCCTTGGCTAGCCATAGCCAGCGGGAGCCGTCGCTATCGAGATAAAGACCGCCTTTTTCCGCCAGAATCACAGTTAATTTATCGTCGCGGCGTACTTGCACAAACACATTATTGCCATTGCCGCCGGAAAAATTCTCGACAAAATAAACCCGATCCGCCGCAGGGGATTCTCTGAATACGCCGGGGGCGACCTGAGTGACTTCCTGACGTGAAAGCGATTTTTCTTTGTACTCTTGGCCTTTTTCTAAGGCCCAGGGCGAAAGGACCAGCGATAAAAGTGCAATAAGAATCACTACAGGAAGAGTAAACTCGAGCACGGGGCGAATAAAATTATGGATCGAGCGTCCGCTCACAAACCAAATCACCATTTCATGGTCTTTCCATAGCCGGGTTAACACGGCCAATATCGAAAAGAACAACATCAGTGATAAAAGAATGGGCAAATAGCGAACAGCAGCAAAGCCCATCATGGCCCAGACCGCAGAACTAGCGAGAGCACCAATGGCGGCTTGGCCGAGCAGGCGTACAATTTGCGTCGTCATGATTAACATGAGCAACACGAAGAAGGCCCCAAGGGCGACCCAGGACATTTCTTGAATTAGGCTTTTGCGAAACAACATGGGCGTTTTTGACTTTGCGGGGGTACTAGGAAATAATCGAGCGAAATTTTCGCGGCCTTTAAACTTAGCAATAGGAAGCAATAATGGAATTTAGCATAAATCTATCTGTCCCCGAAAAAACAGCAGCGGATTGTTTAGTGCTGCCGGTGTTTGGTACACAACTTGTCGCACTTGCAGCGGGGTTGGACAAAGACGGTTGGTTGGCAGAAACCTGCAATGAATTGGGCGATAGCGTTGGCTCCACTTTATATATTCCCTTGCCAGGTCGCCGTGTTTTATTAGTACAGCTGGGTGATGAGCAAAAGCTTAATGCAGATGCCTTACGTAAGGCAGCACTTGCTGTAGCTAAAGCTTTAGTTGCAGGCAAATCCATTTCAGCAGATATCTTCTTAGCTATTGGCGCAGCAAAAGCCGTCGGTTTAAAAGATGCTGTTGCGATTATCGCTCAAGCATTCGTTTATGAAAGCTACCGTTTTGTGCAGTTTAAATCTGAGCCAGAAGCCGCCCCAGTTTTGACGGCTGTAAATATTGCCGTCAGCAAAAAATCTGAAGTAGAAAAAGCCGAACAAGGCTTGCAAGCGGGTGTGGCTCTTGGCCACGGCATAAACCTTACGCGTGATCTGGGTAATCTGCCCGGCAATATTTGCACCCCGACGTACTTAGCTAATGCCGCTCACTTATTGGCCGCTAGCTACAAAATGAAATGCACCGTGCTAGAAAGGCCAGAAATGGAAGCACTGGGCATGGGCTCATTCCTCTCTGTTGCCCAAGGCAGTATCGAGCCACCTAAGCTGATTTGCCTTGAATACCAAGGCGGCAAGAAATCAGAAAAGCCTGTGGTGCTGGTGGGTAAAGGTATTACCTTTGATTCGGGTGGTATCTCGCTTAAGCCCGGCGCAGAAATGGATGAAATGAAGTTTGATATGTGCGGCGCAGCCACGGTCATGGGCGTGATTCGCGCCATTGCCGAGCAAGGCTTGCCAATCAATGTGGTGGGCGTGATCCCAACTTGCGAAAACATGCCTTCCAGCAATGCAGTGAAGCCAGGCGATATCGTTACTTCGATGAGCGGCCAAACGATTGAAATCTTGAATACCGACGCCGAAGGCCGTTTGATTCTGTGCGATGCGCTGACTTACGTCGCTCGCTACGAGCCAGAGCTGGTGATTGATATCGCCACACTGACCGGTGCAATCATTATTGGCCTAGGCCATGTGGCGAGTGGTTTATTTACCACTAACGATCAATTGGCTGATGATTTGATCAAAGCCTCGCGTGAAACTGGTGACAAAACATGGCGCATGCCGCTGTGGGATGATTACCAAGAACAGCTGAAATCTAACTTTGCGGATATGGCCAATATCGGTGGCCGTGCTGCGGGCTCGATCACTGCTGCTGCTTTCCTTAGCCGCTTTACTAAGGAATACACATGGGCTCACTTGGATATTGCGGGTGTGGCGCATAAATCAGGCGCAGCAAAAGGCGCAACAGGCCGTCCGGTTCCATTGTTGGTTGAGTTTTTAAGCCAGCGTGCGGCAGCTAAAAAGAAATAAGGACTGGGTGTGAAATAACTGCCCGTCATCCCCGAGTATTTTTATCGGGGAGCCAGTTGCACTGTAGGGCGGGTGAAACCCGCGAGCAATGCTAAATAAATACGCGGGTTTCACCCGCCCTACAAAGTGTTGATTTACAGATGTAATCCTTAGAAACGGTTAATGACTGAAATTTCGTTCTACTTTAATGTACCCAATCGCGAGCATGCGCTTTGCCAGTTGGTGAGCAAAGCCTTAGCAAAGCGCTTAGGTATCAATATCCTTACAGATAGTCAGGCGGCGACTGCTGCGCTGGATGGTTTGCTATGGGAAGTGCCACAAACTGGCTTTTTACCGCATTGCGCTGCCGATGCGGCCATTGTGGCGGATACGCCGATTGTGCTTGATTATCGCCCCGAGCTTTTGCCTGCCCGGCCACTACTTTTTAACTGGACCAATGGTCTGCCACCGGGTTTTGAACGCTATCAGCGGGTGATTGAAGTGGTCTCGATTGATGAAGAGGCGCGCACTTTGGCGCGTGAGCGTTGGAAAGCCTATGTGGCTCAGGGTTTTAAGCCTACTTCCTTCGATATGATGGATAGGGCATGAATCGCGTGTCTGAAAACAGCCCCCTATTCGATAAAATGGATGCGCTGTTGGCGCGTCATCGCGGTAGCGCTTCGGCCGAGGCTATCCCTGTCTTACTGGATGAAGCAGAGGATATTCCGGTACTGACCGAGGTCTTGGACGAAGTTTTAATGTTTCCTCCCGAAGAACTTTTTGCTGAAGAGGAAGCCGAGATTATTGATCATAAACCCATCGTTGAGCCTGTCGAGGAGCTGACTCTCGCCACCTTGCCGCCCATTGCAGAGTTTATGGATTTACCGCTGCTAGATTTAGATGCCCTGTCGCAAGCAAATCCTTGGGGAGCAAGCTGGGAAGAAGTACCCGCTGCGCCGCCGATAGAGGAAGCTATTGCAGAGCCAGAGCCAGAGCCAGAGCCAGAGCCAGAGCCAGAGCCAGAGCCAGAGCCAGAGCCAGAGCCAGAACCAGAACTAGAGATCGTAGCTGAAGAAATCGTGCCCATTCAATTGATGAGCATCGAGGACATTGCCGGGTGGGGTGAAGATTCGCTGATTGATTCGCTTGAGCTTCAGCCGCTTGAAGAAGCAATAGAGGTTGCTCCGGCTCTGAGCGAGCGTGCCATTGCGGAGCTAAGCGCCACCGTAGCAGCTCAGCTGGGCGTTGAAATTGCCACCGAAGTAGAGCAGCTTACTCGCCAACATTTTGCCAGCCTGATGAGTACCTTTTACGAAGATACCTTGCGCCGCTTAATGAGTGATATGACGATAGAAATTGAGAATAAGCTTTTACCGCGGGTAGAAGAGCTGGTGAAAGAAGAGCTGCGTAAACATCAATAAGCACAATATTGCATTTGTCTAGTTTAAAAAAAATCCAGAAACCAATTAGATTGGTTTCTGGATTTTTTTACATCCTAAATTCAGCACCCACTAAATAAGTGCGGCCACGCGCCGTATTGGCGGGCGATTCACCACTTGATTGCGATGGATTAGAATTCAGGCGGTTTAATGCTTCGGAGTAATCCCTATTCATTAAGTTCTGTACAGTAAAGCGCAGCGAGATATTTTTATTCACTTGATAGCTGCTGTAGAGATCAATAATCACCGGATTTTTGGCGCTTTTTTCTTTATCTAAATCGCCACCTTCTTCAACGAAATTATGCTCGGTAGATATTTTGTTGTTCGCGCCGGTGTATTTAACAATACCGCCAAGAATCAGTTTTTTATCCAGCAGGCGGGCACCTGCATCAAGGTTATAAAACACGCTTGGCAAATCATTGATATCGTCTGCACCAAATACACCACTGGCAATCGATGTAGGCTGATCCGTTTTTTCATGGCTGAAAGAGAAGCGGGCATAGGCAAAGCCTGCATCATAATTGGCTTCTAATTCAAAACCACGGTTGCTAACAGGGGTGAGTGAGTTGACGTAAATATTCATATTGAAATTTGCATCAATATCTTCGTTATTTTTAAATGCATCCGACGTCAGGCATTTCACGCCATTGCTGCAAAGCGTAAATGATTTTGCATGAATATAGTTGTCGATTTTGCTATGAAAATAGCTGGCTTTAAAGAACAAGGTATCTTCTTTGAATAGCAGATTGCTGGCTTTTGAATTAAAGCCTAGCTGGAACGTTTCGGCTGATTCACCTTTTAAATAAGGATTCATCGACGCGCCGCCTTCATTCGAGAAGAAGACTTCCTGTGGATTAGGGCCACGCAGGGTTTTGGCATAGCTGGCAAAAGGCTGGAACCAAGGGTGGATAACGGCAGACAGCAAAATACTTGGCAGCAGTGCTTCCTCTTTTAAAGAGATATCCACTGCTTTTTGTGGGAAGCATTGCACGCGATCTTCGCAAGCAGGTTTAAAGCCACTTAAATCATATTTAATATAATTTAAGCCCAGATTGAGCTGAAAAATACCCTGATTGATTTCTAGGCTGGAATAAAGCCCAGAAATTTTCTGCTGGCCAGATGGCGAAAACGGGTTGTTTTCTATGGCATCTTTTCGATCTTTTTCTTCTTTTTCTTTATCATCGTCTGTTAATGTGCTTTCAAGCCTTTTGTCGTAGCGATTATTCATCAGCTTGCCGCCGTAATTGAGTGCAATATCTGCACCGGCTAAGCTAAAGCGGCTGGTGTTATTGATATCAATAGCATTAGAAATGCTATTGATATCGGTATTTTTAAAGCTAAATAATGCATCCGGCATGTATTTCTGATTGCCACGGCTGGTGCTGGCCATGATATTTAAATCAATGAGCTCGGAATAAGGGGTGTAATGATATTTAAGATAAGCATCGTGGGCTTCAATATCACGTTTGGTATAGCGGTTTTGATAGCGGCGGCCAGATAATTCAAATTTATGGAAATCATCGAGTTTGATATCGAGCTTTAGCAATTGCGACTTAGGGTTTTGCTCGTAGGATTTATTATATCCCACGCCAAATTCTGCGCTGTCTGTGCCATTGCCATTGGTGTAATTGCCGCCGATTGAGCTACTGCTTATGGCTGCCATGATGCCCACGCTGCCGCTCTCGCCAAATGCTTTGCTCTTACCCGCCACTGCCAGCATGCCGCTGCGGCCAAGGCCATTATTGCCTACCGAAAATTTACTTCTTACGCCGACCGATTCGCCCGCAAAAATCACATCATCCACGCCGATGGTTCTGAAGTTAGCACTGCCGGCCAATGCATTAATGCCGCCAGCTCCTAGCTCGCTGCCACGCGTAACATCCACACCTACAATAAAATTAGGGTCGATCAAAGCGCCAAATTGATTGGTGGGCGTGCCGCCATGTGAAACCTCGGAAGGAGCGCTGCCGTAGTAGTTCTGGCTGACGCCGTCCACCATGGTATTCACGCGGCCAAAGCCGCTCATGCCCCGGATATTCACGCTGACTGCGCCTTGGCCCGGATCGATTTGGGTATAGGTGCCGGGCATGCTGCGCATGATTTGATCGATGGGCTCAAGCTTGATGTTTTCGCCACGGCTGCTGGTCGAGCCGGGTTTTTCCAGTGCTTCTTGCTCGGGATTGATTGCCGTTGCAGAAATATTCAGCGGATTAAACACCACACTACCGTCGCTTGCGGGAGGGGCTTCTGCTGCACGGGCTTGTTGGCCGACGATCAGCATGCTGATGGCAATGGCCTGAGCCATGATCTTAACTTTCATTTCTTCCTCTTTTTATAAATACCAGCCTGTGGCTGGCTTATTTCAAATCTGTGTATGGCTTGAATGGCGCTAAAAAAATATCCAGAAGAAAACGGATGCATCCGGCTTATGCTCTGATGTTACGCAGCGATCCTCTTTTTAGTGCCTTCGGCACGTTGATTTAGGTGCGGGCGTCCCGCTGACCTTCCTTTCTTGTGTGGCCAAGAAACGAAGCCAAGCCACAACCCCTAATAACACGAAGGCCCCTTCTGCGATCCAATCGAGTCGGCGGCGGGCGGGATTGGCTCGCTGCCTCGCTCCCAAGCGATCCCCCGCCCCGCTTGTTCGGAGCTTGCGTGTTTCAAGGGGAGATTTAAGCCCCGTGCCACTCGTTGCGATACGAACCCTAGCACTGAGTTTTAAAATACTAAAAATCTACAAAACAACTTAATTCAAGCCTTGTTTTCCTCCGTGAAACTCCGTGTTCTCTGTGTCCTCCGTGGTTCAGGATTTGGGTTTTGTATTTGCTATGGCGCTAAGGCGCGCTGTGCTTCTGAGTCCAGATGCAAAATAAAGCTGTATTCCATCGCGCTGTTTTTAAGCTTGCTCAGCTGGCCTGATTTGCCGCCGTGGCCGGCGTTCATATCGGTAGAGAGCAGTAGCATGGAATCGCCTTGTTTAAGCGCGCGCAGTTTGGCTACCCATTTGGCGGGCTCCCAGTACTGCACTTGCGAGTCGTGCAAGCCGCTGGTCACGAGCAGGTGGGGGTAGGGCTGGGCTGTTACGCCGTCGTAGGGGCTGTATGATTTGATGCGCTGGTAATCCGCTTTGAGCTGTGGATTGCCCCATTCTTCGTATTCACCCACCGTTAGCGGCAGGCTAGGGTCGAGCATGGTGGTCAGCACATCCACAAAGGGCACTTGAGCAACTACAGCATTAAAAAGCTTGGGCGCTTGGTTGATGCTGGCCGCAACCAGCAGGCCACCGGCGCTGCTGCCCATGGCGTATAACCGCCCCGGTTGGCCAAAGCCTGCTTTAACTAAGCCTTGGGTGCTGTCGATAAAATCATTAAAGCTATTTTGTTTATTGGCCAGCTTGCCCTGTTGATACCAAGCTTGGCCCAGCTCACCACCGCCCCTGACATGGGCAATGGCAAACACAAAGCCGCGATCCAGTAGGCTAAGCCTTGCCGGGCTAAACGAGGCATCCATGCTCATGCCGTAAGCGCCATAGCCGTAAACCAGCAGCGGATTTTTGCCCGGCTTAAGCAGCGATTTTTTATACACCAGTGAGACAGGTACTTTGACGCCATCCCGCGCGCTTAGCCATAGCCGCTCGCTGCGGTAATCCTGTGGCTGGAAGGCTTTGATTTGCTGCTGCTTTAATAGGCTGCGCTCACCATTTTGCAAGTTCCAGGCAAAAGTGGAGGTGGGCGTGGTCATGGATGAGTAGCGGTATTGCAGTGTGCTGCTCTCCGGATCTGGATTATTGCCTAGCCACGCCATATAGCTTGGATCGTCAAAGCTGAGCTCGCGCTGCAATTTGCCATCCCAGCTCAGATGGCGAATGCGCGATAAGCCCTGATGACGCTCTTTGGTAATCAGTGCTCTGCGAAATACGGCAAAGCTTTCTAGTTCGCGCTCTTTATCGGGGGCGATCAGTACTTGCCACGGCGCTTTGGCCGATGCGGTTTGGTAGAGGCCAAACTGTGGGCTTTGATGGTTGGCGCGCAGATAAAATTGGCCGCGATAATGATCTAAATAATATTCGCGGCCCGTCTGGCGGGCGGCGAATAGCTCAGGAGCAGCGGCAGGCTGATTGGCATTAATCAGCCGCACTTCAGAAGTGGATGTGCTGTTGCTGGTGAGCAGGATGTATTGCCGAGAAGACGAGCTCGACAGGCTTAAATAAAAGCCCTCGTCGTCTTCCTGATAAACCAGTTGGTCGCTGCTAGGCGCGCTGCCGTATTGATGGCGATACAGCTGCCAAGCGCGCAGTGTTTGCGGGTGATTGCGCACATAAAATAAAGATTTGCCATCGTTCGCCCAAGTCATATTACCCGAGGTGTTTTCGATCATCTCTTCATTGCCGCCGCTGAGATTCTGAATGGCAATACGGTATTGGCGACGCCCTGTGTAATCTTCGGCAATGGCCATCAACGGGCTGTGGCGGCTGATTTCCATGCCTGCCATGCGGTAGTAGCGCTGGCCAGCGGCGCGTAAATTAGCATCCAGCAAGACTTCCCACTCGCTGTTGGTTTGCTGTTTTTTTCGCTGGTAAATAGCGTGTTCCTTACCGGAAATAAGTTGCTCGCGGTATTGATAGCCATCCAGCGTGTAAGGCAGGGATTGATCCTGCCGATTAATCCGCCCTGCCATTTCCTGATAGAGGGTTTCGCGCAGCGCTGCCGCAGGCTCTAGCATCGCTTCGGCATAGCGATTCTCTGTGTTTAGATAATCCAGCACCTTAGGCGCTTTGCGTTGATCGTCACGCAGCCAGCCATAGTTATCCACACGCTGTTCGCCATGCGCTTGCAAGGTTTGTGGGATTTGCTCGGCCTTGGGCGGGCTAAGTGCGCTAGCGCTTTGGTGGACAAAAAAAGCAGCAAGCAGGCTGGCGTGCAGCCAGCGTGAGGAGGGCAGATTCATGGAGTTTCCAAGGGGCTATGCCAGCTGGTTTTAGCCAGCGAGTAGGTTGGATTTAGTTTTCTAAACCAAAATGAACCGGCAGCGTGATGACGATGGCGATTTGCTTTGGCGGCAGGGGCAGCGGCTGGGCTCGCTCTAAAATTTGCAGTGCTTCACGGTCCAGAATCAGTGCGCCTGATGAGGTAATCAGCTGCTTATTCAGGACTTTTCCCTCTGCCGTTATGGTGAACTTTACCCACGCAGCACCCGCCTGTTTACGCAGCCTGGCATCGCCCGGATAACGCTTATATTTGCCTAAATGGCTTAAGACTTGGCTTTGCCAGTTAAGGCTGGCCGCACTGTTTGATGGAGAATCGCTATTAAACGGGGCAGCAGTTTGGGCCGATTGAATGGCTGCTGGTGCAGGGGCTGCACTGCTATTAGCGGCTGCTGCCGTGGGTGGCGTTTCGCTGGGCGGCGTTTTATCGGGTACAGGTTTTGGATCGGCTGCAGGGGTGGGCGCAGTATGCGTTTTCTCTGCCGCAGCAATAATCACTGGCACCTGTGCGCTGGCCAAAGAAGGAAGCTTTTCTGGCTTGGCACTATTGGGTTTGGCCGGTTTTACTGCGACCGATTGCTGCGCGCCAACCGCCTGCTGCTGTTTAGTGGCCGATGAGCTGATTTGCGGTGCCATCACCAGCATGACGGCTGCAGCAGGCATGGGGCTGGCGAGCATAGCAACAGGCTGGCGCAGCAGCATAAACAGCAGCATCAGATAGACCGATGAAACCAATAAAATGCCGGTGCGCCAGCGCATGGGCTGAGGGGCTGTGTGCATTACTCGGCCTCGCGCCCAACTAGGCCTACTTTTAAGTAGCCCGCTTTGCGCAGCGCATCCATCACGGCGAGTACATCTTGGTATTGCGCTTGCTTATCGGCCTGAAAAAACAGCGTGGTTTGCTTATCAGCACCGGTTTGGCTATCTAGCTGCCCGGCAAGCTGGGCGAGTGACACCGCTTGCTCGGCAAGATAAAGGCTTTTATCGGCTTTAAGCGAAATAAACACCGGTTTTTCTGGTCGGGGCTCGGGCGCAGCACTGGCCGCTGGTAAGTCGATTTTGAGATCGACCATAGCCAGTGGCGACACAACCATAAAAATAATCAGCAGTACCAGCATCACATCAATAAAGGGCGTGACATTGATCTCGTGCACTTCGCTGATTTCATCGTTTTCAGAAGCAAAGAAAGCACCCATGGTTTAATCCTTTGCCTTGGATGAGCTGCCGATTTCCAGGCGCTGCGGCACATCCAGATCACGGCTTAGCATCAGCAAAATTTGTGCAGAAGCGTCTTTCAGCAGCGCTTTGTAATGATTAATGCCTCGGCTGAATAGATTATAAATAATCACGGCAGGGATCGCCGCTACCAGCCCGGCCGCCGTGGCCAGCAGCGCTTCGGCAATACCCGGTGCTACGGTAGCAAGATTGGTGCTTTTGCTGGCCGCAATGCCGATAAAGCTATTCATAATTCCCCAAACCGTGCCAAACAGACCCACAAAAGGCGCGACCGAGCCTATGGTGGCCAAGAGACCAATGCCTTGTGTCATTTGACGGGCTTTTTGCGCCATGATCTGTTCCTGACGAAATCCTGCCCGCTCTTTTAAGGTTTGCGTGGCCGCGCTTTGGTGGGAAAGTGCTAGTTCTTCTTGCACATCACTGAGTAAAAGTTGCGCTAAAGCTTGCTTAGGCGCAGCGGCCGTGCGGGCAATGGCATCGGCTAAAGAGGCAGATTGCCTGAGCAAGGCAATGGCGCGATCAGCTTCTTTGCGTGCATAAAACAGCGCCGAGCCTTTAACTAAAAGTACCACCCAAGTGGCGAGCGAGGCCAAAATCAGCCCGATCAATACGCTTTTAACTACATGGTCGGCAGCATAAAACATCCCAAGCGGTGACATATCCGCAGGCAGCAAGGCCGTGAGTGGCGCGCTGGCCGGAGTGGCAGCCATTGCGGTGTGGCTGAGCAACAAGGCGGCAATACAGGCGATGCTTTTGTGTGAGGCGGGTACTGGATTTTTATTAATAATCATATCGTTTTATGCTTATGGAATGGTTGTAAAGGCCACGGACAAATAGGCGTAGGGCGGGTGAAACCCGCCGATTTCAAATCAAAAATATCTTTTTAGTGCCTTCGGCACGTTGATTTTGGTGCGGCATCCCCGCAGGGACTCCCTTTCTTGAACGGCCAAGAAAGGAAGCAAAGAAGGCCGCCCCGACCAGCACGAAGGCCCCTCACTGCGGATAAGCAGCTCGGCGAAAAAGGCTGCTCGCTCGCTGCCTCGCTACCCCTTTTCTGAAACCCCGAGCCGTTTATTCCTCGCTTCGGCGTGCTTCAAGGGGATTTTTAAGCCCCATGCCGAGAGCGTGGTAATTACATTTTTTCGTTGTTTGCTACTAAAAAACAAATTGCTTCGCACACATGGGGACTCACCAGCCCTGTATGTATAAAACCTTAGTCCCCTGAGCTATCCTCAGTGCTTAGGCACAATGCAAAAGCAGGCTTCATCGGCGGCAAGTGGGGTGAGCCATACATAGTCTGCGTGGGCGAGTGCAATTTCAGCGCCTTGTTCGGCCAGCATTAAGACTGTTACTGGCTGCGTGGGGGCTAAATCTTGGGCATGCAGCGGCACGCCTACATCTTTAGCGGCGTGATAACCGCCAGCCATAAGTAGAGCAGGGGCGGGGGCGGCGAGCAGGCGTTCGGCCATGCGGCGGTCTCGCTGCTGCTGCACCGCAATCATGGATAATAATTGCGGTGTTTCGATCTGATTGTCGTGCATTTCACGCACAATGGTTTCGAGCTTAACCCGTACTGCAAGCTGGCCTGAGCGCTCGCCTGTCAGCAGCGGCTTGCTGCGATAAATGGCCTGCATTTCGGGCTTGTCTAGGTTGGCCGATAGCAGCGGATAAGGTGCATGCATCAGGCCCACGGCTAAATCGCCGTATAAGTCCCAATCCCATCCCCCTTGCCAATTGAGCAGCTCGGCAATGCGTTCTGATCGCACCACGGGATTGCCTTGTAACCATGCTTTTACTTTATCTACTTTGCTTTGTTGATCTGGATTCAGCATCTCTAGCAGCACACTGCCCTGTGGGCGTTGCTTGGCTAAGCTTTGCACCAACCACAGCTCGATTTGATGATGGTAGCGATTGTCGTGTTGCTCGCCCACGACGACGCGTTGCTGCGATGCCAGCTTATTAAGTAGCTGCTCAGGCGATAAAACATCGCCAGTTTTTAAATCAATAATTTTGCCCAGCTGAGCCATATCAGCCACTACGGTGGGTTTCGCCGGGGGAAGCGAGGCGCAACTGATTAAAAACAGGCTGCAAAGCGAGAGTAAAACTTTCATGGAGGATGTGCTTTATTTGATGAGCTGCGGGGTGTTTTTTGCAGAAATGAGCGACGACTACGGCATATTGTATTCGTAATGATTATCATCTTCAATATTTATTGATAATCAATCTCATAATCAAATGACAATGGGGCATGAATTGCCCAATTAAAATAATGGCTTAATAGCTAGGGTCTGTTGACGTTTCATTCACAATTGCGCTGAGGCGGAAAATGGCTAGGCACAAGGCATGCGACGAAGGCAATAACGGGTTATTTCCGAGGAGCATAACGCAGTGGATGGCCGTTTTCCGCCTCAGCCCCATCGCTGGGCGAGGAAAAACCCTCGCACGCGGAGGGTTGGCTACATTTTTGGGGCGGAACGAAAGTTAAAAATCGCTAATGCTACTCGTGCCATGTCGCAATTTTGCCTTGTTCAGCCCCAAAACTGCAGCCAACGCAGCCGTGAATGAAAGGTCAACAGACCCAAGGGAAGACAAGCAGGAAAGATCGGCTATTCAGCCGTGAAACTGCGGGCTTAGCGTAGAAAAACACCGCTAAAATTGCTAAATGAGGGCTAAAAATTACTTTTTAAGGTAGTAATCCGCGTGCAGATGCGCTCAGCAAGCGACGGTTAAGGCTATAATCGCGGGTTAATCTATGAACGACTGAGCCCTTTTCCCATGAGCACCACGCCTAAAGAACTCGCAAAAAGTTTCGAACCCGCTGAGATCGAAAGCCGCTACTACCCAGAGTGGGAGAAAGCCGGTTACTTTCAGCCAAATATGCAAAGCGCCGAGTCATTCTGCATTCAGTTGCCACCACCTAATGTGACGGGCACCTTGCATATGGGCCATGCTTTCAATCAAACGATTATGGATGGCCTAACTCGCTACCATCGTATGAAGGGTGAAAACACCCTGTGGCAGCCCGGCACCGATCACGCCGGTATTGCGACGCAAATCGTGGTGGAGCGCCAGCTGGATGCGCAAGGCATTAGCCGTCATGATTTAGGCCGCGAGAAATTCGTAGAAAAAATATGGGAATGGAAAAAAGAATCCGGTGCCACCATCACCCAGCAAATGCGCCGCATGGGTGCATCGGTGGATTGGCAGCGCGAATACTTTACGATGGACGAGCAATGTTCAGGCTCGGTGACCGAAGTGTTTGTCAGCCTGTTTGAGCAAGGCCTGATTTACCGTGGCAAGCGCCTATCTAATTGGGACCCAAAGCTGGGCACCGCTATCTCCGACCTCGAAGTGGTTTCCGAGGAAGAAGACGGCCATATGTGGCATATCAAATATCCGGTAGTGGGCAGCGATGAATTTATCGTAGTGGCCACCACCCGCCCTGAAACATTGCTCGGCGATGTGGCTGTAGCGGTGAATCCAGATGACGAGCGCTTTAAGCATCTGCTGGGTAAAACCCTGAAATTGCCGCTAACAGACCGTGAAATCCCCGTGATTAGCGACGATTATGTGGATGCGGCTTTCGGTACCGGCTTGGTGAAAATCACGCCAGCGCATGACTTTAACGATTACCAAGTGGGTAAGCGTCATAACACCCAGCTGATTAATGTGATGAGCTTGGAAGCAACGATTCTGCCTAAGGCGCAGGTATTTAGCTTTGATGGCGATGCACTGGGTAGCATTGATTTACCAAGCGCGTACGCGGGTTTGACTGCCCTGGCAGCGCGTAAAGCCATGCTGGCCGATCTGGATGCGCAGGGCTTATTGCTTGAGACAAAGAAACATAAGTTGATGGTGCCACGCGGCGACCGTACTGGCTCGGTGATCGAGCCTTTGCTGACCGATCAGTGGTTTATGGCCATGAGCAAGGCCGATGAAACCGGCCAAAGCATCACCGAAAAAGCGCTGCAAGCTGTGGCAGATGGTGAAGTTAAGTTTGTGCCAGAAAACTGGGTGAACACTTACAACCAGTGGCTGAATAATATTCAAGACTGGTGCATTAGCCGTCAGCTATGGTGGGGTCATCAGATTCCGGCTTGGTACGACGAAGACGGCAAAGTTTATGTAGCACGCAATCTTAGCGACGCCGAATCACAAGCGCCGGGCAAAACACTGCGCCGTGATGTGGATGTGCTCGATACCTGGTTTAGCGCGGCCTTGGTGCCGTTCTCTACCTTGGGCTGGAAGCCGGGCCAGAGCACGCCTGAGCTAGATGCGTTTTTGCCTTCATCGGTATTAGTGACCGGCTTTGATATTATTTTCTTCTGGGTAGCCCGGATGATTATGATGACCAAGCACTTCACCGGCAAAGTACCGTTTAAGCATGTGTATATCCACGGCTTGGTGAGGGATGGCGAAGGGCAGAAGATGTCTAAATCGGAAGGCAATGTGCTTGATCCGGTTGATTTGATCGACGGGATCGATTTAGAAACGCTGCTGGAAAAACGCACCTCTGGCCTGCGTCGCCCAGAAACCGCACCTAAAGTGGCGGCTAAAACCAAGAAAGAATTCCCAGAGGGTATTCCAGCCTTTGGTACCGATGCACTGCGCTTCACCTTTGCATCGCTGGCCACCTTGGGCCGCAGTATTAATTTTGATCAGCATCGCTGTGAAGGCTATCGCAACTTCTGCAATAAGCTGTGGAACGCTACACGCTATGTGCTGATGAATGTGGAAGGCAAAGATGTAGGGCAGGATGAATCCTTACCGCTGGAATACAGCTTTGCCGATCAGTGGATGATAGGCCGCTTGCAGCAGGCAGAGCACGATGTCACTACCGCGCTGGATACCTTCCGCTTCGATCTGGCGGCTCAGGGCATTTACGAATTTGTTTGGAACGATTACTGCGACTGGTATATCGAGCTGGCTAAGGTACAACTACAAACCGGCAACGAAGCACAGCAACGTGCCACCCGCCGCACCTTGGTTCGCGTATTAGAAACCACATTGCGTATGGCTCACCCGATTATTCCGTTTATTACCGAAGAGCTATGGCAAGTGGTGGCTCCACTGGCGAACGCTAAAAAAACAGAATCCATTATGGTGGCTGACTGGCCGGTGGCGGATTTAAGCAAGGTGAACGAGGCGGCTAATGCGCAAGTGGAAAGCTTAAAAGCGCTGGCCTTTGCTGTGCGTAATTTGCGCGGCGAAATGGGCTTGCCGCCATCACAAAAAACACCGCTTCTGCTGGAAGGCGGAGATGAGCTGCAGCAGTACGCGGCTTACTTAGTGCCATTAGCCAAGCTTGCCAGCGTCACCATCGTGGCGCAATTGCCTGAAGATGATGCGCCGGTGGCGGTTGCAGGCAGCACGCGTTTAATGCTGAAAGTAGAAATTGATAAAGCAGCAGAATCGGTGCGCTTAACTAAAGAAATCGGCAAGCTCACTGAGAATCTGGAAAGAATCAAAGCGAAGTTTGAAAAGCCGGGTTATCTGGATAAAGCGCCTGCTCATTTGGTGGAAAAAGATCAGGGTCTGATGGTCGAATTTGCTGAGAAATTGGCGCAATTACAAAGCCAATTGGCTAAATTGCAATAGACATATCGCTTGGCTTGGATGTTTTGTCTGCCTGTTTTTAGGCTGGCAAAACAGCATAAGCCAACAAGCTCATCTTAATATGGGCAAACAGGTTTATCACACAGGCTGCCTTGTGCAGCCTGTTTTTATTTAAAACAAGGGTAGGGTGGGCACGTCTTTGTGCCCACGCATAAGGAACAAGGAAATACCAATGATTAATAACGATATTTTACGTAGCGTGCGCTATATGCTGGATTTAAGCGATGCTCATATTGTGGCGATTGCTAAATTGGCTGATTTTGATTTGGCTAAAGAAGATGTTGCGGCCTTCTTGAAAAAAGAAGATGAAGAAGGTTATTTGGAATGCAGCGATGAAGTTATGGCTTATTTCTTAGATGGCTTGGTATTTCATAAGCGCGGCAAAGATGAAAGCCGTCCGGCTCAGCCTATTGAATTGCCAATGAGCAATAATATGGCGCTTAAAAAACTGCGCGTGGCTTTTGAATTAAAAGAAGAAGATATGCACAGTATTCTGGATGCGGCAGGCTTTGATGTATCCAAACCAGAATTAAGCGCTTTATTCCGTAAAAAAGATCATAAGCACTATCGCAGCTGTGGCGATCAATTGCTGAGAAACTTTTTAAAAGGCTTAACCCTGCGTTTGCGCGGTTAATAGCAAGTATTTGTAGGGCGGGTGAAACCCGCGAGCGATGCTAAAAAATACGCGGGTTTCACCCCATACGTGCTAACCAAAGTCAAAAAGATCTTTTTAGTGCCTTCGGCACGTTGATTTTGGTGCGGCATCCCCGCGGGGGACTCCCTTTCTTGAACGGCCAAGAAAGGAAGCAAAGAAGGCCGCCCCGACCAGCACGAAGGCCCCTCTGCTGCGGACAATCGAGTCGGCGGCGGGCGGGATTGGCTCGTTCCTCGCTCCCTTGCCGAAACCCCGTCCCGCTTGTTCCTCGCTTCGGCGTGCTTCAAGGGGACTTTTAAGCCCTACGCCAAGATTGTGGTCATTACTTTTTTTTGTTTGTTGATGCAAAAGCAAATTGCTTAGCGCGTATGGGGTTTCACCCGCCCTACAAATTCGTAAAAGGTTTTGAGCGCAAAGCTAAGCTAGCCAGCTTGCAAAGGTGTCTTCATGCTCACTCTTAATATTATCGGCCCCGGGCGTCTGGGCAAATCGATTGCCCGCTTGGCACAGCCGCATTACCAAATAGCGGGTGTCTGCGCTAGCTCGCTAGCCAGCAGTAGAGATGCGGTGGCGTTTATTGGGGCTGGGCAGGCATGCGCTACATTAGCCGATTTGCCTAGCGCTGATTTATTCCTATTGGCCGTGCCGGACGCCATGATTGCCGAGAAGGCGATCGAGCTAGCGGAGAGTGGTGTGGTGCAGGCTGGCAATGTGGTGTTTCATGCTAGCGGTGCTTCCGAAGCCTCATTACTTCTTCCGCTAAAAGCAGTGGGTGCGTCTATTGCAAGTATGCATCCGGCTTTTTCTTTTGCCGATCCGGCAAGGGCCATCAGCACTTTTGCGGGCACGCTTTGCGCCTTGGAAGGCGATATAGAGGCTTGCGATACTTTGCATGATTTTGTACTGGCCTTGGGTGGTAAGCCGTTTACTTTAGCAAAAGGCGGTAAGGCGGCTTATCACGCTTCATTAACAATGGCCGCCAATTTTTTGGTTACGCTGGCTGACTTATCTATTAAAACAGCCCAGCAAGCAGGAATCAGCGATGAAATTGCTCAGAGTCTGGTGATGAATTTAATGCAGCAAACCCTGGAAAATATAAAAGCATTAGGGCCAGCTGCTGCATTAACAGGGCCTATTCTTCGCGCAGATCAGCTAACAATCGAAAAGCATTTAGCTGTATTAAATAATAAAGTAAGCCATCGTTGCTATCAAAGTTTGGGATTGGCTACGATCAATCTGGCGAGAGATAAGCTGTCTGCTACTCAACAGTTTGCGCTTTCTCAAATATTTTCTTAATGTGCATGATATATTTGATTGAGAAATAGCTTACTTTGTATTGCTTCTTGTTTTAATAAAAATAATAGCGATTTTATCAAAAAATAAAAGGCAGACTGCTGTTTATTACTTGTTTTACAAATGAGCCTAATAACAGCATACAATGCTTAAAAATATTTATTTAGAAAAACTCTGGGGAGAGTGATTTTATGACTTTACGTAAAAAGGTATATCTGTTGGCGCTGAGTATTTTACTCGCTTTAATCGGTATTATGCTGGTTGGGCTATGGACAATGCGTCAAGCGAGTAATGATGATAATAGCGCCCGTATTAAACAATTAATGGGCAGTACATATAATGGTATCGTGCAGCTGGAAAATATGGTCGCATCGGGCAAATTAGCTGAAGCTCAGGCAAAAGAAATTGCCATTCAGTTGCTGCGTGAAAATAAATATCATAAGTCCGAATACGTTTATGTGGTGGATGAAAAATTAAACTTTGTTGCCACACCGCTTGATCCGCAATTACATGACACAAGCTTTAATGATTTTAAAGATGCAACCGGCAATAGCGTAGGTGCAATTGCTCAGGCTGCGCTGGATAAATCAGGTGGTGCACTTACCGAATACTGGTGGACTTCCAAGCGCGATGGCAAGGTGGTTGATTTGCTTTCTGTAGCTCAGAAAACGCCGCGCTGGGGCTGGGTAGTGGGCAATGGCATTAGCTTTGCAGAAGCCGATGCCCGCTTCTGGAGCAATGCCCGCTGGCAGGTATTGATTTGCCTTGCGGTTGCGGGCGTGGTGGCTGCAATTATGTTGTCGGCAGTGCGCAATTTATTACGGGATTTGGGGGGCGAGCCCAGCGAAGTGATGGCCTTGGTGCAGGTCGTGGCCGATGGGAATCTGCATATCGATGATGATATGGCCAATGTTTCTGCTCAAAGTATTTATGGCTCGGTGTTACGTATGCGTAAATCATTGCGCGATGTGATTTCTCAGCTTTCATCAGTGGTGCATACCTTGCATTCATCCGGCGATGAAATCGTAGCTAAGGCTGAAAGCAGTAATCTATATGTGGGCGCGCAAAGCAAAGCCGCCACGCGAATTGCCCAGACTGCAGAAGATTTTACCCAGCAGACTCAGCAGGCAGAGCTGCAAGCTAAAAAAGCCAAGGGGCAAAGCGAAGCGGCTACCGAGATTTCTGCTCAGGGCTTATCGGTGATTTCTGCTGCGGTAGATCGCTTTTCGGAAATCGAGCATTCCGTTGGCGAAACTCAAAGTAGCATTGATGATCTGGCGCAGCGTGTAGGCAGTATTTCTGCGGTGATTGCGGTGATTCGTGATGTAGCCGATCAAACTAATTTGCTGGCTTTAAATGCTGCGATCGAGGCCGCCCGTGCAGGTGAGCAGGGCCGTGGCTTTGCGGTGGTGGCCGATGAGGTTCGTAAGCTGGCAGAGCGTACCAGCACCGCTACGCGTGAAATTGGTGAAACCATTAATGCGGTGCAAGATAGCGGCCAGACGGCTAAATCGCGCATGGATGGCATGGTGGTGCAGCTGAAAGAAGGGATACGCCAAACCAAGGAAGGCGGCGAGGCGGTCAAAGCGATTCGCGCAGAATCCGCAGCTACTGCTCTGGTTGTGGGCTTGATTGGTGATGCGCTGGCGGCTCAGGTGCAATCTAGTCAGGCGATTAGAAATGATGTGGATGAAGTGGCGAGTTTTTCTTCAGGTACTTTAGATGCGGCACAGAGCACCGTGGCGGTGGCTCAATCGATTAAACAGGTTTCTGATCAGCTGGAAATCTTGATTAAACAATTCCGTTTGTAAGCTATTCTGAGTGTTGCCAGGGCCGTTTAGAACACGGTCTTCTTTGTATAATAAAAAGACAATCAGTAACAAGTACTTACAGTAATCATCAGGTGAAAAATACCTTCGTGTTAGTGTCGATTTTCACTGCTTTTTTTATAAAAAAACGGCAGGATAGCGGCATAGGGTTGTTCAGGAACAAGCTTAGGCTTGTACGCAAGTTGCGTGTTTGAGCTGCCCAACTATTACTCTATGGAGATGCACGATGTCAGAGCCTAAAACTCATCCGCTTTTTTTGGCTGCGGCCGTTTCAGTTATTTTGGCTTCAGGGGTAGGAATGGCCAATTGGCTGGGCTTTATTGGCAAACCTCCTGCTGAGCCGCAGGCGGTAGTGGCATCGGCCCCGGCGGTGGTTAGTGCGCCTGTACTGGCCTTGGTGGCCACTCCAGCACCTACTGCGCTACCGACTGCCGTACCTACTCCGGTAGCAGTACCTGCAACGGCTGTGCCAAAACCAGCGCCTGCTCCCAAGCCGCATCCAACGCCCAAACCTAAACCTAAGCCGGTGGCTAAACCTGCCGAAGTAGCTCAGCCCGAGCCTACTTTACGTCCTACACCAGTAAAAGAAGTATGCCGCAGCTGCGGACGAGTGATTTCGATTCGCACTGTAGAGAAAAGAGGCGAAGGCTCGGGTGGCGGAGCGATTGCCGGCGGTGTTTTAGGTGGTGTGGTGGGGCATCAGATTGGTGGCGGTAATGGCCGTACCGTGGCCGAAGTGCTGGGCGTAATTGGCGGTGCGGTTGCTGGCCATCAGGCAGAAAAGCAATATCGCAGCGTAACGGCTTATGAAGTGCGTGTATCGTTTGAAGACGAAAGCGAGCGTACTTACAGCTTCCAGCAGCGTCCGCCGTTTAATCAGGGTGATCGCGTTCGCACCAGTGGCGATAGCATTGTGCAAAATTAATTAAGCTGATTAAAATAACAAAAGCCGCAGCAATGCGGCTTTTGTTATTAAGGGCTCATGATTTTACTGCCGGATTGAGCAGATTAAAATCAGCTGTTTTCCATCCCTAATTCTTGGATTTTCCGAGTAAGGGTATTGCGCCCCCAGCCCAGTAACTCTGCGGCTTCAATGCGCTTGCCACCGGTATAGGCGAGGGCACGTTCGATCACTACGCGCTCAAAAGCGGGGGTCAGCTCATCTAAAATACGGCTATCACCGCGGCTAAGCCGCTGGCTGATTTCGGCACCTAAATGGCTTAACCAATCTCCGCTGCGAATCGCTATTTCACCCTTTTCTGCGCTGAGCTCTGGTGGCAGATCGCCGGGCTGAACCAAGGCTCCGGGCGCCATCACGGTAATCCAGTGGCATAGGTTTTCTAGCTGGCGCACATTGCCAGGAAAACTAAACGCAGCCAGTTTAGCCATCGCATCGTCAGTGAGGCGCTTGGCTTCAATGCCTAGCTCGCTGGCTGATTTGCCAAGGAAGAAGCGCGCCAGCAAGGGAATATCTTCTGATCGCTCACGCAGCGCAGGTAAGCGCAGGCGAATCACATTAAGGCGGTGAAATAAGTCTTCCCGAAACTGCCCCTGCTTGACGCGCTCTTCTAAATGCTGATGCGTGGCGGCAATGACTCGTACATTGGCTTTAATGGGCTGATGGCCGCCTACCCGGTAATAAAAGCCATCCGAAAGGACACGTAATAAGCGCGTTTGCAGTTCGGGAGGCATATCTCCAATTTCATCTAAAAATAGCGTGCCGTTTTCTGCCTGCTCAAAGCGACCCTGCCGCTTGGCGTCCGCGCCGGTAAAGGCGCCTCTTTCATGGCCAAATAATTCGGATTCCAGTAAGTCTTTAGGGATGGCCGCGGTGTTAATGGCAACAAAGGGACGGGCAGAGCGCGGGCTGTGCCGGTGCAGGGCGCGGGCGACCAGTTCTTTTCCGCTACCCGATTCGCCGGTGATTAACACGGTTGCTGCAGACTGGCTTAAGCGGCCAATTGCTCTGAAGACGTCTTGCATGGCCGGAGCCTGGCCGAGGATTTCTGGCGCAGGCGACGCTGCTTGAGCTGGGCTGCCTTCTTGGTGGGTGGAAAATCGCTGGCTTTCTTCGATCGCCCGTCTGATCAGCGCAGTGGCCTGATCTACATCAAAGGGCTTGGGCAGATATTCAAACGCGCCGCCTTGAAATGCCGAGACGGCACTATCCAAATCTGAATGGGCGGTCATGATAATTACGGGCAGATTAGGCCAGTCTTGCTTGACGATCTCTAAAAATTGCAAGCCAGATTCGCCGGGCATGCGGATATCGCAAACGATGGCTTGGGGCTGTTCCTGCGTGAGCTTGGCAAGGGCTTCGGTGGCAGAGGAAAAGCTGCTATGCGAGATGTTTTCTCTGGCAAGGGCTTTTTCAAATACCCAACGAATAGATCGGTCATCATCAATAATCCAGACAGCGCTCATGGTTTTTCCTGTGTGGAGTCGTGTTGCCAGCCATTGAGTGGCAGAAGCAGGCTAAAGCAGGTTTGGCCGGGGCGGCTTTCAAATTCGATGGTGCCGTGGTGCTGCACCACAAAGGTATGGGCCAGATGCAGGCCAATGCCTGTGCCACCGGGGCGGCCGGAGACCAGCGGGTAAAATAGTGTTTCTTTGAGTGAGTCGGGAATCCCAGGCCCGTTATCAATAATTTGAATTTGCAGTGCAAGCGGAAAGCGGCGGCGATTGAGCGTTACTTGCCTTGCGATGCGGGTGCGCAAGAAAATCTCACCCACTCCTGCCATTGCCTGCACGGCATTGCGAACAATATTGAGCACGGCTTGTATCAGCTGCTCCTGATCGGCAATCAGGTTGGGCAGGCTGGTGTCGTAATCCCGCTTAACGGATAAGCCATTGGGAGTTTCGGCCAAAGCAAGGCTGCGTACTCGCTCCAATACCTCATGAATATTGAGCTCGGTTAGTTTAGGCAGGCGATGCGGGGTAAGCAGGCGATCGAGCAGCCTTTGCAGGCGCTGCGATTCATCAATAATGACCTGGGTGTATTCTTGTAGCTCACGGCTATGCAGCTCGCTTGATAGCAATTGGGCCGCGCCACGTATTCCGCCCAGCGGGTTTTTGATTTCGTGTGCCAGATTACGGATCAGCTCTCGGTTGGCTTGTTGCTGCGCTTGCAGCCTCGCTTCATTCACAATTTTGCGTTGCTGATCCATCTGGCGGATTTCAACCAAGGCCGCCGCTGCGCTGGTTTCGATGGGGCTGGCAGTGAGCGTGACATAAACATCGCCATGATTGGTGGAAAGCAGCAGCTCGTGCTCGGTAATGCTGATGTTTTCGGTGCAAGCGGTGATCACCGCGCTCACAATCGGGCTATGTGGCTCTAGGCAGGCGGAGAGCGTCATCCCGATATCATCCTGGCGCAGACTGAGCAGGTCGGTTGCAGCAGGGTTAACGTAAACCAGCGTGCCATTGGCTGCAACGGCAATGACAGCATCGTCTAAAAATTCAAGGCCGGAGAATGGAGTATGGCTCATGGCTGCTTGGCCCCCAAGGTCGTATCTTCAGATGTGTAGCAATTTGCGGGCCAGCTGAAAAGTGGCGCAGTCTGGTGCTTTAGAGATAAGCATACACGAGCAATGCACCATGGTGGTGCATTGCTCGTCTGGGTGGTGCGCGAGTGTTTGCTAAGAGGGGAGTGGTTGTTTTAGCGCAGACGGCTGATTTCAGATTGCAGAGCGCTGATGTTTTTTTCGTGCAGAGTCATGTTATTGCGAATACGGCCTATTTTTTCCACATACTTTTGTGGGCTGGCTTTTTCTTCAGGCGTTTTGCTGCTTTCGGCCTCAGATAATAAACGACGTGCATTGGCGAGGTTTTTTTGCTCGCTGCTAAGCTCTTCATTCAAAATTAAATGGCGATTACTATCGCGGCTTTTTTGTGTGGCAGCATCTACACGAGGAAAATTACCGGGTGTGGCTGTTTGCGGGCTGCGCTCTCTTGGGGCCGCATTACCGCGGGAACGAGGCGCAGGGATCATCGCGCCTGGCTCGGCCAAAATACGTTGCGCATTGCGCATGGGAATATTGGAAAAAGTGACATTACCTTGCTCGTCCACATACTTATAAATATCAGCGTGGGCTAGCGGGGCAATGCAGATGATGGATATTAAAAGATACTTTAGCATGGGCGTAACTTAACATTAATCAGACTTGTATTCACTATGGCCTAATGGTTTTTCGGGCGCAATTAAATCCCTAACGCGTTGTTTTAATTCTTTTGCTTCAGGGAAGCGGCCTTCTGTTTTTCTATCCCAGATAATCTGCTCCATGCAAGTCACCACAAAAATACCGCCTGTGCCTGGCTGCAAAGCGACTTCACCCAGCTCTTCAGAAAAGGTGGAAAGCAGCTCTTGCGCTAACCACGCCGAGCGCAGCAGCCAGTTGCACTGGGTGCAATACAAAATACTGATGCGTGGTTGCCTGATCTGATTCATTAAAATTTAAGGCCTAGTTGATGCAATTGCTCTGCGGTATGGGCGGCGCTGGTGTGGTGAATGCCATGCCAGCCTAATTGTGTCGCGGCATCTGCATTTTTGGCCACATCGTCGATAAAAACCAGCTCATTAGGGTGTAAATCAGGAATCGCTTGAGCTATTCGCTCAAACATAGCCTGATAAATGGCCGGATCGGGTTTGATTAAGCCTAAACGGCCAGAAACCACAATATCTTTAAAGCGATGCAAAAGGGGATAGTTTTCCCAAGCATAAGGGAAAGTCTCATCCGACCAATTGGTCAGGCCATAAAGCGGGATTTCGGCAGCTTCTAATTGCTCCATCAGTGCAACACCCTCAGCGAGCGTGCCGCGTAATGTTTCTGGCCAGCGGGCATAAAATGCAGTTATCCATTCTGCATATTCAGGAAATTCGGCCTGTTTGATTTGATTGGCTTTCGCAATACTTCGGCCACGGTCTTGTTCGATATTCCATTCACCATTGCAAACATGGCTTAAGAAAAATGCCCGTTCTTTTTCATCGACAATTAATTTTCGATAAAGATAATCAGGATTCCAATCAAATAAAACACCACCAAAATCAAACACTACGGCACGAATAGCCATGATGAAATGCTCAATGGATAAGAGATGACTCTATTGTACCCGTCAGCTTGGCAGATTGTATGACACTGAGGCTTATTTGATATTCAGTGTCCAATGTATTTACAGGGGAGGTAAAACCTGCGGCTTGTACGATTCAACGCCGCCGGTTTCATTTGATTGGCTTTAGATCTCTAAGCTGTAATAGCGATAAGTTTGATCGAGCTGATAGCCCAGTGATTCATATAAGGCCTGCGCGTGGTGATTATCGTAGGCTGTGGATAAATCAAGGCGCACTGCGCCAGTTTGCTTGGCATGCAGACGGGCTTTGTCCATCAGCAGGCGTGATACACCCATGCCTCTTGCGGATTCATCAACAAATAAATCGTATAAAACCCAGACTCTGGCTGCTGCTATTGAGCAAAATGAAGGGTAAAGCTGGATAAACCCAAGCCCTTTGCCTTCATCATTACTGGCCAACAAAATGACACTTTCATTTAATGCGAGCCGTTGCTGCAAAAAATCATGTGCGATTTGTAGATTGCTCTCTTGCTGATAAAAAATACGGTAGGCATTAAATAAAGGCGCTAATTGATTTAGATCATCTAAATTGGCATAGCGGATAAAACATGGTTTAGTCATCAATACTTACCTTTTTTGATACGAGAGGATCAAGAAAAACGCCGAGTAATTGAGCAAGGCCAATGGCCAGTGGAATAGCGCCTGTCCAACAGAAAATGGATGGAAAGTCACTATAGCGGAAAAATACTAACAAGCCTGCTCCTACTCCGACAAGGGTGAGCGCTTGGTGCAAGCGAGTGCTAGCCGTGCTTATTTTTGTAGAAGATAAGTTTTTTATAATTTCTTTTGCAGGAGAATTAAATAACTCTGGCGGAATTGGCAAGTCCTTGGAGAGCATTTTTTGGATTGTTTCATGCTGCAACTGAAGCTTTTGATGGTGAAAGTAGAACACGATCGCCACGATAAACACCGGCATTAAAATAGACACAATACAAATGATGGTGTCAGGAGGGAAGAAGGCTTGCAGAGCATTCATGGTGTTTTCCTTGGGCGGCGGTATACGTTTATTCTGACGTCATACCACCGTTTTTGGCAAGGAAATCGCGATAATGGCTAGGGGCAAGCTGTCACTGCTGCTGTCATATTGAGTGAAGCAGTTTTAATAACGCTCTTTCCAAGTGGCATTACAGGTTGATTGTAAGTATTTGAGCGCACGTTCCATGTAAAAGTCAGGGCGATCAGGATCATTATCTGCAAGGGCATCGCTGGCGGCATTGTTTAAATCGTTGTACCAGAATTTTTTGAGCTCATCTTTATAGATGTCAGGAATATTATTCTCAATAAAGTCATGGATAGATTCTGAGTTAAATCCTGATGTTCTAAAGTGGCTAATGACTTCTTTTGCCTCACGTTTTAGCATGCTGGGCTTTAAAGGCAGACCGCTTGCTGCAAATAAAAATAAGGTGGAAATAACGCTGTCGTCATCGTTATTCTGATGAGTGAGTTTCCGCCAGTTATTGGCGATTTCATGATCATGGTTACTAATTTCACTGATATCACCATCACAAATATAGTAGGCCTCAGGCATAAACTGAGGCGTTTTCATTTTTGTTAGCTCATTAGCTATAAATAAATCCATTTCTATTTGTGCTGTTTGCTGAATAGAAGTGGGGGCTGCTGCAAAAAATAGCTTAAATCGCTCTGTATTTAATGTGGCTTTTTTATTTGTTGCAGATTTAATGAGTTTGCTGATTTCAGCCCGATTCGGTAGTTTTAATTTAGCTTCTTTCACCCATAAAATGAGCATTACGCTTTGAATGAGCGATTCTGCATCACAAAAAGCATCTGCAGTTAAGCTCATTTTCTTTGCCAGCCAAAAACCTAAATCTATTTTTTTCTGATAGCCAGATCTTTTATTGACCTCTGCCTGATATTTAGCTAAGGAGATATGCTCAGCCGAAGTTTGCTGATTTAAATATGATTGTTGCTCTTCGGCTGATTCATTCTGCGGCTGAATCAGCAGCGTTTCACGGGGCATGGCGTGCAGTTTTCTGAGCATATCAGCCCCTGCCTTGGAATGAGATAGCAGGGTATTGTTGCGCAATGACAGGGCCGCAGCTTGAAGATCGCCCTGAGAAATACTTTCAAGGTAGAGGCTAATTAAATTAACGGTACGAATTAATGCCAGCTCAATATCCGGGCGCAGATAGGCCGTGCCAAAGTAATTGGCAATCTGTACCATGCCTTTGGCTAAATCTGCGTGAATGATCTGTATGCGTTCAGGCGTAATCATTCCTTGCGCTACGCCGTAGCTTAAGGCTTTTTCAAAGAAACGGCGGCTATCAAAAGTGGATAGTGTGGTAGACACTATGCTCATGTATTTTCCTTTTAGATTGCAGATTCTTCGGCGTCATTTTCAAGATCAATGCTTTTTAGCAAATCTTCAATCAGTGTGTTGCTGATCGTTTTGCTTTCTTGCTTGATATATTTAGCGAGTAAGCGGCCTTGCAGTTCCAGAATAAGGTGGTCGAATACATCGGCTAGCTCATGAAATAAGACCCAAATGGTTTCTTTCCAATCGCTATCAGCAATTTCTGCGCGGGAAATATTCCATTTTAATTTATCGATAATATGTTCTGTGGAGTGAAACACTTCAAAGAATTCTTTAATTTCATCAAGCGTGCTACTTCCATCATCACAGATAAAAGGCAGTGTTGTGCTGGTATTACAGGCGTGCAGCACAAAGTTAAATACGTCTTCGTGATAGTCATTAAAATAATCCGCTAATGTTTCTATGCCTGCTGGTTTAGTCTGGTAAATGGCCTCTAAATAATCCGCTGTTTCATCGGCACTTTTATAAATGACCAGATTCATCATGGCACGCAGTTTATCTTTGCTGCGATCGCCGTATTGCGTATCTAGCACAATGGCGCGGGCAAATTGCTCAGGCGTAACCATCAGGCTGAGTACTGATTCTTTGGATGAGTCGTATTCACGCATAATAGCGAGTAAGTCTTTAGCCGGTACTTCTTCTAAAATTTCAGCCAGCGCATAATCACCGTGCTGATCTGCAATATCTGATAGCTCTTTTTCTGCGCCGATAATATCGCCGACTAGAATTAATTTTGATGCATTGATGATTGCTGGATGCATTTCAAATCCTTTATCTCTTTAATTTTTGAGCTGAGCAAAAGTTTTTTGGCTACTTTGAGCCGGCTTGCTGAAAGCGTAACGATTTAATTGTTTTCAGTTTCTACTGATTCAAAACCCTGCTCGCTCAGCCAATCTGATCCCGATTCATTTAATTGAAGCGCGCCATCTTCATCATCGTCGAAATCGTCGTTTTCAATGACTTCGGCGTGGGCGGTGTGCGTACCGTTGCTGCGCATAAATTCTAATGCAGCGGCCATGACCATAAAGAAATCGCCGCCTTCTGCTTCTAAAGTGGCATTGATTAGTTTCTCTGCCCAGTTGGCGATGCTTAAATGGCTGCTTAGCTCATCCCATGAAATAAAATCATCGCCATAGCCTTCTGGCTCGCTAAAAATAATGTGCTGCATTACTTTGGGACTATTAAAGCTAAAAGCATTGTGAAAAATAACTGCGACCATTTCTGGGGCAAATTCAATCATCGGCAGGATGTGGGCAATTTCCCGGCGTTTTTCATCAAGTCGTTTTTTAAGTGCAGATCTGCCTTCAGAATCGCTGGATAAATCATCTAGCTCGGCTTCATAGCTGGCGTAAAGATCGGCAAAGTAAGGGGCAATGCTCACTGGATGATTCCTTTAATGTATTTTTCGGCAATGTCGCGGGCAATCTCTAATGGATTGTCGATAAGGCTACGCTGCCGATAGTCGTCGTATGCTTGGCGGCGATGCGCATCGGTCAGTACTTCATAAGCTTCTTGAATCGCCCGAAACTGCGCTACTGCAGCTGGGTCAGGATTTTTGTCGGGGTGGTATTTGGCGGCATTTTTACGGTAAGCGGATTTGATTAAATCAATGCTGGCAGTGGGGGAGATGCCTAATTTTGCATAATGATCTTGAATAACAGACATGTGGGCTTTCTTTCCTATGGCGCATTGGCGGCATTTTTAAGCGCTGGCTAGTGTTGATGCAAGGATCTTGTTAAAGAGATGCTTGCGATACTGTTATATTCCGAGCTGATTTTGTGTGTATTTTAAACGAAAAATAGCAAAGCACCCTTGCAATATCAACTACTTATTGCAAGGGTGCTTTGCTTACCGCTCAGGCTGGCTAGGCGGCAGAGTAAGTGTGACTGGCTTGTTTCAGATGGCGCAATTCGCGCCATAATACGCCAGCAATCATGATACCAATCACTGTATTGACTAATGGTAGTGCAATATAGACACCATTGACGCCCCACCACAGTGGGATTAGCCAAAGTGCCGGTATTAACAGCAGCGTTTTACCTAAGGTGCCAAGCATCGACAGGCGAGTGAGTGCCATGGCTTGCAGTGCAATCACGCCTACAATAATCGCGCCATCAAAAGGTAGCGCAAACAGGTGGATTCGCAAGGCGTTTGTTGCTGCTTCGATAAGCGCCTGATCTTTGCCTGCGTAGAGCATCGCAATGGTATGCGGGAAAAACTGCACTACGGCTAGCAGCGCTAGGCTGATCGCTAAGCTTACCTTTAAGCCGTAGGATAAGGTTTGCGCCAGTCTTTGCGGTTGATTTGCACCAGTAGCATGGCTTAACAATGGCTGCATTCCCAATGCCAAGCCATGTATCAGCAAAATAAAGACGGCTTCGGTATAGCCTGCCACCGCATAAGCGGCCACATCGCTGCCCTTACCGTATTCCAGCAACTGATAGTTATGTGCAAATAGCAGAAAGGCTAAGTTGGCTTCCATTAAAAAACTGGAGATACCAAGGCCCAGCATGGATGGCATGCTTTGCCAGTGTGGGCGCAGATCTTTCAGAG
Source organism: Iodobacter arcticus (assembly GCF_042664895.1). Classification (NCBI taxonomy): domain Bacteria; kingdom Pseudomonadati; phylum Pseudomonadota; class Betaproteobacteria; order Neisseriales; family Chitinibacteraceae; genus Iodobacter; species Iodobacter arcticus. Next base: position 346,406 of record NZ_JBHTBQ010000014.1, read on the forward strand.
CGATCCGTAAGCGGGCAAAAGGGCTAAAGAAATAGATCAGCCCCACTAGTGTTATCAGTGTTTCAACCAGCAAGGTGGCGCTTGCTGATCCAGCCAAACCCCAGCCTAAGATCACAACAAAGAAGTAATTCAGAGCAATATTACTTAAGCCGCCAATCACCACCATATAGGTAATGAATTTTGGCCTGCCATCGTTCCTTACTAAATAAATGACCGCCATCTGGCCGATCGTCACAAGGCCACCCCAGAGCATGATCGATAAGTACGACCGCGCTTCTTGCCGCACGGCCGGATCATTATCTGCATTCAGCAGTGCCAGTAGCGTCTCAATCTGGTTAATGCCGATCAGGGGCAAAATAATTCCCAGTGCCGTGATAATCAGTATGGTGTTGCTTAGCGCTTGGCGTGCTTCTTGCGTTTTTCCCGCTCCTTGCAAGATGGAAATCCGGGTTGCTGCGCCCATGCTGATCATGGCACCTAAGCCCACTTGCAACAAAATAACCGGGTAGACCAGATTAATGGCAGCAAGGGCATGGGCACCGACATAGCGGCCCACAAAAACACCATCAACCACGGTATATAAACCGATGACCAGCATGCCGGCGACGGAGGGAATCACATAGCGCCAGAATAGGCTGGCAACGGGTAGGGTATTAAGATCCTGTAAATTTTGTTGACTCATAAAAGCTCGATTGGCAATTTTTTGCGGCAGGATGAAATGATTCGCCATACTAGCATTTAATCAGTCATGCGTGATTAATTAATTTTGTGTCATAATTCCGGGAACTTAAGAGGAGTCGTCATGGCAAGAAAGACCAAAGAGGATGCGCAAAAAACGCGTGATGCCATTTTGGATGGGGCAGAGCTGGTATTTTTGGATAAGGGCGTAGCACAGGCCACGATGGCCGATATTGCCGATGCTGCCGGTGTTTCCCGTGGCGCGGTTTATGGCCATTACCCGAATAAAATTGATGTATGTAAAGCCATGAGCGAGCGGATGTTTGCGCTCGAAACCATGCACTTTAGCCCCGACAGCAGCAATGCAATGGAGGCACTGGTGCAAACCGGTATGTACTATTTAAATTTATTTTGCCAGCCGGGTACGGCTCAATCTGTGATTGCCATTCTGTATTTTAAGTGTGAGCGCAGCCATGAAAATACCTCATTGATCCGGCACCGGGATCTGATTACCAAGCTAGCGATGCACTACAGCCTGCGCCTTTTGCGTCGTGCCGTGCAAAATCAAGAGTTGCCCAACACGCTTGATTTACGCCTAAGTAATTTATATCTGCATGCGGTCTTTGATGGCATGTACGACATGCTGCAAGATCTTTATCCTGATCGCCCGCAAGCGGCCCTGCCAGATTGCGAGCGCATGCTGCGTACCGCGGTCACCAGCCTGATGCAAGCGCCCCATTTGCAGCGTGATGAATTGCGTGTTCTTTAGCCAATAAAAAACCCGCACTAGTTAGCCAGTGCGGGTTTTGAACATTTAATCGATTAGATTAAAGGCTGTAGTACATATCGAACTCAACCGGGTGAGTGCTCATGCGGATGCGGTTTACTTCTTGCATCTTCAATTCGATATAGCTGTCGATCCAGTCATTGCTAAATACGCCGCCACGAGTCAGGAACTCACGGTCTTTATCTAGCGCATCCAGTGCTTCATCCAAAGATGAGCAAACTGTTGGGATCAACTTGTCTTCTTCTGGTGGCAAGTCGTACAGGTTTTTGTCTGCAGGATCGCCTGGGTGAATCTTGTTTTGCACGCCATCCAAGCCGGCCATCAACAGTGCAGAGAAGCACAGGTATGGGTTAGCCAATGGATCTGGGAAGCGCGCTTCAATACGACGGCCTTTGTCTGACGATACGTGTGGAATACGGATCGAAGCAGAGCGGTTGCGTGCGGAATATGCCAGTTTTACAGGCGCTTCATAATGCGGAACCAAACGCTTGTAGCTGTTTGTGCCCGGATTAGTAATCGCGTTCAAAGCTTTCGCGTGCTTGATGATACCGCCGATGTAGAACAGGGCGAATTCGCTCAAGCCAGCGTAGGCATTACCTGCAAACAGGTTTTTGCCATCTTTCCAAACCGATTGGTGAACGTGCATACCGCTACCGTTATCGCCAACGATAGGTTTTGGCATAAAGGTGGCTGTCTTGCCGTATTGGTCTGCTACGTTGTGCACCACGTATTTCAGGATTTGAGTCCAGTCTGCGCGTTGTACCAAGGTGCTGAAGCGAGTACCAATTTCGTTCTGGCCCGCGTTGGCTACTTCGTGGTGGAACACTTCAACAGGTACGCCTAGCTCTTCCAGAATCAGTACCATGGTGGCACGGATATCTTGGTGGCTATCAACAGGAGGAACTGGGAAGTAACCGCCTTTGAGACGTGGGCGGTGGCCTTTATTACCGCCTTCTACTTTATTGGCTGTCGCCCAAGCGCCTTCATCGGATTCAATCTTGTAGAAGCAGCCTGACAGGTCAGAGCCAAAACGGATGCCATCAAAAATAAAGAATTCTGGTTCTGGGCCAAAGTAAGCCGTGTCACCCAAGCCAGTGGCTTTCAGGTATTGCTCAGCACGCTTAGCAACCGAGCGTGGGTCACGATCGTAGCCCTTGCCTGTATCTGGCTCTACAACGTCACATGTCATAAACAATGTTGGTTCGTCGTAGAAAGGATCGATGTTGGCAGTCGATGCATCTGGCATCAACAGCATGTCGGAGGCTTGAATGCCTTTCCAGCCAGCAATGGAAGAGCCGTCGAAAGCATGGCCAGTTGTGAACCATTCTTCGTCAACAACGTGCGAAGGAACAGTAACGTGCTGCTCTTTGCCCATAGTGTCGGTGAAACGCAGGTCAACAAACTTGAGGCCGTTTTCCTGGATAAGGTTGAGAACGTCGGCTACTGCCATCTTGGTATTCTCCAAAATTGTTGCGAGGGTAAAAGTAATAAGGTGTCCGGCATTGGCCGGTATAGGGATTTATTTAGCAATAACTATGCCAATGTTTAAAACGTTTGAATCCATTGTGCCATAAACGATAATCGTGAACTACCTATGCACCATTATGGTGAGCCAAACGTATCTTGCGTGCTTTTTTGGTGCGATACCAGCACTGTTTCGTGCCGATCCTATCTTAGGTTTTTAGAGCTGCTGAAATCTAGGCTGCTGTGTGAAGTTTTTTTAAAGCTGAATGGATTGTAATCCGACTTATAGCTTTGGGGTTTGGTTCCTTTCTTGTAAAACAAACTTATCTAACAGGCGATGCAGCTCAGGGTAAAATATGCGGATTAAACGCCACACAAAGAGAGAAGTGCGATGAGCCATGTCGATACCATTTTGCAACAAGCCCATGAGCGTGCAGTACTTTCAAGTTTATCTTACCGTGGGGCATTAAGCCCCTCAGAAGCCGCCGCTCTATTAGCAGCGCTGCCTGATGCAAAGCTGGTGGATGTGCGCACTCATGCGGAATGGCAGTTTGTAGGCTTTGTACCTGATTCAGAAATGAATGAGTGGAAGCATTATCCAAAAATGGACCTAAACCCTAATTTCTTAAGCACCTTGCAAGCGACAGTTGATCCACAAGCGGTGGTGATGTTTTTGTGCCGCACCGGTGCGCGCTCGCATGATGCTGCTGGGCTGGCTGCAGCTAATGGCTATAGCAATGCTTTTAATATTCTGGAAGGCTTTGAAGGTGATAAAAATGTCGCTGGCCAGCGTGGTCAGGTCAATGGCTGGAAAGCGGCGGGTTTGCCGTGGACGCAAGGCTGATCTTGCTAAAGTGATCAATATGCTTAGCAATATGCTTAGCTTGCGCATTGCCGCTGGCCTTATATGGACGCGTTATGAAATATCTTGTACTGGGTAATCCGATTGCGCATAGCAAATCGCCGCAGATTCATCAAGCCTTTGCCGCGCAATTTCATTTAGAAAACTTTGTTTACGAGCGCTGTCTTGCACCACTCGATGGCTTTGCTACGGTCGTGGCCGATTTTGTGGCCGCTGGTGGCAAAGGCGCAAATGTGACCGTGCCATTTAAAGAAGATGCTTTTCGCCTTAGCGCCGTGCTTACTCCGCGTGCGGCGGCTGCAGGAGCGGTCAATACGCTGAAAGTAAACGCCGATGGCAGTTTGCTGGGGGACAACACCGATGGTGCTGGCTTGGTGAGTGATTTGCTTCGATACGGCTCTCTTGCTGGTAAGCGGATATTGCTTCTAGGCGCTGGCGGCGCGGCAGCGGGTGTTTTGCAGCCTCTACTGGCCGAGCAGCCGAGCAGCCTTTGCATTGCTAATCGCAGCCCAGAGCGGGCTCAGGCTTTGGCGCAACGCTTTACCAGCCAGGCGCTCCCTGTGCAATCGTCTGCTTTTGAAGCGATTAACGGGCCATTTGATGTGGTGATCAATGCCACCTCAGCTAGCCTATCTGGGCAAAATTTGGCTTTGCCTGCCGGTATTTTTGCTAGCGGTTCTTTGGCTTACGACATGATGTATGGCAAGGGTGAGACGCCATTTTTAGCTGAAGCGCGGCTTGGCGGGGCTCTGCAATGTGTCGATGGCCTTGGGATGCTGGTGGGGCAGGCTGCAGAAGCGTTTTATCTATGGACAGGTTTGCGTGCTGATGTGGAGCCGGTCTTGGCGAGCATGAGGGCGGCTTTGTAATGGCCAAACAACGCTCAATGGTTGGCTGGATAGGCCGGGCTGTGCTTTGCATACTGCTGCTTTTTTTACTGTGGAATCTATGGATATTGGGCCACATCCTAGCGTGGAAATGGATGGATCCATCCGCCACTTCTTTTATGCGGGAGCAGCTTGGTCAAATTCAAAAAGAAAACCCAGAGGCAGAGTTACGCCATCAATGGGTGAGCTACGCGCAAATTTCCCCCAATCTGAAGCGGGCTTTAGTGGCGAGTGAAGATGCTAAATTTCTGGACCATGAAGGCTTTGATTGGGAAGGAATCCAGGTCGCCTGGGAAAAAAATGTTAAAAAAGGCCGCATTGTGGCGGGTGGCTCGACAATTAGTCAGCAGCTGGCTAAAAACTTGTTTTTATCGAGCGGCCGCAATCCTTTACGTAAGGCAGAAGAAGCCATTATCACGGTTATGCTTGAGGCCATATTAGATAAGCGACGGATTTTTGAGATTTACTTGAATGTAATCGAGTGGGGCAACGGTGTATTTGGTGCCGAGGCTGCTGCACGTTATTACTACAAAACGTCGGCTGCTCGTTTGAGTGCAAGTCAATCGGCCAAATTGGCCTCAATGGTAACCAACCCGCGTTATTACGATAAAAATCGATCTGATCGTAAGTTACTTCGTAAAAGTAGTATCGTTTTACGCAGAATGCCTTACGCAGATATTCCTTAGTGTAAAATTATTTAGTCAAACTGTGTATTAATTTTCAATTAATTAGTCAGTTTGTGCGAAAGATATTGAGTCAGGGAATCAAACAGAATACTCTGCACAGACTTATCTTTCCGATGGCTTTTTACATGCCTCAACATGCTGAAATATTAAGCTTATTAAGTAAGTGTCACCGCCTGATTGTTCCTGAGCCGGAGCTGGCCTTGCGCTCTGTGGAAGAAGCTTATTTCCTATTTTATGATTGTAAGCTTAATGATGTTGAGCTGCTGGTACGCATTACGCTTCCCTATGCCCGCTTGCTTTTTTCTTTTGGCAGAGTCGATGAATCGCTTGCTGTTCTGTTTAAAGCCTTAACTCAAGCTGCGCTTTGTAGTCATTTATCCGTGCAGGAAGAGCTGCTGCAAGAGATTGCTTTAACTTACTACACCTTGGGCGATTATCAGGAAGCAGGTGAATACTGGGCCGATTGCTTATCTCAAAATGCTTTTTCTGAAGTGGCCAAGCTAAATGCCCTGATTGGCATGGGAATGATTCAGTTTGCACATGGGCATATTGAGCAGGCTCTAGCGCTTCATCAACGTGCGGTTTCCCTGCTAAATAGTCAAATGCCCGCTGTGCTTCATGCACGGGCCTGGATTAATCTGGCGTCTGCTTTTTTTCAGCTCAATCAATGGCATGAAAGCCAGCATGCTTTGGTGCTGGCTTTTCCTTTTGCGCAGCAGGCAAAAAATCAAGAGTTTATTGGTGAGATTTATATCTATATGGCAAAAATAGCCTTGGAAACCAACAACTTAGATATGGCAAAGCAGAAGCTTGCTCAAGCCAAAGCAAGTTGTGCAGAATGGCGCTGGGGCGATATTTTGCAGCAGCTTTTGCATGGGCGTATTTTTCTGGCCAGCCAGCAGGTAGAGCAAGCGATTTTTTGCTTTAAAAACGCCCTAGAAAAAGCCAGTGAGCTGGGTTTTGCTCAGCACATGATGGACGCTCATCATTTACTTTCCATGGCCTACCAGCGAATCGGCAATAAAGAGCTGGCGGAGTATCAATATGGCTGCTATCAAACCGCGTGTATTCGTATGAATATGCCCGCTAAAGCCTGTGATAGCCATACGATGCAGGGCTTACTCAGCAAGCCTGCACCGAGTCTTGGAATGCTGCACTGCGCATAGCTTCATGTTTTTATAAATGTTAAAATGCCGCTCGTAAACTACCAGTCAACTTGGTGTCAATAATGCTTGTGTCCTCTGTTGATCAGCTTATTCAGCAAGCTAAAAAGTTAATCTCTTCGCGCAGCGTGGATTCACTTGCTTTTGCGACGCAAGCCAGAGATCTGGCGGTAGAGCTGGGTTGTCGCATGAGTGAAGCGGCGGCACTCACTGTGTATTCCAGCGTATTACAACTTTTTGGTCGCCACCGTGAGGCCATCGATATTCTGGATAAAGTGTTGGATATCGCAGAAACCGATGAACTGGGCGTTTGGCGTGGAGAAGCCTTACAGCTGATGGGCCGCCATACATACACATTGGGTGAGTATGAAAGTGCCGCCCGCTATTGGTGCCGTTGCTTAGAGCTTTCCACCCAAGCTATTGAAACCACGCAGCGTTTATGTGCTCATATTGGTTTGGGGCAGCTTTATTATGCTCATGAGCAATTTGAAGTGGCATTAATTCATCATAAAATGGCTCAGGATCTGGCAAAAAAAGAGCATGATGCGAATTACCAAAGTATTTGCCTGATTAATATTGCGGTTGATTTATTTGGTTTAAATCGCTTAGATGATGCAATGTCGATTGCTAGGCAAGCATTGCCTTTGGTGAGAGCTGAAGGCAATTATGAGCTAGAGGCTGAAGTTTATAGCGTGTTTGGTTTAATTCGATTAGCGCGCGGTGATGTTGAAAGAGCCAGAATGAATTTTTTAGTGGCGTTAAAAATAAACCGCTTGCATATTAATACCTGGAATGAGGCCGCTAATTTACTGGCTTTAGGCCGCTGCTCTTTAGCTAATGCGGAGTACGATGCGGCCATTGATGAGCTGCAAAGGGCTTTAAGTTTGGCAGAGGTAATGGAATCACAATATTTGCTGGCAGAAATCCACGAAGCATTTGCGATTGCTTATCAAAAAATGAATAAGGCTGAGCTGCAAGAAAAGCATGAAACGGCACACAAGAATTTGCGCGTGTTGCTTTTAGAGCAATCGGCTTCTGCACAGCTTAGATCGATGGAAATGGATTTACTTGTTCCTAGCTGATGCCTGCATATTAATGTCTGTGCCTTCAAATGTGGACTAAACTGGTTGTTTATGTTTTTGTCATTATTAGTAAGCTGCTTTCCTTATTTAGAATAATCCACCGGTATGTAAACTTTCAACTTCGAATTGAAAGTAAATTCTTATAAAATACCTTGGTATTATGGATTAGTATGTCTTAATTTAATGGTAGATAGAAACGAGTTAAATCGCCTATATGTTTAGTAATGATGCCGTCATTCATTTTCGTGCTCCCCCAATGAGCTTACCGATGAAGCCAAAATCGCCAGAATTAAAAGGCCCGCAAAATAGGCGTGCTGATTATAATTTGCGCTATGCACAAGATTTGCTGGTGCAGGCGCGTGTTTTGGCTCATTGCTTTGATGAAAGCATGGCTTTAATGCGGCATAGCTTATTGCTGGGTGAGGAGTTTGGTTTTCGTGAGCATGTAATGCATTGCTTGCAAGAAATTGCAGTCGCTTATTATGCGCAGTGTGAATACGATTTATCTTTGCAATATTGGTCGTATTGCTTGGATGTGTCTTTAAATTTATCCAATGATGAAGCGTATATCCAGGCGCAAATTGGCATTGGGCAAATTTATTTTGCCCATGATGATTTTGCTGCTGCTTTAGAGCACCATCTTCAAGCTGCAGAATCGCTGCCAAGAATAAATAATCATGTGCTAAGCAGCTCCCTACTGATTAATTTGGGTGCAGATTATGTGCAGCTCTTGCAATATGCTGAGGCGATCTCTGCATTACAAGAAGGTTTGTTATTTGCTCAAAAAGCTAATCATTCACAGTATATTCCTGAAGCTCTGGGACTGATAGGGCAGGCGCAATGGGGTTTAGGCGATCGTTTATCTGCTGAGCAGACTTTACAATCTGCATTAACATTGAATCGGCAAATTAATCGGCTTTGGGGCATGGCATCTAATTTATTGGCCTTGGGTCGGCTTCATCTGGTTGAGAAAAATACATTACTGGCTACCACTTATTTAACTGAAGGCTTATCTAAAGCGATGGAAAGAAACGCTTTACATATGGTTTTTCAGTTTGAGCAGCTATTAGCCGAGCTGGCAGAGTTACGAGGTAATTATCCTTTGGCATTAAGCCATTTTAAGCGTTTTCATTTTGGTAAAGAAGCGATCAAGAGTCAGCTTTCACCGCATAAATTGCAAGCCATGAAAATGCAATTAGAAATGGAAAGTGCTCGTTTAGAAAACGCAGATTTACGCCGCCAGCGTGCGAGCCAGCATAGAGAAATACAAAGGGTTGAGCGTTTGGCTAGCTATGATGGCCTTACGGGTATTTTGAATCGTCGTGGTTTGGAAGAGCAGGGCTGCGAGCTGTTTCAGCGCCAGCGCATAAACCGGCAGTCTTTATCGGTATTAATGATTGATGTGGATCATTTTAAGCGGGTGAATGATGGCTGCGGCCATCCGATAGGCGATAAAGTATTGCGGCAAATTGCTGCGCTGCTTAAATCGGGTTGCCGGCAGGATGACTTGGTAGGGCGCTATGGCGGGGAGGAGTTTGTGGTGCTGTTGCCCAATCATGAAGGCGTGGCCGCTATCGAGGTGGGCGAGCGTTTGCGCGGCTTGGTAGAAGCATGGATCTGGTCGCGAATTCATCCTGAATTAAAAATTACCATTAGCGTGGGGATTGCTAGTACTTTGGATGATGCTTCTTTAGAGGCCTTGCTCAACCGCTCGGATCAATGTCTTTATCAGGCCAAGCAGCAGGGGCGGAACCGAGTGGTGGTTTAGTGGCTACTTGCAGTGTCTGGCACAGGGTATTGAGCTGAACCTACGTGATTTTGCTAGCAAAAATGGTAGTAAAAGTACGCCATTCTGTTGCATTCGTGTGAAGGTTTTATTCTGTTGAAATAGTGCTAAGCCATAGAGGACGGGCGTTTAAGGGGGCCGGGGCTATGTCCCCACAAAAAATGGGTCTATAGCATAGGGGGTTTTCCGATAAAATTGGGCTTCCCATGATCCGCAAGCCCTAAGAGTCCCCCATGGCCGAGCCTATTACTACTCCCATCCCACCGCAATCTCATTCTGTGCATGATCGTGTGCGCGAAATTCCCTATAACTACACTTCGTTTTCTGACCGCGAGATTGTGATTCGCTTACTTGGTGAAGATGCTTGGCAGGTGCTTGATGATTTGCGCCAGCAACGTAAAACCGGCCGGTCTGCGCGGATGTTGTTTGAAGTGCTGGGTGATATTTGGGTAGTAAAACGCAATCCCTATCTGCAAGACGATTTACTCGATAATCCTAAGCGCCTGAATATGCTGGCCGAGGCCATGCACCATCGTGTGCACGAGATCGAAAAACGTCGCCAAGAAAACACCCAAGTTGCACTCCTGATTGATCGCACCCGCGAGGCAGTAGAGCGCTTTGAGCGCGAGTTTATTGATGTGGCTTTGCTGCGCCGTAAAGTGCTCAAAAAAATGGGCCGCCTTACCCGTAATGACAATATTTGTTTTGATGGCTTGGCGCGAGTCAGCCACGTGACTGATGCTACTGACTGGCGCGTTGAATACCCTTTTGTGGTGCTGGCACCGGATACCGAAGAAGAAATGGCCCCGCTGGTGGCTGCCTGTATCGAGCTTGGCCTGACGATTATCCCGCGTGGCGGTGGTACAGGTTATACCGGTGGTGCTGTGCCATTAACGGCACTCTCTGCCGTGATCAATACCGAAAAACTAGATCAGCACAACGGTGTTGAATACCGCGAATTACCCGGTGTAGCAGGTAAAGTTGCAACGATTCAGTGCGGTGCAGGCGTGGTGACCCGCCGTGTGATGGAAACTGCCGAAGCGGCGGGTTTAGCCTTTGCAGTTGACCCAACTTCAGCCGATGCTTCCTGTATTGGCGGCAATGTGGCGATGAATGCCGGCGGTAAAAAAGCTGTGCTGTGGGGCACGGCGCTGGATAATCTGGTGAGCTGGAAGATGGTTGATCCGGACGGCAACTGGATGTACGTCGAGCGCATGGATCACAATATGGGCAAGATCCATGATGCCAAACAAGCCACATTCCGCATTCGCAAATTTAAGCCCGATGGCAAAACGCTGATTAGCGATGAAAACTTGGTGATCCCTGGCAATAAATTCCGTAAGGAAGGCTTGGGTAAAGATGTTACTGATAAATTCCTCTCCGGCCTGCCGGGCATTCAGAAAGAAGGCACCGACGGGCTGATTACCAGCGCCCGCTTTGTGTTGCATCGTATGCCCAAGCATGTGCGCACGGTGTGTTTGGAATTCTTTGGCGAAGTTAGCCGTGCCGTACCATCGATCGTAGAAATCAAAGATTATCTGGATGCGCATACCAGCGTGCAGCTGGCCGGTTTAGAGCATTTAGATTGGCGCTATGTGCGCGCCGTGGGTTATGCCACCAAGGCCAAATCCAAAGGCCGCCCCAAGATGGTCTTGATTGCCGATCTGGTTTCTGATGACGAAGACGCGGTAGGGCTGGCATCTAGCCACGTGGTGCAGCTGGCTAATATGCGCGGCGGTGAAGGCTTTGTGGCGGTTACGCCGGAAGCGCGTAAAAAGTTTTGGCTGGATCGTGCCCGCACTGCGGCGATTGCTCGTCACACCAATGCCTTTAAAGTAAACGAAGACGTGGTGATTCCTTTGCCACGCCTTGGCGAATATTCCGATGCCATTGAGCGCATCAATATCGAGCTGTCGCTGACCAGTAAGCTGGAGCTACTCGATAAGCTGCAAGATTTCTTTGCCCATGGCCGTTTGCCGGTGGACGCAGGCGATGCACCGGTGAGTGCCGAAGAGCTGATCGGTGATCGTCGTGAAACAGCCTTAGCCTTGATCGAAAAATCACGCCTGCACTGGCAGTGGATTTTTGATCACCTGGATGATTCATTCGAGCTGTATCGCGCTGCATTCCCGACCATGCCTTTAGAAAAAGAGCTGATCGGCGGTGATATCCCGCAAAGCGTATTTTTAGCGCTACGTGATTTTGTGCTGCGAGTCAGCTGGAAGCGCGAGTTGCTGGCTGGGTTGGAGGCACTGTTTTCTGGCCGCACCGATAAATCCATTATGGAACTGGTGTTCGCTATTCAGCAGAAAGTGCTGAAAGGCCGCACTTGGGTCGCCTTGCATATGCACGCTGGCGACGGCAATGTGCACACCAATATTCCGGTGAATTCCGACGATTACGAAATGCTGCAACGCGCCCACCATGCCGTGGCACGGATTATGGGCGTGGCTAGAAATCTGAACGGCGTGATTTCTGGCGAGCACGGTATTGGCATCACCAAATATGAGTTTTTGACGCGCGAAGAGTTGGCCCCGTTTGAAGCGTATAAACAACGCGTCGACCCGAACGGCCACTTTAATAAAGGCAAGCTGATGCCCGGCGCGGATTTGGCCAATGCCTATACGCCATCATTTAGCTTACTCGGGGCCGAATCGCTGATCTTAGAAGCGTCCGACATCGGCGAGATCAGTAATAGCGTCAAAGACTGCCTGCGCTGCGGTAAATGTAAGCCAGTTTGCTCCACCCACGTGCCGCGCGCTAATTTGCTGTACAGCCCTAGGAATAAAATTCTGGCTACCGGTTTACTGACCGAAGCGTTTTTATACGAAGAGCAAACTCGTCGCGGTGTATCGCTCAAGCATTTTGATGAGCTAGGCGACGTGGCCGACCATTGCACGGTTTGCCATCGCTGCTTAAACCCTTGCCCAGTGAATATCGATTTTGGCGATGTATCGATCGCCATGCGTAATTTCTTGCGCAAAGAAGGCAAAAAGAAATTCAACCCCGTTACCGCCATTGGTATGGGTTTCTTAACCATAAAAGATCCTGCCACCATCAAGTTGATTCGCAAGGTGACGATCGAGTGGGGTTATAAAGGCCAGCGCCTAGCGCATGCTGTGGCGAAACGTATGGGCTTACTTAAGCCTGCTTTGAAAACACCGCCCGCCACGGTGGGCAAGGCGTCGATCAAAACGCAGGTGATCCACTTTATTAATAAGCCCATGCCAGGTGGCTTGCCGAAGAAAACTGCCCGCGCCTTGCTGGATGTGGAAGACTCGACCGTGGTGCCGGTGATTCGCGACCCGCAACGTCTGCATTTGAAGGAAGAACAAGAGTCGGTGTTCTACTTCCCCGGTTGCGGCTCAGAGCGTTTATTTAGTCAGGTGGGCCTTGCTACACAAGCCATGCTTTGGCATGTGGGCACGACCACGGTGCTGCCGCCGGGTTATCTCTGCTGCGGCTACCCGCAAACATCGGGCGGCGAGAAAGACAAGGGCGATAAGATCACCATGGATAACCGCGTGTTATTCCACCGCCTTGCTACCACGCTGAATTACCTCGATATCAAAACGGTGATTGTGTCTTGCGGCACCTGCATGGATCAGCTGCAGAAATATCAGTTTGAGCTGATTTTCCCCGGCTGCCGTCTTCTAGATATTCATGAATATCTGCTGGAAAAAGGCGTGAAGCTAGCAGGCGTAAGCGGCGAGCGTTATATGTACCACGAGCCATGCCACACCCCGATGAAGACGTATAAAGGCATCGATGTGGCTAATGAATTGATGGGGCAGAAAGTAGAGCTGAATGACCGATGCTGCGGCGAATCCGGCACTTTTGGCGTATCCAAGCCGCAAATCGCCACGCAGGTTCGTTTCAGAAAAGAAGAGGAAATGAAAAAGGGCGCAGATAAATTGCGTGCTGAATCGGCCGCGTTAGATCCGGGCGCTAAGCCCGTAGCCGTAAAAATCCTCACCTCCTGCCCATCGTGCTTGCAAGGCTTAAGCCGCTACAACGACGATTCAAGCACTACCGCTGATTACATCGTGGTAGAAATCGCCAAAACGGTCTTAGGTGCAAACTGGATGCCGGAGTATGTAGAAAAAGCTAGAAATGGCGGGATTGAGCGGGTGTTGTTGTAACTCTCGTTGATTCGTCTGCACTAGAAAATGGGCACATGGTGCCCATTTTTTTTTACGCTGGCTGAATCAGTAGCGGCCAAGCCATCTCCTCATAAAGCACTTCAGCGGCGAGTAAGCGTATTCCTGCTGGGCCGCTTTCGATGATGCGTTTTTCATCACGGGCAATAAACAGCTTGCATTGAAAACCTTGCCCAAGGCTGGCTTTGCACTCAGGGCAGGCGCGGGACATTTGTTTTGCCAGCGTTGATCGCAGCAGAGCGCCCTTTGGCTAAGGCGAAAATGATCAAGGAAGTGCTGCCTGAGCTTGAGTCGCATCTCATTGATTTTACCGATGGGGTACCAGACTCGAGGTTGATTCCCTTTGATGTGCTGGGGCGAGCTTATCGAAGAGCCTTAATTGCAACGGCGCGGGCGAATCGTTTGGCTTATGGCGACCCGCGTGGTGAATTGCCCCTGCGCCAAGCGCTTAGCGATATGCTTAGTCAGGAGCGTGGCCTGAATGTAGGTGTCGATCAACTGTGCGTGGTGCGGGGCAGCCAGATGGGTATTTACCTTGCTGCGCGTGTTTTGTTAAAACCCGGCGATGCGGTGGCCTTAGATGCGCTGAGCTATCCGCCAGCAAGGGCCGCCTTTCAAGCTGTGGGCGAGAAACCTTTGCGATTGCGCAGGATGAATCGGGTATGCGGCCAAATGAGCTGGAGCAGCTTTGCCAGCAGCGCCGCCTGAAAGCGATTTATCTGACGCCCCATCACCAGTTCCCCACCACCACCATGATGATGCCGCCAGAGCGCCGTATGCAGCTGTTGGCGCAGGCGAACCGCTATGGTTTTGTGATTATTGAGGATGATTACGACTATGAATTTCATTTTGCTCGTCGTCCTGTTTTCCCCTTGGCGAGCATTAGCACGGCAGAGAATGTGATTTATATTTCTTCGCTCTCTAAAGTATTGGCACCGGGTTTACGGCTGGGCTATGTGTTTGGGTCACAGGATTTTATTGATTGCTGCGCCGCGGAAGTGATGCTGATCGACAGGCAGGGCAATTCGGTAACCGAGCTGGCCGTGACTGATCTGATGCAAAGCGGAGAATTGAAACGCCATATTCGCCGTGCGCTGCGTATTTATGAAAGCCGGCGCAATATCATGGCGGAGGAAATTAAGGCCTTAATGGGGGAAAGCGTGAGTTTTGATTTGCCCAGTGGCGGCTTGGCCTTGTGGTTAAAAATAAATCTGCTGCTAGATATGCCGCGTTTGCAGAGCGATGCAAGCAGACAGGGGGTGAAAGTCTTACTAGGCAGCAATTTCGCCGCAGACGGCCAAGCAATTCAAGCATTGCGCTTGGGCTATGGCAGCTTGGAGCCGGAGGAAATTAAGCTGGGAATTCAGCGCCTTGCTAGAGCGATGGAGCTGCAAATTAAATGATGATCAAGTGGCTATCAGTATTAGCCCAAAGAAATATATGTTGTATTTTTTAGCGTTTATATAAGAATGCTGGCCCACCAAAAGATGAAAATTATAGCGCTAGTTAACAATATTTTCCCTGAGTCTTTTTTAAGATGAAATGCGCCAATAATCAGCATCCCAATGAGGACAATACTGCTTATTGGCCAAAAAACAGTAAATATCATTGGCACTAGACAAGTGATATTACAGTCGTAAAGAGGAAAGGGACCTGCCATGGCTTTTTTATCCTCAATCAATAAAAATTATGATTGATCTGATTCAGAATTGCTTGTGCCCAGTGGCAGTGTTGCTGGTTCAGGACGATCACTTAATGCTACATAAATAATAAACAACACACTTAGGCCAGTATTTGCGATGGGTATAAGTACGGCTCCCAGCCCTGCGCCATATCCGCCGTCTGAGCCTGAAAATATAGCGATGCCCATTAATGGTGATAATAAAACACCGTTCATAATGAGTAGCCAAATTTCAGAAGATTTTTTTGTTTGTTTTTTTAGGCTCCATTTGTGAATAAGGAAGTTAATGACTAAGCCCGGTATTGCAATAATCATCCAAACAAATAGCAGGTTCATTTTTTTCTTCTCATTTTGATCACGGATTTTCACTAAGGTGGCTAAGTTGTATTTAAACAGACCCAGCTAAAATCACAATCAGGTGTTTATTTTTAAAGTCATTTAATAGCGTAGTGAGTAACTACAGGTGGCCATTGCGGCCACCTGCTCAGGCGTGGCTTAAATACCCTTCACAATCCACCCCTCCGCCGTATCCTCCACCTCATACCCCCACGTTTTTAACTCCCCGCGTACCTTATCCGCTGCTGCCCAGTTTTTCTCTTTGCGATATTGCTGGCGCTGTTCAGCCAGGGTTTGAATCTCAAAGGGAATGGCTGCTGCAACAGCGGGTTGCCAGGTGGCTAAACCTAAGCCTAATACTTCGTCAAACTTCCTCAGCGTGGCTTTTTTGTGGCTTGGGCCGAGATTGGATTTGAGTAGCTCCCACACCAGTGCAATGGCGCGGGGGATGTTGAGGTCTTGGTTGATTTCTTCGGTAAAGCGCGCCAAATAATCGCTATCGCACTCGTCACCATCGGGCAGGGCGAAGTAGTTGTCCCGTAGTCGGCCAAGGGCAGTTTGTGCGCCGCTGAGCGCATCCCAATTAAAATTAAGCTGGCTACGATAGTGTGCCGTTAAGCAAAGATAACGATAGGCAATCGGGTCGATGCCTTGATCGATCAGCGTTTGCAGGCGCAGGAAATCGCCGCTGGATTTGCTCATTTTGCTGGCGTCCAGCTGCAAGAAATAACCGTGCATCCAGAAATTTGCCAAGCGTGTGCCGTGGCAGGCTTGGTTTTGGGCGATTTCATTACTGTGGTGAATCGAGATATGGTCTTCGCCACCACAGTGAATATCAAACCAAGGTTCTAGGTATTTGGCCGACATGGCCGAGCATTCGATATGCCAGCCTGGGAAACCGCGCCCCCAAGGGCTTTCCCATTCCATTTGGCGGGCGCTGCCTTCTGGGCTGAATTTCCATAGGGCAAAATCTGTGGAGGATTTTTTCTCGCCCAGCGCCACGCGGCTGCCTGCATTGAGACCTTCGCGGTTTAAGCGGGCTAAATAGCCATAATCGTTTTGCTTGGCGGTATCAAAATAAACACCATCGCTATTGGCGTAGGTATAGCCTTTTTCTTCCAGTACCTGAATAAAGGCAATTTGCTCGCTGATATGCTCGGTGGCTTTGCACCAGAGTGTGGGCTCTAGCATATTGAGCGTGACTAAATCATTTTTAAATACGGCGCTGAAGTAATCGGCAATATCCCATGCGGATTTTCCCGATTTTCGGCTGCCGCGCTCCATTTTATCTTCGCCTTCGTCGGCATCAGAAACCAGATGCCCTACATCGGTGATATTGACGATATGGCGCACTTTATAGCCATTAAATTGCAGGGTGCGGCGCAAGATATCTTCGAATAAATAAGTACGCAAGTTGCCAATATGTGCATAGTCATATACGGTTGGGCCGCAACAGTACAATCCAACCCAGTCGGTGCGAATGGCTTGAAATGGCCTTAATTGGCGTTCCCAGTTGTCGTATAAGAATATTTGCATATTGGCTTGATCGGCATATTAGTTTAAAAAATGATTGTACTCAGAAATGGCGAGTTTTTGCGCAGCTTAAGCTTCAATGATTTGTTACGCTCTGTGTTAGATTCAACGAATTAATATGCTTTAAATGCAATATAAGATTGTGCTTGAGGCGGGTAGCGGCCGAGAGACGTGGCCTGTAAAATATGGGCGCTTATTAAGGCGAATGCTCAGTCTATAATGGCAAAAATGCAGGAGGGTGTTTAATGAGTTCAGAATGCGTGCTGTGTGTTGAAAATGGCGGAGAAGTCCTTTGGCAGGATGACTTTTGCCGCGTTGTTTTGGTGGATGAGGCGGGCTACCCGGGTTTTTGCCGAGTCATCTTAAAGCAGCATACGGCGGAATTCAGCGATTTAAATGCCGCAGATAGAAACCGCTTGATGCAGCTGGTTTTTGCTGTTGAATCGGCCATTCGCAGTACCTTGCAGCCGGATAAAGTTAATCTGGCCAGCCTTGGCAATATGGTGCCACATTTGCATTGGCATGTGATTCCCCGCTTTAAAGAAGATCGCCATTTTCCCGCACCGATCTGGGCCGAGGCGGCACGCCCCGATGCAGACAAGGTTTCCGCTAAGCAATTATTAGCGCTTAGAATTGCTTTGCAGGCCTTAACACAATGAGCCAGCTCCCCTTT
The DNA here is from genome assembly GCF_042664895.1 of Iodobacter arcticus. Lineage (NCBI taxonomy): Bacteria > Pseudomonadati > Pseudomonadota > Betaproteobacteria > Neisseriales > Chitinibacteraceae > Iodobacter > Iodobacter arcticus. The sequence goes on from NZ_JBHTBQ010000014.1 coordinate 364,184, forward strand.
ACAGATGCACGTGGTGCAAAAGACTGGCTTATTTTATTGCCTTTAATTAATACGCGCGTTGCGCATGCCGAGTTGAGCAATGCCATTAAAGCGCTGGCTGTGGGGCATATTGCGCCTGTAGAAGCGCTGAAAGCTTTAGAGCTATTGCGTGGCTCTGTGCATGATGTGCAATTTGCCTTGCTGCCCGAGTTTGCTGCCAAGCCTTTGCCTTTAAGCGCTGCCGAGCAAACGCAATGGCAGGCTGCCTGTGATTTGTGGGAGGCCATGGCAGAGGCTTATGCACGCTACTGGAAAGAAGCCGAGCCAGAAGATTCACCTATTCATGAATACTTACCTTTATTGGCCGAGCGCACTTTACGCTGCATGGGTTTTGTTGCCCGTTGTTATTATGTGGTGGGGCGAAAAGTCTCTGATGCTTTGTGGGTTAAAATATTTGCGTATTATCAGCATGCTGAGCAATTGGCAATTAGCGATAAAAAAGTAAAAGATCGTTTTTTATTTATCGGTGATTCAACCACGCTGCACGCTGTTTTTATTCATATTTTATTACTTTCAGCTGCAAATCCTAATCAGTACACTTTGCGACGTTTGCTATGGCTTGATCAGATATTAGAATTGTTTGCTACTCGCAGCCAAATTGCTTTGCATGCACCTGCATTGCCGGGTAAAACGCCTTTGCAAATTGATTTAGCCACGCCCGGCAGCCCACAGCGTTTTGGCCAGCCTAAAGAAGGGCCGGATATTCGGGAAATCGATACGCTGGCATTAGCCCAGGTTTTATCCAAGCGAATTAAATTGCTACGCCAAGGTGAATTACCAGAAAAACTAGGTTTGGGTAATGAGCTGGGCTTGCAAGTAACAATAGATATTTTGTCTGATCTTTACCGGCTTTGGTGCGAGCATGGTACCGAGCGTGCCAGCAGGGAATTAAAAGCGCGTACCGTGCCGCTAATTTTGGGCCTATCTGCCCAGCATCGCTATGTGGTCGATGGCGATTACACCGCTCCGCCAGAAGAAGCGGTTCGCGTGGGCAGCCGTGATTTAATTAATATTCATCTGTTTGGTGATCTGACGCCTTCCAAGCAAAGCCATGAACCACCGCCATTACCACCGATCGAGCTATGGGATGTGGTGAATGAAACCGCTCAGGGCCTGCGTTTAACGCGTCTTGCTTCTGCAGGGGAGCGGATTAGTTTAAATCAACTGATTGTGGTGAAATCTTCAGCCCGATATTTAGCCGGTGTAGTGCGCTGGCTTGAAGAAAGCGATGGTGATCTGCATATGGGCTTGGTGTTATTGCCCGGTCTGCCTAAAGCGGCAGCCATAAGGCCGTGCGAGCCAGCCCGCGCCCATGCGGATTACACCGAAATCGTATGGCTACCCGCCATGCCCGTATTAAAAGCCCCCAAAACCATGCTTTTACCCAATGGCTGGTTTAGAGCAGGGCGGCAATGCGAGTTTTGGAATGGCGAGAGTTTAGTTAAAGTGAAATTTATCAGCTTAGTGGAATACGGCAGCAACTTTGAGCGGGTGCATTTTTCAGAATTAAAGATTTGATGGGTCTGGCGGCGAGAGCGCAGCTCTAAGCCGCCAGCAGTGGCCACGGGATGTTTTAATCCTGCCCACTTGCAATTCTCAATAATTTTTCTTCATCTACTTCATCAATTTGCGATGGTCCTAAGAATAATTCGGCGTAGTTTTTCCATACTTTTTCTTTGACAAAAATCTCAAATAAATCGCCATCAATATGCTGATCTTTAGCCATGCGCGCAAGAATGGTTAAGGATTGCGAGATCTTCATGCCGTCTTTATACGGGCGATCGCGGGCTGTGAGCGCTTCAAATACATCGGCAATCCCCATAATGCGTGCCTGAACACTCATTTGATCTTTAGTTAGCCCGCGTGGGTAGCCTTTGCCGTCCATTCTTTCGTGGTGGCCACCGGCAAATTCGGCGACGTTTTTTAAATGCTTGGGCCAGGGTAATGATTCAAGCATTTCGATGGTGACTTCAATATGGTGATTAATAATTTGTCGCTCGGCGGCGGTGAGTGTGCCGCGTGCAATCGATAGATTTTCTATTTCTTCGGGCGATAAAAAAGGGCTGAGGATTCCTTCGGGGTTAATCCATTGTTGCTGGCCTATGGTTCTCACTCTTTCGCAGGCGGTATCGGGCATAAATTCTCCGCCTGTATTGGCATGCTGTAAAAATGCTTTATCGGCTTCAATTTGCGCTACACGTTGTTTCCATTCTTGCTCAGTGCATTTACCGCGTAAAAAATCAATTTCAGCATCGCGCGCTAATACTTCAAAGCGGGTATCTACCAGCTGAATTCGGTCAAATATCGTTTGTAATTTGGTGGCTTTATCAACCACATGCACCGGGGTGGTGATTTTTCCGCAATCATGTAAAAGCCCGGCAATTTTTAATTCGTATCTACCCTGATTATCCATTGTGAAATCAGCCATGGGGCCATAAGTGGCATAGTTGACTGCTTCGGCAAGCATAACGGTTAATGCTGGCACACGCTGGCAATGGCCGCCGGTATAGGGCGATTTATCGTCGATGGCTAAGTTGATTAAATTAATAAATGATTCAAACAATTCTTCTAATTGATGAATTAAGCGCCGATTGGTCAGCGCAATAGCCGCTTGTGATGCCAGTGATTCGGCCATACTTTGGCTGTCTGCATCAAAATGGCTTAGTTGGCCTTGCTCGTCTCTGGCATTAATCAGCTGCAATACGCCAATGATTTCTCTTTCATGGTTTTTCATTGGTACGGTTAGAAATGATTTAGAGCGATAACCCACGCTGGAATCAAAGCGTTTTGTACCCGAAAAATCGTAGCCTTCGGCGGTATAAGCGTCTTTGATATTAATGGTGGTATCTTTATTAACCGAGCAAGCCACTACATTATTTAAGTTGGGCGTGCCATCGGTATGGCGCAGCATGACAGGCGGCAGATTGGTGGGGTGGCCGGTGGTGCCGCCCAAGGCGATTCCCAGCGATTCGGTAATCACAATCTCAAAATGCAGTGCGCCGCCTTTGATCAGATAGAGTGTGCCTGCATCTGCGTTAACCAGATGTTTAGCAGCAATCAGAATTGTTTCCATCAGCTTGTCGATATGATTTTCGCAAGACAGGGAGATCCCAATTGCATTGAGCTGCTTTAAGCGCTCGTGGAGAATGTGGTGGCTAAGCATATTGCATCTCTGTTTTGATCCGCGCAAAGCTACTCTGAACGCTGATTATTGCACTTAATCAGGCGCATCAATCTTGATTGTGGATGAACTACATTTTTGCCCTTCATTTTTATGGCTATCCGCAATATTTTGATCGTTTTATTTGATACAAACCGCACGAATCTGCGCCATATCGGTTAAGCCTTGTAGTACTTTTTCAATGCCATCTTGCTTTAGGGTGCGCATGCCTTCTTCTAGGGCGGTGGCAAGTAATTCCGCCACGCGGGCGTGCTCCTGAATTTGCTTTTTGACCATATCCGTACCTACTAAAAGCTCGTGTAGCCCCAAGCGGCCTTTATAGCCGGTGTTATTGCAGACATCGCAGCCTTTGGCGCGATAAAGGGTGAAATGGCCTTCTTTATTAGCAAACGATGCTACCCAGTCTTTATATACGGTCTCTAAGGCGAGCTCGGGGTCCTTCTGCCAGTCGGTTGTTTGCCTCAGCTCTTCGCTGTATTCATTCAGCATTCCCATGATTTCGGCTGCATCAGCGTCATAAGCCTCTTTGCATTTGCATAGCCTTTTGGCAAGGCGCTGCGCCAGAATCCCGAGCAGGGCATCGGCAAAGTTGAAGGGATCCATTCCCATATCTAACAGACGAATAATCGATTCTGGTGCGCTATTGGTGTGCAGGGTAGCCAGCACCAAATGCCCGGTGAGCGAGGCTTCAATACCGGTACTGGTGGTTTCTTTATCACGCATTTCCCCCACCATAATGATGTCTGGGTCGGCGCGTAAAAAGGCTTTCATAATAGTGGCAAAAGTCAGCCCCGCCTTATTATTAACTTGCACTTGGCGCAGGCCTTTTTGGGTGATTTCAACCGGGTCTTCTGCGGTCCATATTTTGGTGTCCGGCGTGTTGAGGTGTTTGAGGATGGAGTGCAGGGTGGTGGTTTTACCCGAGCCGGTTGGCCCGCAAACAAAAAACAGGCCATAGGGCTTGGCGATCACCGATTTTAAATGGCTGATGGTGCGGGTCGAGAGTGCGAGTTTATCCAGCGGTAAAGGCTCGCCCGAGGCCAGAATCCGCATCACCACATCTTCTACGCCGCCTTGGGTAGGAATGGTGGCCACACGCAGCTCGATATCGTAGCCGGGCACATATTTTTTGAACTTGATTTTGCCATCTTGCGGCTTGCGTTTCTCTGAGATATCCAGATCGCACATAATTTTAATGCGGGTGACGAGCGGGTTGCGGTAGGACGCTGGTACTTCCTTATAAGCGACTAAAGAGCCATCGCGGCGAAAGCGAATACGGGTTTTTTCATTGCCGGGGGATGGCTCGATATGAATATCAGAAACGCCGGTTTTATATGCTTCAACAATAATCTGGTTGACGAGTTTGACCAGCTCATTGTCTTGAGCTGCTGAGATTTCTTCGGGGGAAACCGGCACGGCGTCTTCTTCATCGACCATATTAGAGAGCAGGGCATCGATATTACTATCGTTGCTGGGCTCGCCAAAAAACAGATCGAGGGTTTTTTGGAATTCTACTTTGGTGCTGACCCGGTAAACGGCCTTTTTATTAGGGAAAACATGGGCCACGGTATGGCTGGCACGGATGCGTTCCGGATCGGTGGTTAGGATGATAATACCTTCTGTTTCCTCATCAACCGGTAGCCATTCATTTTCTGCGGCGTATTCGCGCTTGATATTTTTGAGTAAATCGAGCGGTTTAATTCTTTCCGGTTTAAACGCTTCGTAAGCCACTCCAAAATAGCCAGCCAGCGATTGGCCAAGGGGGGCGAGCGGTACTTGGTATTTTTCGCTGAGCAGTGATTCTATATCCCGCTTATCTCTTTGGGCTTCACGCAGGGCCACTTGTAAGGCAGCAGGCGTGATGATGTTGGCCGCGACAAGACCACCATATTTATGCTGGGGTGAAAAAGGAAAAGGCTGCTGCTGTCTTTGCTGCAAAGCAATGGCGAGTGTTTTGGCGAGTAAACGGATGCCGTCTTCGGTTTGCGCTTCAAAAGGGTGTTGCTGATTATTATTAATCAGCTGCACTACGCCGATCAAGGTGCCGTCCAGCTCGGCTAATAGGGGGGCAGCCAGCATTTCTCTGGCATGAAAGCCGGTTTGTTTATCGACTGCCTGTAAAAACTGTAGCGTGGGGCTGTAGCTGCTTAGTTCCTCGGCGTTATAGACATCGCGGATATTAACCAGCTGTTTATGGTTGGCCACAAAACCCGCCACGCTGCGATCATTCACCGGAATGCGCAGCTCTTTAAAGCCTTCCAGACCTGTTTTGACCCTAGAGGTCATTTCATTGCCGGTATCGTTTGCCACATAAATGGTGAGCCGCTCAGCACCAAACACTTTGCACGCTTCGCCACTGATTTCCAGCAAGATCTCATCAATATGCCGGGTTGCATGGATGCGATTGGTCAGGGCTTGTAGCTCATGCATAAAGTGTAGGGCGTTATCTTTTTGGCTCATGGTGATGGCTCTTGGAAGGCGGTGTCAGCTTGTGCTTGTTTGTCGGTTGGCTTGTTAGTTCGTTAGTTTGTGGCGCACTGTGCTTATCGCTGAGCGACTAAACCCATGTTGCATGTGGAGCTTCGAGTGCGCCCTAAGGGATTGTGTTTTAAGATTTGGGTTTTGTTTGCTGCGCAATATCAGTTAAAAATGGATGACTTGGTTTTGCTCTAATCTACTGATGGTTAAATGTAAGTTGTCTCTTAATATCTCTTGCATCGTGAGCTCAGAATCTGCTGGTTTCAAGTGGGTGACTAAAACCTGGCAGGGGCGGCTTAGGTTTTTGAGCTGTTCAAGCAAAGTAAGCGGGCAGAAGTGTTTGGCTGCGTTGGCCAGCTCGTATTCACGGTTGCTAAATGCGGTTTCGATAATCAAATGGCTTAGATTATCTGTGGCATTGACGATGTCCCAAAAGGCGACGTTGCAAACTGAATCGCCGCTGAAGATCACTGAATTTTTACCGCTATCTAGCTGATAACCTACGGCGGGTACGGTGTGTACGGCTGGAAGCGCGGTGATAGTGCATTTTTCAATGGTGCAGGATTGGCCCACATCGAGCGTGATATAACGCATAAATGGTGCGTCGTGATGAGGGATTTTGTTGAAATCTGGCCAAACGGCCCAATTGAAAATATGTTTTTTTAAGACATTTAAGGTGGCTTCGCTGGCATACACGTTCAGCGGGGTGCTACGGCTGCCCATAATGGTGTCGACCAGCATGGGCAAACAGGCGATGTGATCGAGGTGGGCGTGGGTCAGGAAAATATGTTCGATACGAGTGAGCGCGGTAAAGCTGAGATCGCCCACGCCTGTGCCGGCATCGATCAGGATCGAATCATTAATGAGGAATGAAGTGGTGCGGTTTGCGCCACCAATTCCGCCACTACACCCCAATATTCGTAAATGCATCGCGAGGCCTTTGCTGCTACTTGCGGTCGAAGGTGTGCACACCGTCCCAGCCTGCTGCGGGAGGGGTTTGTCTGAAGTGCTGAATTCTTTGTAAATATAGTTCGTAAAGCCTGCAAGCGGTGTCGAGTTTTTGCAGGTTTAGCAGCTGCAGCTCGGCTAAATCCCACTGCTGATTGCGGTAAAGCTTTAGGCTTTCATGAAACAGCATCAGGATTGATTCCTGATCAGTGCCCAAGGGCTGGGGCTCATAGAGCGTCACCGCTTCGCTTTTTCCCATCACCCGTACCCGGTCTATTTCCCGGTAAACCAGATTGGGCGCTGCGGCACGCGTGTACTCGCTGACTAAAATACTCACTCCATAATATTTGGTGAGCCCCTCTATCCTAGACGCTAAATTAACGGCATCGCCCATCACGGTGTAATTCATCCGAAATTGCGATCCCATATCGCCTACGGTGACATTGCCGGTATTCACACCCACACCTACCGAGATTTCCGGCCAGTTGCGCGCGACTAATTTAGGATTGAGCTTATCAATAGCGACTTGAATTTCTAGTGCAGCCAGGACGGCATTTTCGGCGTGCTCGGGGTCAAATACCGGCGCGCCCCAAAAGGCCATGACGCAATCGCCTATGTATTTATCAATTGTGCCCAAGTGCTGGTGGCGGATAACGGTAGAGATTTCGGTCAGAAATTCATTCATAAAACGGCTTAGTTCATCGGCGGGCATGCCTTCAGATATTTTGGTAAAGCTTCTTACATCGGTAAACAGCACCGACAGCGGCCTGTTTTGACCAACCATGGTGTATTTTTCGGGATCTTCACTCATGCGCTCAACCAGCTCCGGCACTACATACTGGCCAAATAACTGGGTAAGCTGGCGTTTGCGGCGGCTTTCAAAGAAATAGCCATAGGCCATATTGAGGGTATAGAGGCCAATAATCATCATTAAAGATGCGGCCAAAGGCATATCGATATTGGCATAGTGCCAAAGGGCAATATTGCCTGCACAGAGCAGCACTAAGAGTAGCAGGCAAACTAGACTGGCAATCAGCGGTGAAAACCGGATTAATAGCCAAACCAGCAAGGGGCCAAGAATTAATAAGAGCAAAAATTCTGCACCTAATAAATAGCCGGGGTGCTGTGGCAGCGTTTCATCCAAAATAGCCGCAATTAAATTGGCATGTATTTCAACTCCTGCATAGGCTTCGCCAACGGGAGTAACGCGTAAATCTTTTAAGCCGGGGGCGGTGGTGCCAAGTAATACAATTCGGTCTTTCAGCTCTGCCGGGGGCACTTTGCCAGAAATAACGTCGGTGGCAGATAGATAAGGAAAGCTGCCTTCCGGCCCTTTAAATGGCACCAGTGCCCAGCCATTTTCATTTACAGGCAGGCGTCTTTTTCCTAAACGAAAGGCTTCTAAAGCAAAGCTGCTTTCTGCACTTCCTTCGATCACCGGGCTAAAGGCCTCTTGCCCTAGCGCGATCCGGGCCAGCGCCAGCCCGAGTGAGGGGTAATAGCTGTCACCGATTCTTGCAACCAGTGGTACCCGCCTTGCTACGCCGTCTTTATCCACCACAGGGACAAAGTGCCCACCATGCCCAGCTGCTTTTTGTAAGCTAGGCAAGTTGCCGCCATAGGTTTTGCCTCCCCAGATTTGTGGGGCGACGGGAGCTAAATCTTCGGCGGCAAGGATGGGAGGAGGAAGGGTGCCGCTTGAAACGGCTTTGGCTTCATTGCTGAAATAAAAACCGGCAATAATCGGCCTGTTGCTCAGTGCTTTGGCAAAGCGGGCATCGGTATCCAGCTCGGGAGTGAGCCGGAGCAGCTCGCTTTGAAATGCCGCATTATTGCTTAATTCATTGCTGGCTAGCCTTCGTAGCACAGGCAGGCCAGCGCTTTCGTCTGGTTCGGCAAAAACTACGTCGAAACCGAGCGCTTTAATTTGGTAGCGATCAAATAATTGATCGACTAATTTGGCCAGATGATCGCGTCGCCAAGGCCATCTGCCTAGCTCGGCCAGGCTTTTTTCGTCGATATCAACAATCGCAATGCGCTGATCCACACCGCCAGGCATGCCTAAGCGTAAGCGGACATCATAAAGATAAACATCAATCTGGGTGAGGGTGGGCAAGCTGGGCGAGCCTGCCACGTGCAGCAGGGCAAGCAAAAGCAGCAGGGCACCGATTAATACTTGCTGCCAGTATTTGCGTATGCTTGCTTTCATTATCAGCTGCGATAGAAGAAAGCCATTTTGATGCCGAGTAGCTCAATCATGTCTTCCTCCTGCAATGGATAAGCTTGAACGCCTATCTCTTTTTGATTGACGCTGGGGTGCTGTGCGCCTTCAACATGGGTTAAAAAATAACCCTGAGGGCGCTTACTAATAACTGCGACTTGCACCCCGGTTTTACCGAGTGTGGTGAGCTTTTTACTTAGCTCCAGCTCCTTGCCAGTATTGGCTCCGCTCATCACTTTAATCACACCCAGGCGCTCACCAGCTGGGGCTTGTGGCGCTGTAGCCGTTTGCGGGGCGGTTGCGGTTTGCAGAGCGGCAGCGGCTTGTGGCAAAGGTACTTCGGCCGGGGGGGCTTTAGGTGCAGCCATAAGCGGTGGCCGCCCCATCATCATGGTTTTTTCAAAATCGGTATTGTCTTGGGGCTTTTCGCTGAGATAGCGCAAAACATGTTTGCCTATCTGGATTTCATCGCCTTCTTTAAGTAGTTGTTTTTGCACATCCTGATTGTTGATTTTGGTGCCATTGGTGCTGTTTAAGTCTTCAATAAAAACTTCCGAACCTCGTACGTTTAATACGGCATGCTCGCCGGAAACAGCAAGATTATCGATTTGAAGATCATTATTCGGGCGACGACCTATTGTGAAGCGCTCGCTATTGAGTTTGATTTCTTTGATTACATTGCCATCTAGGCTAAGTACTATTTTGGCCATAATTTGTTTCTCTTATTTAATAAAATATCTGCTTTAACCAAACAACTTTTTAGTAAAAAATGATGAATTGCCGTTTAAAACAGAGTTGTGTCATGTATTAAGTAAACCACGCGCTCATTTTTGACCATAGCCCTGAATTGGCTGGATAGGCTTCTTTTACTTTAACTATCACCGCAGAAATATTGTCTTTTCCCCCCATATCATTTGCCAGCTGAATCAATTGCTCGCTATTTAGAGCTAAATTGCTATTAAAGGCCAGCAAAGTATCGGCAATATCGCTATCGTCGGCCATATCGCTTAAACCATCAGAGCAAAATAAATAAATATCACCGGGCAAAACTTCATATTCATGCAGCTCTGCTTGCACGGCACTATCAATGCCCACCGCCCGGGTGACTAAGTTTTTATAGCTTGAATGCCGGGCTTCCTCCGGTGTAATCAGCCCGCTATCAATTTGCTCCTGCAAAAAAGAATGATCGCGTGTCAGTTGAATAAATTCTGCACCACGCAGGCGATAAAGCCTGGAGTCGCCCACATGTGCTACAGCAAGGCGTGAATCATAAAAGAGGGCGCATACCAGAGTTGTGCCCATTCCGGCGCATTGGGGTTGGCTTTGTGCTGTGCCATAAATGGATTGATTGGCGTAGTGAACGGCCGCCATCAGCACATCGTGTGCCGCTGGCCAAAGGCTATCGGGCCTTTGCAAATGCAGTGGAAAATTGGATTGCATGGCGTCATGCACCACATGGCAAACCATTTCTACGGCAATGCCGCTGGCGACCTCTCCTGCGTTATAGCCGCCCATACCATCAGCCAGCACCACGAGGCCTTTTTCGGCATCAAAGTGGATGGTGTCTTCATTGTGATCACGATGCAGGCCTGCATCGGTTAATCCTGCCATTTCTAGCGCTTGAGATAGGTTAAGCATTGGCTTCTCTTGTACGTAATCCCGCTTCCAGCTTAGCCATGGCCGCTGCAAAGTGAGCGCCAGTCTGGAAGCGGGTTGTTTCATCTTTTTGTAAGGCTTTCATAATAATGGCTGCTAACATCGGTGGTAGTTGTGGGTTAATCAGCCGTGGATCTTGCGGTGCATCATTGGCTATTTTGTACATTAGTTCAGCCATCGATTCGCCGGTAAAAGGCAGACTGCCGGTACTGAGCTGATAGAGCATCACGCCTAGGGAAAATAAATCAGAGCGGCCATCAATTTTTTTGCCAGAAAGCTGTTCGGGTGACATATAAGATGGCGTACCCAGCACCATGCCAGTACGGGTTTTGCTTGAATCGGTAATGCGCGCGATGCCAAAGTCGGTGACTTTTACGATTTTCTCGGTGGGCTCATACATGATATTGGCGGGCTTGATATCGCGGTGAACCACGTGCTGAACATGGGCATACTGTAAGGCTTCCGCGACTTGTCTGACGATACTTGCACATTCAATTAAAGGCAATAAATGGTCCACCTTGGTATATGCCAGCAAATCCTTGCCTTTTAGAAATTCCATAGCGATATAGCAGAGGTCGTGCTCTTCACCCGCGTCAAAAATGGTGACGATATTGGGGTGGTTAAGCCGGCCTGCGGTTTCTGCCTCTCTAAAAAAGCGCTGCCGCGCATCATCAAGCTGATCGGCTTCAAATTCTTGCGAGAGCGACATGGTTTTAATCGCCACATCGCGGCCAATTTTGGGATCTTTGCCAAGGTAAACAACGCCCATCGCCCCCTTACCCAACTCTTTCTCTACCTGATAGCGTCCTAGCATCGGTTTTTCTATACTGCCGTCTTCCAGCAGCATGCTGCCATTTACGCCACCGCCTGAGCCGCCCAGCATCACCGTTTCTGACATCTGATGTGCGCGTTTTAACTTGGCTTCCAGATCACGGTATTTGGGATTGTGGCCGCCCATATATTGATAAACGGCTTCGGCTTTATTGAACTGGCGCTTCCTTTCAAAATCGAGCGCCAAATTATATAAAACGCCCATCATGCCATCGTCTAAGGGCACTTTGGATAGCTTTTCAAATGCCATATCCAGCTGGCCCTGTCCCTGAAAAGCCATGCCCAGCATGCGGTTGGATTCGGCTGATTCGGCAGTCGACTTTTCTTCTTTTTGCTCACTGATTAAATAGCGCTTGGTCGTCAGCAAGCCATGCCCAAGCAGCAATAAGCTGGCAGGCCCCATTAAATGAATCCACAGCATGGCTTTGGTCATCAGCACAAAGTGGCAGATCACAAGGAGCAAAAACAGCAAGCTAGTCAGCATGGCGGCTGGGCCTGCTTTGAGGCGAGGCAACAGCAGACAAAGATAAAGTGTAATGAGCAGCGCCAGAGCCAATGAAAGCAGTGCATTCCATGCGGGCGAAACAAAGTAGTGCTGTTGGAGCAGGCTGGATAAGGTGTGCGCTGCAATCATCACCGGTGCTTCAGAAGGCGAGGTGGGCGTCACTAAGGATGAGCCTATGCCCAGTGCCGTAGCGCCGATCAGCACTATTTTGCCTTTGTATTTATCGAGCGGAATTTTGCCTGCCTGCACATCGTAGAAAGAATCAATGGGAAAGGCGGCTTTGCCATTTTGATTCGGGTAAAAATAGGGGCGAAATGAGGCATTGGCGCTAATGGGAAGTGTGACATTGGCCAGCGTAATGGATTCGCCCAGTGTGAGTTTGATTTGCTTGGGAGCCAGATTCAGGCTTCTGGCTGCGGCCACAAGCGGAAAAGTGGGGTAGATTTGGTCGAAATAACGCACGGCCAGCGGGATACTGCGCACCACCCCATCATCATCTGGCGTGATATTTTCGCTGCCTATACCCGCCGCGCTGCTGGCGAGCATGCTTAAAGGCTGGGTTGCTCCCTTAGCTGAAGTGGGCCAACCATTTGCCGGATTACCGCTGGCCTCCAGCTCCCATTTTTTAACCGCAGCAAGGAGCGGTTTATCAGGCTCGCCCTGCGCCTCGCCCAATTCAAACAGCATGGGCAGGATGACATTGCCCGCCGAGGCCACGCTGCTTGCCAGTTGCTGATCGACATTAAGCTTCACAACCGCCTCGTTGAAAACCGAGCCCATCGCTGCCCAAGTGACACTATTGGGTGCTGACGCGTCTTCTTTATACAGGCGGTGCAGCTTTTCGATATACACCAGTCCACGGTCTTGCTGTGGCTCGGTAAAGAACACACTGGTGGCGATTACCTTTGCGCCCGCAGCTGCCAGCTTATCAATCAGTTGAGCATGAACCTCGCGCGACCAAGGCCAGCGGCCAATATTGTCGATGCTGGTTTGATCGATCGCGATCACAGCAATGCGCTCATCAATATCACGGCTTGTCAGCTTCACTCCTGCATCGTAAGCCCGCTGCTCCAGACTAGAAATCAAGGGGGTAAAGAGCAGGATGGCCAGATATACCAGCAGCACAGCCACGCCGATGACCCCGTCTTTTTTCCAGAAGGAGGCTTTCATGGCAAGATCGATATAGAAGAAAGGGGCATGCTGGAATCGTTTATTCTGTCGGCACTCCCTCAATTTAGTAGAAGAAGCTATATCTTGCCTTGTCTTGCCAATAAGTTTTTTGCAAGCAGGTAGGCGTAATGGCTTACCTGTGCTTAATTTGGCTAGGTCTATTTGTATGGAATGGCTTTGGAGGGCGTGCTGGGTAAGGGGAAGAGTGTGCTTGTGTAGCGTGGGTATGTTTTTGTGCCCACGCGGTGATTTACAAGTTGTGCATCATGCGTGGGCAGTAGGTCGGGTTAGCAGCTTTACCGCGTAACCCGACAGGCTGCTAGATTTACAAGCTGATTTCGATATTGTCGATCAGGCGGGTGTGGCCTAAGCGTGCAGCGATCAGGATGACGAGCTGGTGATCGGTGACGGCCGCAGGTTTCAGCGTCAGGGCATTACGCATTTCTACGTAATCAACATTGACCCAACCACGGGCCAGCAAATCAGTACAGGTTTCTGCACTGAGGCGCTCGTAATCACGATCCCCTGCTTCAATAGCCGTTTTCATGCGGCTAAGGTGGTGATGAATGCGGGTGGCCTCTAATTTGTGCTCGGCGCTCAGATAACCATTTCTGGAAGAAAGCGCTAAGCCGTTCGCGGCACGACCGGTATCTACGGGCACAATTTTGATACCCATATTCAGGTCTTCTACCATGCTTTTAATGACAAAAAGCTGCTGGTAATCTTTTTTACCGAAACAGGCTACATTGGGCTGAACGATATTAAATAGCTTGGTGACAACCGTCGCTACACCACGGAAATGCCCAGGGCGGAAGGAGCCGCATAGCTCATCTTGTATTGCCGGTGGCTCTACCTGATATTGCTGAATCACCTTGGGGTAGAGCACTTTTTCGTCTGGTGCAAAAATTACATCTACGCCGCCTTGCGCGGCAATCAGCGCAGCATCTTGCTCTAAAGTACGTGGGTAAACTTCAAAATCTTCGCCCTGACCAAATTGCAGACGGTTTACAAAGATGCTGACCACAATATGCTCGGCTTCTTTACGTGCAGCATCGATCAATGTCATATGGCCGGCGTGCAAATTGCCCATGGTTGGCACAAAGGCCACGCTGCCAACGGTGGCACGCCAAGCGCGCAGTTCTTCAATGCTATGGATGATTTTCATAAATAACCGTGGTTAAAAACACAGAGGGCGGGTTTTACCCGCCGGTGTTGTGAGTCGCTTAAAAGCTATGTTCGTCAGCGGGGAAAGTCATGCTTTTCACTGCTTTTACATAGGCCTCTACTGCGGCTTGAATGCTGTGGCTGCCGGCCATAAAGTTTTTGACGAAGCGGGCTTTTTTGCCGGGGTAAACGGCCAGCATATCGTGCAAGACCAGTACTTGGCCGTCTACATCGACACCTGCGCCAATCCCGATCGTTGGGATGGTCAGCGCTTCGGTTACGGCTTTGGCCACATGGGCGGGCACCATTTCCATCAGCACCATTGCAGCGCCTGCTGCCTGATGGGCGAGGGCATCGCGTTTAAGCACTTCGGCATCAAATTCGCTTTTGCCCTGAACTTTGTAGCCACCGTATACGTTTACTGATTGTGGCTGCAGACCAATATGGGTGCAAACCGGAATACCACGATTCGCGAGGAAATCCACAGTCTCGGCCATAATCATGCCGCCTTCCAGCTTCACCATTTCAGCGCCTGCGGCCATTAGCTCGGCGGCACTGGCATAGGCTTGCTGCGGGGAAACCTGATAGCTGCCAAAGGGAAGATCGGCCAGCACTAGCGCATCTTTGCTGCCACGAGCCACACAGCGGGTGTGGTAAACCATATCAGCAAGGCTAACGGGCAGGGTAGAGGTGTGACCTTGAATGACGTTGCCAAGCGAATCGCCCACCAGCAGGATTTCTACCCCTGCATCGTCTAAAAGGCTGGCAAAGCTGGCGTCATAGCAAGTGAGCATGGTGATTTTTTGCCCGGCTTGCTTCATGTTCTGCAAGGTACTAACAGTGGTTTTCATGGTAAAGGATGGTCCATGGAGGTTTGGCGTTTGTGACGCAATGCAGCAAGTCTACCCCAGAGGCTTACTTACTGTAAGTAGAGATAGCTGTTGATCGGCCACTAGCGGCAAAAAAGCGCTGGCTGATCCCATACCGGGAATGATGATATCGGGGGCAATTTCGGTGAGCGGGCGTAATACAAAAGCGCGTTGATGCATACGTGGGTGCGGCACAATCAGGTGATCTTGCCGGATAAGCGCATCGCCATACAGCAGCAGATCTAAATCTAAGGTGCGTGGCGCATCCTGAAAAGTGCGCTGCCGCCCGCATTCGGCTTCGATGCCCAGCATGGCTTGCAGCAGAGCTGTGGCGCTGAGGGTGGTTTCCAGCTTGGCAACGGCATTGATAAAATCGGGCTGATCGGTGTAGCCGATGGCACTACTGCTGTAAAAGCTGGATTGTTGCAACAGCTGGCTTTGTGGCAGTTTGGCGAGCAAATCTAAAGCGTGTTGCAACTGCAAAACAGGCTGGCCCAGATTGGCACCCAGCGCGATAAAAGCGACCGTACTCATTGGGGGATCCATTGCTATCGCTAAAAAACAGAAACCTGAAATCTGAGGTCTGTAGACACAGAGAACACAGAGTTTAAAAGCAGAACACAGAGAAATCATAAAAACGAGGTCAATGCCTCGATGATTTTGATCGCTTGGCTTTCTCTTTCAAACGCTGTGCTTTATAAGAAACAAAAAGCTTGTTTCTTATTGGCGTGGTTTTTCCCGTGTGTGGGCTTGAAGTGCTGCTTGAGGTTTTGGGGTTTACTCAAGCTAGGGCTTTGCTCGTAATAATGCCCTGATTTAAATTGTAGGGCGGGTGCAACCCGCGGGTTGCACCCGCCCTACAAATTAGAGCGCTTAATAGGAGCAAAGTCCTAAGACGCTTTGAGGTTCAAGATTTGGGTTTTACTTAACTTATTCGCTTTTCGGGCCGCTTGGTTTACGGCGGCGGCGTTTTTTTGCATGTGCTGCTGCTGGTTTGCCATTGTCGGCTGCATCGGCTATCAGCGCCATGCGTGCGTCTTCGTCGGCGTGCTGGAAGCGAGTCCACCAGTCCCCCAGTGATTTTTCCACCATGCCGCATTCGGCACGCAGCATCAAAAAGTCATAGGCGGCACGGAAGCGCTGCTGCTCCATTAAGCGCCATGGACGAGTGCCCACACGTTGCTCGAAGCGGGGTTGCAATAGCCAGATTTCTTTCATGGCTGCACCGTAGCGGTTCGGAATCGCCATGCGTTTTTGCACCTTGCTTTCTACCGTATTCATGGCTTCAACAAGGGCGGGCACAGGGTATTCACCCGCAGCCTGGCGCTTAATCCAGTCGGCTTCTACTTCATGCCAGAGTAGGGCGGCGAAAATATAACCAGCAGAAACAGGCTTATCTTCGTTGATCCGCTGATCGGTGCTTTCCAGCGCTTTGCGCAAAAAGGCGGTGGTGTCTGGCTTGGAAAGTTGCTTTTCCAAAAGCGGAAACAGCAGCTGATGCAAGCCATTTTCGCGCAAGGACATTAAACAAGCCCACGCACTGCCCGACAACAGCAGCTTCATCATTTCATCAAATAAACGCGCCGATGGGATGTTTTCCAACAGCTTGGCGTGAATCAGAATCGGTGTTTTGGTGGCCGGAGCAATGGTTAAACCTAGCTTGGCCGAAAGACGAATGGCTCGCAGCATCCGCACCGGGTCTTCGCGGTAGCGCACATCCGGATCGCCAATAATGGTGAGGCGTTTGTTTTCTAAATCGGTTACCCCGTGATGGAAATCTAAAATTTCCTCCGTACGCGGGTTGTAATACAGCGCGTTGACGGTGAAATCACGGCGGGAAGCATCTTCTGCAATATCGCCATAGGCATTGTCGCGCAGGATGCGGCCACTGGCGTCAGTTGGCGCTTCGCTAGCACCGCGAAAGGTGGTGACTTCGATGATTTCTTCACCAAAGGGCACATGCACAATGCGAAAGCGGCGACCAATAATGCGCGAGCGGTGGAACACATGACGCACTTGCTCTGGTGTGGCGCTGGTGGCCACATCAAAATCTTTGGGCGATTTATCCAGCATCAGATCGCGTACTGCGCCGCCTACGATGTAGGCTTCAAAGCCCGCATCTTGCAAGCGGTCACACACTTTGAGTGCGCCAGAATGAAGTTGGTCACGGCGGATGCCGTAGTGTTTTGCGTGAAGCACACGTTTGCCTGGGCGGCGTAAAACTTTGCCGATCAATTTGCGAATCATTTTTGAACCAGTTTTTGAACCAAGTAAGTGCGAAGTGCGGAGATGCGTATCGACGGCATTATACAGACCTTGGCAGCGATGTCAGACGCACTATGAATGCTCTGGCAAAAGTTTTCACTTTGACGCCAGCGTTTTTCTACTGTTATACAAGTTTTACTGCAATCTGTAGCTATGATTTCAGTGCTTAATTTGCGATGCTGTTCTTCCTTTTGATTGATGCAGAGCGCACGCACTATGCCTACTTATTCATACCGTCTTGTGAATGTCTTTGCTGAAAATATTTTTGCAGGTAATCCGCTGGCGGTGTTTACCGATGCAGCAGGTCTGGATGAGCAGACCATGCAATTACTAGCCGCCCAGCTTAATTTATCCGAAACCACCTTTGTTTTCCCATCAACAGTGGCGAGTGCCAAAGTAAGAATTTTTACCCCGATAAATGAAATGCCCTTTGCTGGGCATCCCAGCTTAGGCACGGCAGCCGTGATACGGGGCCTGCGTGATGAAGTGAGCCTAGAGCTAAAGGCGGGTGTGATTCCACTGCGCTTTGATGGCGACGTTGCCACGCTGACGGCTAATGCGGCAACTTATCGGGATGGCCCGCTTGCCGCCGATTTGGCTCTGGCTCTGGGGCTGCCTTTAAGCGCTTTTGCAGGGGAGGCTTTATTCGTAGATAGCGGCGTAGAGCAGTTGATTATTCCTTTGGCTTGCGCCGCTGATGTGCTGGCTTGCCAGCCAGCATCTCATTTGTTTCGCGATGTGGTGCTGCAAGGGCGTAACCGGGATGGCACGCTGGTCTGGGCCTGGCAGGATGGCGAGGTGATTGCTCGCTATTTTTGGTCGCAGCACGGGCAGATTGTGGAAGACAACGGCACAGGCTCGGCCTGCGCAAATCTAGGTGCTTATTTACTTAAGCAAGGCGTTGATCTGCCTTTTGCTGCAACCATGATTCAAGGCCACAAAGCGGGCCGTTTGGCGCACCTTCGTTTAAGTATCACGGCAGATGGCCGGGTAGAAGTCGGTGGGCGAGTGGTGGAAGTCGGGCGGGGGGAGTTTGATCTTTAGTGAGCGCAATTTTTGCCACCCGTAGGGGATATAAGGCTGTCTTGTATTTCCGCTAACCCTGCCTGCTTGGCTTGATGGTGATTTTTACCCAATCCTGTCAATTCAAGGTCAAGGCAAAGTATGGTTTTGCGTAGGGTGTGCAAGTCGCCTTTTTTGCGCACCGTTCTTTGCGCTCCGACTTCGTTGTTGTACACGCTACGAATACCGATTTAACTTATGACTTAAGCCTAAGTCGATGGGGTTGGATCTCCTCCCCCGTTTTAACAACACCTAGATACCTGATTGATCTGCTGCATGCTGGTGGTCTAGCTAATTGATTTAGAATAAACGCCTTCAATTAACTTAGCGAAAACTGACCATGACAGTCAATTTGTGTACTTGGCCTCGAAGCTTAATCCAAGCTTGTCTGGCTTCGGTCTCTTTGCTGTTGGGCCTAAATGGCTTGGCTGGGGCTGCTGAGTTGCAAATTGAAGCGATGTCAGTGGGACCAAAAGATGCAACGCAGCAAAGTTATAATTTGCAGGAGCTAGGGTCTGTTGACGTTTCATTCACAATTGCGCTGAGGCGGAAAATGGCTAGGCACAAGGCATGCGACGAAGGCAATAACTAGTTATTTCCGAGGAGCATAACGCAGTGGATGGCCGTTTTCCGCCTCAGCCCCATCGCTGGGCGAGGAAAACCCCTCGCACGCGGAGGGTTGGCTGCATTTTTGGGGCTGCACTGCGTTAAAAATCGCTAATGGTACCCGTGCCATGTCGCAATTTTTGCCTTGTTCAGCCCCAAAACTGCAGCCAACGCAGCCGCGAATGAAACGTCAACAGACCCTAGGCGAGCTGCGTATTTTTGCCCGCTCGGCCGCTGGTTTTAAACAGTCGCAGGTTTTCTGGCAGCGCCGTTTAGATGGGCAATGGTTAGCTGCAGAGGCGCTTCCTTTTAGCGATCCTCGCTGGAGGGATTCAGACCCTCATCTGAGTCGTGATGGCAAGACACTCACCTTTGTTTCTGATCGCCCCGTTACAGGCGATCAGCCGCTTGGGCAATTGGATATTTTTGAATCGAAGTGGGCGATGGGCCAGTGGAGCCCGCCTCAGCGTTTAAGTGAAGCCGTGCAAAGCCGAGCTTATGAGCTAGGGCCAGAGCGCTATGCTGATGAGCTTTACTTTGCTTCTTATCGTAAAGGCGGGCCGGGTAAGTTATCGGTTTACCTGAGTGAGCGCCTTGCGAGTGGCGAGCACTCACCAGCACTGGCCTTGCCAGCGCCGATTAATATCGGGCCATCCAATAGTGATTTTACGCTTTCGCCAGATGGGCGCTATGCCCTGTGGTGGAGTGATCGTCAGGAAGAATCTACAAAGCTTGCCAATGAAGGCGATCTTTTTATTGCCGAGCGGCTGGGTGCAGGCTTTGGGCCGGCGATTCGTTTGCCAGCGCCCATTAATACGGTAAGCTTTGAATTTACGCCTTCGGTGAGCAGTGATGGTCGCTGGCTGATGTTTGCCTCTACCCGCCCCGGCCCGCATAGCGCGGGCTTATCACAGCTTTATCGGGTGAGCTGGCCTGATTTACTGAGCAAGCTTGCCCCTCAGATTGAGTCGGCCAGCCAAGCGCAACTCGAGCAGCGGTTAAGCCATCTGTGGCAAGGTATTGGCCATGCTGCGGGTGTGGCGTCTGATATCGAGCTGTTGCGCCCTTTACTCCATCCTCAGGCCCGTATCTGGGGGCAGGGTTTGCGTGGCGCTAGTCTTCATCTCAATTCTTGGTCGGGCAGTGAGTTTTTAGACATGATGAAAGCCCCTTCCTCTGATGCGCTGCTTGAGTGCGAAGTACATCGCGAGCTACGCCGCTATGGCGCTCATGCCCAAGTGTATAGCGTGGTAGAAAGCCGCCGCCGTGCAGATCAGGCAGAGGCAGACTACACAGGGGTGAATAGCAGCCAATGGCAGTTAGGGCCTCAGGGCTGGCAGTTATTATCTTTGCACTATGCTCTGGCGCTTCCGGGGCAAGTGCCGCCTGAAAAAAGCAGCTTGAGCGGCCAGTGTGTGAGCTGAGTTAAAGGGCTGTATAGGTTTTAAATAGAGAGGTGGGCAGATCTTTTTGTCCTTTCAAAATAAAGTCATGCCAACGATTTAATGCCCATGTATTTACCAGCATTAACAGAGGTAAATTATTACAGGCAAGTTAATAATTTATAATCTGTTTTTAGGGCATATCTGCTGCCGCTTGCCTTTATAATCTTATTTTTCCAAGCCCTCACACACTGCCCGCCATGATCTCCCGTCTTGCTACACCCGCCGTTATTCTTTCCCTTTTAATTGCGACCTCCGCACAGGCGTTTGTACCGCCGGTGCCGGATATTGCTGCAAAGGCTTATTTACTCACTGATTATCAAAGTGGTATTCAGCTCGCCGGGCGTGATCCGGAGATGCGTGTAGAGCCCGCTTCTTTAACCAAGCTGATGACGGCTTATCTCACTTTTAAATTTGTAAAAGAAGGTAAGTTAAAGCTCGATCAGCAGCTCACCGTTTCGGATAAAGGCTGGCGCACCGAAGGCTCGCGCATGTTCCTTGATCCTAAAAAACCCGTCACGGTAGATGATTTGATCAAGGGCATGATCGTGCAAAGCGGTAACGACGCTTGCGTCACACTGGCCGAAGCCATTGCCGGTAGCGAAGAAGTATTTGCCCAGCTAATGACGCGTGAAGCCAAGCGCTTGGGTATGAATGGCACTAACTTTAAAAACAGCACCGGCCTGCCAGACCCCGATCACTATATGACGGTGGGCGATTTAGCCAAGCTGGCTGCCGCCATCATCCATGACTTCCCCGAGTTCTATCCTATCTACTCGATGAAAGAATTCGCTTACAACAATATCAAACAGCCTAACCGCAATCTGCTGCTTTACCGCGATCCTTTTGTGGATGGCATGAAGACAGGCCATACAGCCAGCGCCGGATATAACCTTGTTGCCTCAACCAAGCGCGATGGTCGTCGTTTGATCTCGGTGGTAGTCGGTACGGCCAGCGACGAAGTACGCGCTAGCGAATCGAGCAAGCTGCTGAACTGGGGTATTCAGTTCCAGGAAACCCCGCGCCTTTATGCTGCCAAGCAAGCGGTTTCAAATGTAGCGGTTTGGAAAGGTAAATCAGATAAGGTTAACGTGGGCTTTTTAGAAGACCGCTTTATTACCGTGGGCCGTGGCGATGCTAAAAATCTGAAAATGGCCTTTACCAGCACCCAGCCCCTGATTGCCCCGATTAAAGTGGGCCAGAATGTGGGTAAATTGGTGGTGAGCTTAAACGATAAGCAATTGGTTGAATTGCCGGTAGTGGCCTTGGAAGAAGTCCCTGAAGCCAATTTCTTCGGCCGAGCATGGGATTCAATCCGCATGTGGTTTAAATCGATTTTTGGTTGATGTTGGTACGATGGCTTTAAAACCCACGTCTTGAACCACGGAGCACACAGAGAACACGGAGTTTCACGGAGAAAACCTTGAGGGTTTTCCTCTTTTTAACTCGTTGTTGTTTTTCTCCGTGTGCACCGTGTTAAAGATTTGTAATAACCCAGGAGCGTTTGAAACAAAGTAGATATCCATGAAAAATACGATATGCACAAAAAGTCGATCATTCCCCTAGGTTTTCTCCGTGGATCTCTGTGTTCTCTGTGTGCTCCGTGGTTCAAGATTTGGGTTTTGTTCGTATACCTGAGCAGTTACAAAGATGGGTGGTTTTTTTAGTTAGAGAGGAGAGCTTGATGGATTTTCCCGCACTCACAGGTTTTTTAAATGGCCGCTTTGCGCCATTGGCCGATTTACAGATTTCTGTTTTAGATCGCGGATTTTTGTTTGGTGATGGCATCTATGAAGCAATTCCTGTCTACAATCGTCACCCTTTAAGGCTGACCGAACATCTACGCCGCTTGGCAGCAAGTTTGGTGGCGATTAATATGCCCAACCCTTATGGGGAGGAGCAATGGGCTAGCTTGATTCAAAAGCTGATTGATCAGCAAAGCTTTGCGGATCAAAGCGTTTATATACAGATCACCCGTGGGCCTGCTTTTCCGCGCAATCATGCTTTTCCGGCTGCGACCGAGCCGACGGTGTTTATGTTTGCCGATGAATTATTGCCACCCACAAGCGAGGCGGTTGCCAATGGTGTGGCAGCGGTATCGAGCGACGATATTCGTTGGCAGCGCTGCAATATCAAGGCGATTTCTTTGCTGGCTAATGTTTTACTCAAGCAGCAGGCTGTGGATGCTGGCGTGGCCGAAACCATTCTTTTTCGGGATGGCCTCTTGATAGAAGGTGCATCCAGCAACATCTTAGTGGTGAAAGAGGGCGTGTTACTTGCCCCGCCCCCTAGCCATTTTATGCTGACAGGTATTACTTATGACTTGGTAATAGAACTGGCCAAGCAGCATAATATGCCGCTTGAGATTTGCCCAATTAGTGAATCGACAGCAAGGCAGGCCGATGAAATCTGGCTAACGTCTTCATCCAAAGAAGTGCTGGCGGTAGTGAGCTTAGACGGCCAAGTTGTTGGCACAGGTCAGCCGGGGCCGCTGTATCAAGCCATGTATGGCTATTTTCAAGTATTTAAAAACGAGGCAATGCGCCTCGGTGTAGAGTAAAAAAGGGTTTAATAATGAGTCAAGACGCTCCCAACCTAGCCGATTTAGTTGAGTTTCCGGCCGAGCTGCCGATGAAGGCGATCAGCCATAAAGATGTGCCGCATGATGAGTTTCATGCGGTGGTCTATGAGCTGGCCGTGCTGCATATCACCGATTTTAAAGCGGAATGGATTTCGGTACGCACCAGTAGTGGCGGCAGCTTTATTTCGATCACGCTATCGGCCACTTACCAATCTGCTGACGAAGTGAATGCGCTCGATACTGCTTTACGTGCTCATCCGCTCGTAAAGATGGTGATGTGAGTGCCTGAACTCATTATTAAACAGCTGGGCATGCTTGAGTACGAGCCAACTTGGCGGGCCATGCAGGCATTCACCGATAGCCGTGATGCCGATACGCCTGATGAGGTTTGGCTGGTCGAGCATCCGCCGGTTTATACCCAAGGCCAGGCAGGCAAGCCTGAGCATCTGATTGCCGCTACCACCATTCCTGTTGTACAAATCGATCGAGGCGGGCAGATTACTTACCATGGCCCCGGTCAAGTGGTGGCCTATGTGCTGTTGGATTTACGCCGAAATGGCTTGGGTGTGCGCGAGCTGGTCAGAAAACTAGAGCAATCTGTAATAGATACCCTTGCTGATTTTGGCGTAGTGGCTTACGGCAAGGTCGATGCACCCGGTGTGTATGTGAATCCGGAAATGGGCGAAGCAAAAATTGCTTCTTTAGGATTACGGATAAGAAAGGGCTGCAGTTATCACGGTTTAGCACTGAATGTGAATATGGATTTAACGCCATTTGACTGGATAAACCCCTGTGGCTACGCCGGTATGAGAGTGACTCAACTCAGCGATTTCGCCAGTGATGCGACATCGGCCACAATTGCCGGTAAACTTGCCGAAAAAATAGCCTACCAGATCAAACCCTTAACCGATGTAGGGGTATTGGCTCTTTAAATATGCGGCCAAGCTATGCCCCATTTTTCAAATGCCTCTACCTTACTCAGCTAGCGATCAGCCATGACTCAAGACACTAAACAGCCATCGAAAGAAGTGGGCGTTAAGCTCAAGGGCGAAGCCAAAACTGCTCGCATCCCGATTAAGATTGTGCAGCTTGATCAGCGCATCAAAAAGCCCGATTGGATTCGCGTACAAGCGCCATCTTTAAATGGCCGCTTTGGCGAAATCAAGCAAATCCTGCGTAGCCAAAAGCTGCACACCGTGTGCGAAGAAGCCGCCTGTCCTAATATTGGCGAATGCTTTGGCAAGGGCACGGCCACCTTTATGATCATGGGCGATATCTGCACCCGTCGCTGCCCGTTTTGTGATGTAGGCCATGGCCGCCCTAATCCGCTCGATGCGCAAGAACCGGTACATCTGGGTGAGACGATTGCCGCGCTTAAGCTTAAGTACGTGGTGATTACCTCGGTCGATCGTGATGATTTACGTGATGGTGGCGCACAGCACTTTGTGGATTGCATTACTCAATCGCGCCTGCAATCGCCTAGCACTCAGGTTGAAGTATTGGTGCCCGATTTCCGTGGTCGTTTAGATGTGGCGCTGGATTTATTTGCGAATGCCCTGCCTGACGTCTTGAACCACAATCTAGAAACTGCACCCCGCCTGTATAAACAAGCGCGCCCAGGCTCGGATTACCAGCACTCCTTAGATTTATTAAAGCGCTTTAAAGCCATGTACCCCGATGTACGGACTAAATCCGGCATTATGGTGGGCCTGGGCGAAACCGATGAAGAAGTGATTCAAGTGATGCACGATCTGCGTGCCCACGATGTAGACATGATCACCATCGGCCAATACCTGCAACCTACCGCCACCGGCCACCTGCCGGTGCTGCGTTATGTGCACCCAGATCAATTTAAAGTGTTTGAAAAACTCGCTTACGAGATCGGCTTTAAACACGCTGCCGTGGGTGCCATGGTGCGATCCAGCTACCATGCGGATGAACAAGCGCA
The DNA here is from genome assembly GCF_042664895.1 of Iodobacter arcticus. Lineage (NCBI taxonomy): Bacteria > Pseudomonadati > Pseudomonadota > Betaproteobacteria > Neisseriales > Chitinibacteraceae > Iodobacter > Iodobacter arcticus. Next base: position 389,150 of record NZ_JBHTBQ010000014.1, read on the forward strand.
TGGTGCAGGGGTTTAATCCTCGCCAGCCCAAAATGCCACCTACACAGGTGGCATTTTTTTTGCCTTTTAGGTATTAGCTTAAGACAAGCACAAAAGTTAATTATTTATAGGGTGTGCAAGTCGTTTTTCTTGCGCACCAGCCCTTGATGCATAACGACTTCGCCGTTGTGCATCCTATGAAACTTTTACAGCAAAGCCGCGTAAAATCAGCGTTTTGCTTCAGGCAAACATCATGACTCTTAATAGCTACGCCATACTTCGCGCCGTGCATGTGGTCTCCATCCTGCTATGGATAGGGGGAGTGGCTTTTGTCACGCTGGTGCTGCTGCCTGCCTTGCGCCGCCATCAGCAGGATTACGCCACATTTGAGCTGCTAGAACATCGCTTTGGCAATCAGGCCAAGCTGATGACGCAGCTGGCCATGTTGTCGGGCGTGGCGATGTTGTGGCTGACGGATAGCTGGAGTCGCTTATTAGACAGCTGGTGGCTGTGGGCGATGATCATCACATGGGCTGTCTTTACCCTCATGCTGTTTGTGCTGGAGCCTTTTGTGATTCACCGCTGGCTACATCGGCGTGCTCAGCAAGATCCGCAAGGCACATTGCGGCTGTTGCAGCGCTTACATTACGCCCTGCTGGCTTTGGGGGTGATTGCTACATTCGGCGGGGTGCTGGGCGCACATGGCGGGGCGTGGTTTTGAGGGGTTTGGAGCAGCGGTTTGCCGCAGACGTAACCCGTGCCTTAGGCGTGGCAAAAGTGCGGTAATTGAGTTGGTGGTTTGTGCTTGGCAGCACCGCTCCGCGCGGGTTGGTAAAGCTAACTCGCCCTAGCGCTGCCACGCAATAATTTAATCATCGTAGGGCGGGTGAAACCCGCCGTTTTTTGTGTTTCATTGCAAAGCTCGGCGGGTTTCACCCGCCCTACAAAAAACATTTCGCTAAGTTGATAGGGATAGGTAAGCACCCGTCCCACAATCACTCCCCTCGCGATAGCGTATGGATTTTCAAGGCTAATTCTTCGCCTAGCCAGCTTGCACCATTGGTGTGAGCTTCTACATCGTCGCTTAACTCTGGGTGGATCAAGATGGATAGTTCACCACGCTGCGCTTCAAGCAGCGTTCGGACTTCGCTCAGTAAGCTTTCATCAAAATTGATTTCAAACATCGGCCGAGTGTGCGGGCCTACTTCGCGGTGGATTAATTCACCCATCCAGCAATTTGCTGGCAGAATTTTGCTTAAAATGCTGTGCAATGTTTCGGCGGCGCTGATTTGTTCTGGCAAGAAATAAACGTGAGCATGGTAGATAACAGACATATAAAAATCCGAGGATATGGCTTAGCAATTCAGGGGACGAATTATGTGTGATTTTGTCAGCTAACTGGCATATTTTTCACTTTCAAATGGATAGGTTTTGTGGGGGAGGGAACCAGCCGAAACAAGGGAGTTCGCGTTGAACAACTGGTTAGATTTTTACACTTTGCCATCTGCTCGCTTGAAGTCTATTAACGTGTATGACCATTTCTCGCGGTCGGTTAGTGGATCGATAATGCAGGATTCTTCTAGAGTCGCGATTATTCTGCTTGGGACATCGAAGTGCCGATTTGAGACAGGCTTTGATAGCCTCCCTTTGATGATTTCATTGTTTTCGACTTTTATTGCGAAGAAATCACTTTCTACGTCAACCCCAACAAGTTCGGCATTTCTGTTTACCGTTGTCTTGGTTGCGTCATCAGTTTCCTCTAGCATGTTTAGTGCTTGCAGTATTTCGTGGAATGATGCAGTGGAATTTAATCCACGACCGTTTGGCGTACCCCATTCGGTCTTGATGGATACTTGAGAATCAACTATGACGCGTAGAAAGTGCTTGAATCTGCTGCGAGCCAACACATTGAAGCGGTGTAGCTCCTTAGGTACAGATTCTGGTACCTCAAGGGTTGCAATTAACTTGACCAGTGATTCTACGGCTCTTGCTGTCTCGTCGGTACCGAAAATGTCTCCGCCTTTGGACTGGAGGCGGACACCAAATGAACTTGCGAACAATCCCGTAACTAGCACTTCGCTTTTATATTTTATTTCCTCTGGTACGCGACGCACATCCATTTTCTCATCGCAAGCGAGCGCATATATTACGTTCTGTAATGAGTGCAATAATTGCCCTAGCTTACCTGCCCCCATTTCATAGGCATTGCTTAATTTATCAAAAGCGATGTCAATTACTTGCCTGTTAGTCCGGCTAGCGATTTCTTGGGCGCTGGCCATTTTTTCGGGAAGTGCTTGTGTTGGAATTTCCAAAAAATCAGTTTCAGGGGGGAGCCACTCGATGGAAATTTCCTCAACTGATACCTCTTGAACTTGGAAATCAGTGCTCATTGACGTGACAACAAAAGCCAATCCTTCCTCAGGTTGCGCTAATGCTCTAGCTATAGCTAGATTGCCCGATTTTAATGAGTTATAGCGCTCTTGGCTGATGCGTAAATATAACCAAGCGGTTGACTCGGTTGTTTCGTCAATCCAGTAAACCAAAAAAAGTTGTCCTGCTTTGTCGCGGCAGCTGTAAAATTTTGGGCCATCGTAGTAATCGAAGATCTCAATTGGCGTCAGATCGCTAATCAGCGATTTTAAATAATTACTGTGTGACATCTGGGACTTCGCGGAAGGTTGCGTGTGGCTCATTTGTTTGAAGCCACCAAGTTACATGCGAGGGCTGCCCTGTTTCCTTGACTAGCCCATCGGAGGGCGAGATTGTGCCACAAGCAATTTTTTTGCTCTTTAATGGTTTAAATCTTTCTCTTTTTTTGAGAATGTCGGCAACATTTTTGAAAACAGATACTCCGCAGGCCATGCATAGCTCATCAATAGTGAATTTCCTGTGTGGGGATTCGACTTTCGTTGGCAGAAAATCATTTGCGTTTGGCGGACAATTTGCTACCAGTCTAAATACTTTGAGGTTATCTTGCCTAGCGTCGCTTGGTGGGCACTGCTCTGGAAGAAATTCTGCCGGCATGATTTATTTTCACTAAAAAATATAACGTGTGAATTAAGCTGCGCTGCTCACTAGGTTTGAATGAATTGTTAGCTGAGCCCGCGAGTGTTAAGAAATGCGCACTGCGATGTAACAAAGAATAGCCAGACACACCCATGCCATAATGCGAATCCCTTGAAGTCGGCGTAAGACTGCTTGCTGGATGATTAGGACTGCCATCACATCCTCGCGGGCGTGGCACGCAGCCTTGAGTCCTTGTTGTGTGGTGTAGCGAGTCTGTCCAAACTCACCAATTACTGGATGAAGCTCATCTTGTTGGGTGGAGCGCATTGCAATGAGAGCTGCACCGTAAAAGTCTCGACTTATGGAGTCTTGGGCTGCAGCTTCCGTGATCTGCCTTTCGGCGTAAGTTTGGCCTTCGGCTTGCAGTGCTCGCCAGTTAATCGTATCAACCATGCCTTTTCCCTGCTCGCAGTAATGACAGTTAAGCAGCTAACGTTTGAGGTAACCAGCGGCGAAGCTGTCCGAGCTGATTAAAATGTTACGGTCCTTTATTTAAATAGGACTCGCTTTTAAAGATCACGATAGGGACGGGGCGTTTTATGACTAACCAAGAAACTCTTTTACCCAGCGTAGGGTTTCCATTGCTCCCACATGAGACACCTCTGCGGATCGAAGATCTTGGTACTGCTTCTCAAGTTCAGACTCGAATGCTGGTAGAAAGGTTGGATATTGTTCACCAAGTGCTTTTGCAAAGCTCGCAGCAAGAGCAGCTATTACCAATCTCGTCTGATCTATCTCGTTATTGCGCTGGTTAGCCATTTGATTTTTCTGTTAATGAGCGTTAACGTAAGCTGCCATACACCATGCAGGTGTACATCTGAATCATATGTATGTACAACGAGGCTAATTACTGCCGTTTTTCATTTTTTTCAATTGTTTAGAACCATGTATGTACAGATAGCATATACCAAGATTGAATTGCGGCGCATGTTTTATATACGAATTTTTATAAGTTTTTTGTAAGGTTTTATCATGGTAACTGATTGGTAGCATGTCAATTTAATGTGGTTTTTCTTACGTTTGCATTGGTTTACCATCCCTGCGAGCTAGCACCGCCGAAATTATCGCATTTTGACGAATCTGTTGGCTGCAGGATAAGTATTGGTGTCCACGCAGAATCAGGTGCTCTTGTTGTTTCTGTAGTGCGATGCGATGTAAATCAGCGATGTTTGTATTGTCTGGGTTTTGCAGTCTCAGATATCGCAGGCCCAAGTCTCAACACCAGTGCTCATCAGCCCTCATATTCCCCTCTAGCAGTTTTCTCTGTATTTGAGTTTCCCCGCCCTCGCGCTATGCTGTAATAAATCTTATTAAGGAAGTGCGATATGTTAGATCTGCCTCGGCACCAAATAATGATGACGGTGTTGATGACGCCGGATATGGCTAATTTCTCTGGCAAGGTGCACGGTGGCGCTTTGCTGAAAGAGCTCGATCAGGTGGCTTATGCCTGTGCCAGCCGCTATGCGGGGGCTTATGCGGTGACACTTTCTGTGGACCAGGTGATTTTTAAGCAGCCGGTGTTTGTGGGGGAGTTGGTGCATTTTTTAGCTAGCGTTAATTACACTGGCCGTACTTCAATGGAAGTGGGTATCCGGGTGGTGGCAGAGAACATCCGTACCCAGACTGAACGGCACACCAATAGTTGTTATTTCACTATGGTGGCGATGGGGGATGATGGTAAATCTGTGGTGGTGCCGCCGCTTACTCCCGCCGATGATGATGCAGAAGCGCGTTGGGTAGCCGCCGAGGCTAGGCGGGATATCCGGCTGATGTTGGCAGAGAAAATGGTGTTTAAAAAATAGCTGCGGCATAAAAAAACGCCACTTCCAAAGAAGTGGCGTTTTTCTTGAGGCTTAAACAGCTGGCATTACATACCCATGCCGCCCATACCACCCATGCCGCCCATATCTGGCATGCCTGAGCCTTCTTCTTTTGGAAGCTCAGCAATCATGCAGTCGGTAGTCAGCATCAGGCCAGCGATCGATGCTGCGTGTTGCAGTGCCGAGCGGGTTACTTTAGCTGGGTCAAGAACACCCATTTCTACCATGTCGCCGTAAACGCCAGTACCAGCGTTGTAACCGAAGTTACCTTTGCCTTCCAATACTTTGGAAACCACAACGCTAGGCTCGTCGCCCGCGTTTTGTACGATCTGACGCAATGGCGCTTCGATGGCTTTCAGTACGATCTTGATACCTGCATCTTGATCAACGTTAGCGCCTTTCAGATCCACGATAGAAGAGCGTGCGCGCAGCAGAGCTACACCACCACCGGCCACAATGCCTTCTTCCACAGCTGCGCGTGTTGCGTGCAGTGCGTCTTCAACGCGGGCTTTCTTCTCTTTCATTTCAACTTCAGTCGCTGCGCCAACCTTGATCACTGCAACGCCGCCAGCCAGTTTAGCTACGCGTTCTTGCAGTTTTTCGCGATCGTAGTCGCTCGTTGCGTCTTCGATTTGCTTACGGATCAGGCCAACACGTGTTTTGATGGTGTCTTCATTACCCGCGCCATCGATGATGATGGTGTTTTCTTTGGATACTTCGATACGCTTAGCAGAACCTAATTCAGCCAGTGTGGCTTTCTCTAGAGTTAGGCCAACTTCTTCAGCGATTACAGTACCGCCAGTCAGGGTAGCGATGTCTTCCAACATGGCTTTACGACGATCACCAAAGCCTGGAGCCTTAACCGCTACAGTCTTCAGAATACCGCGAATATTATTCACTACCAGAGTCGCCAGCGCTTCGCCGTCTACATCTTCAGCAATAATCAACAATGGACGGCCAGCCTTAGCCACTTGTTCTAGTACCGGCAGCAGGTCACGGATGTTGCTGATTTTCTTGTCGAAAAGCAGAACAAACGGATTGTCCAACAGGGCAATTTGTTTTTCTGGGTTGTTGATGAAGTACGGTGAGAGGTAGCCGCGATCAAACTGCATACCTTCAACTACATCCAACTCATCTTCAAGGCCAGTACCGTCTTCAACGGTAATTACGCCTTCTTTACCTACTTTTTCCATCGCAGCAGCGATTTTTTCGCCGATGATTTCGTCGCTGTTAGCAGAGATAGAGCCAACTTGAGCGATTTCTTTGGTGGTAGAGCAAGGCTTAGCAATGTTTTTTAGCTCAGCAACCAAGGCAATGACCGCCTTGTCGATACCGCGCTTCAAATCCATTGGGTTCATGCCAGCAGCTACGTATTTCATGCCTTCTTGCACGATGGCTTGAGCCAATACGGTCGCTGTGGTTGTACCGTCACCAGCGATGTCAGAAGTCTTAGATGCAACTTCCTTCACCATTTGCGCGCCCATGTTTTCGAAACGGTCTTTTAATTCGATTTCTTTGGCTACCGATACACCGTCTTTGGTGATGGTAGGCGCGCCGTAGCTGCGTTCTAGCACAACGTTACGACCCTTAGGGCCCAGTGTTACTTTAACGGCATCAGCCAGAATATTTACACCAGCAACCATGCGGGCACGGGCGGAATCACCGAATTTAACTTCTTTTGCAGCCATGTTTATTTACTCCGTAGTGGTTTGAGATCGTGCCGGGCTTGGGCCTCGGTCACGAAGGATCACGCAGGTTATTAACCTTCGATCACGCCCATGATGTCTTCTTCACGCATTACTAGCAGTTCGTCGCCATCTACTTTCACGGTTTGGCCGCTGTACTTACCAAAAATTACTTTATCGCCAGCCTTAACAGCCATTGGGCGTACAGAGCCGTTTTCTAAAATCTTACCGTTACCGACGGCAACCACTTCGCCCATATCCGGCTTTTCAGCAGCGTTACCTGGCAACACGATGCCAGATGCAGTTTTTTCTTCAGCTTCAACGCGTTTGATTACTACACGGTCATGCAAAGGACGAATTTTCATGGTGTTCACTCTCCAGATAAAAAAAGTGGCATTCAATGCTTGGCCAAGCGGCCTACAGAACGCTGTTAGCACTCACTGCTAACGAGTGCTAGATGGTATGGGCGAGGTGAGGTCTTTTCAAGTGGGGGAAGAGCGAAATTTTTTGAAGAGCATCATTATTGCTTATGCTGGCCATGCAGATCTCACCAGATTGGATACTTTAATTTGTAAGAAAACTGTTTTAATGGGAATCATTATCATTTATAATGATGACGATTGAGTTACATCTCTGAGCCATTGTCGACTCCCCTAAAAAAGGGCATGTGAAGTTCTGCCCTTACTGTTCTTATTAAAACGAGTTTGAGCAAAATGAAGATTCAAAATACAGCGATGCTGCTTGCACTTGCCGCCGCCTTTAGTGCCCCTGCCTTCGCAAGTAAAGCCGCAAGTAAAACAGCCAGCGAAGTGGCAGCAAAAAAGCCCACTGAAGCAACTTTGCCTGCGATCACTGTATTTGGTGAAAAAATGGATAGCGCCAATGTGGGGCGCTCCTATTTAAATCATGAAGATATTGAACGCCAGCAAGCTGGCAATGTGGCGGCTTTGCTCGATACCCTGCCAGGGGTGGATTTAACCGGCACGTCGCGCCCAAGCGGGCAAACTTTAAACATCTGGGGCTTTAATAAAGTTCAAGATGTAAAAGTGATTGTGGACGGCGCGCCTAAGGGTTTTGAAAAGTATCGCCAAGGCTCGATTTTTATTGAGCCAGAGCTGGTGAAGCAAATCGAAGTGAATAAAGGCCCGCATACCTCTCTCTATGGGAATGGTGGCTTTGGTGGTGTGATCACGATTGAGACGAAAGACGCCAAAGACCTTTTGCAGGGCGACGCTAATCTAGGCGCTTTGCTCAAGTATTCGCATCAAACAAATAATCATGAGCAAGACACCACGGCGGCGGTTTATGGCCGCACTGAAGATGGCCGTTTTGATGCGCTGGTGTATTTTACCCAGCGTAAATCCGATGATTTGCGTAAACCCAATGGCGACCTTTTCCGCTTCTCTGCTATTGACGCGCCTTCCAGTCTCGCAAAACTTAATATCCGCCTGACAGAAGATCAGTTACTCACGCTATCGACCATGCAAGGCCGTAGCAGCGCTTGGGCCCCTTTTGCTGCATTGGGTGAAGATGCGCCAGCGCCCACTGAGGCAGAAATTAAAAAATTTGGTTTTGATGAAGCATGGAAGCGCAAGGTGCTGTACCGGGATCAGGAAGACACCACTTACTCAGCAAAATGGCGCTTTAGCCCGAGTGATAATCCGCTGATCAATATCTTGGCGAGCTATGGCTATTCTAAAACCAATCAGCACGATCAACGTTCCGCCACGGCCTCTGTGGGCTCTTTCCTTGGCTCATTAGGTAATGAAAGCTGGGCGACTTATACCGATAAGCTGGCTGAATTACGCAATGAAAGCCTGTTTACGAGCGGCCCCTTTGCCCATGTGCTGAGCGTTGGCACACAGTGGCACGATAATCAGCGCGATACGCTGATGTATTACCCAAGCAGCACGGCAATCAAAGACCCAAGTTATAACTACGGCTATTTCCAGCCTTACTATATGCCTGCTGGTCAGCAAAGAGGGCTAGGTATTCATGTGCAAGATGCGGTGAGTTATGGTGATGTGACGCTGACAGCGGCATTACGCTATGACCATATCACTGCAGAAGGTGTGCCGAACCGAGCGCGCCGTTATAACAGCTCGCTGCCTGCGGCAGGTCATGATTATAGTGAAGCTCGATTTGAAGGCTTTTCACCTAGGCTGGGCTTGTTCTGGAAAGCCAATAACCATGCCTCTTTCTTTGCGGATATCAGCCAGACCTGGCGCGCACCAACGATTGATGAGCTGTATTCCACAGAGTACTACGTGTCACCCGCAGTGGGGTCAGCCACGCCCGGTACAAGCCGTGGCCTAGATGTAGAGCGAATTACTGCTGCGCGTGTGGGCGCGATGTGGAATCAGCAAGGTTTGCTGACCGAAAATGACGATGCACAGCTGCGTTTTACCCTCTATCAAAACCGAGTCTCAGACAATATCGGCCCGCGCCTTGGTGTGTTGGTGCCGGGCTATACCTCTGCGGGTCGAGATAAATTACCGCCAGCACTGTCTAATTACCGCAATTTGAGTGGCTATAAAACCGAAGGGATGGAAATCGAAACCTTCTATAACACGCGCTACTTCTTTGCCAACGCGTCTTTGTCGATGCAATACGGCAGAAGAAACGGCAGCCAGCGCGACCCTTGGGGTAACGATGAGCCGGTATCGAGTGTGGCGCCTGATAAGCTGATGATGGGGCTGGGCTTTAAGCTACCTGAGCAGGGCATTACGGCAGGTTGGCAGGGTAAATTTGTGGGCGAGCAGGATAAAGTCTTGCCGGTTGGCAATGTTTATCGCTTACCGCCATCCAAAGGCTATGGGCTGCATACCTTATTTGCTAGTTGGAAAGGCAAGGGCGACGTACTGAGCGGCTTCGAGGCAAGGCTGACGATTGACAATTTATTTAATCGCGATTATCAGCCTTATCTGAGTGAAGGCGTGACTGGAGTAGGGCGTAATTACAAGCTCAGTATTTCTAAATCATTCTAAAACGGATGCGTGAATTTGATTTGATCGGGGCGAGCCAGCGTGCTCGCCTTTTTTATTGCGGATATCCCCTGTGCGCTTTAAAGCGGATTTTGCTAAGGTATTGAGCAGTCTGGGCTAAAATAACTTATCTGAAGCTTTATATTTTTATATGAAAAACACTGATCTACTGGCACGAAGCTTGGCCGCCGTATGGCACCCTTGTACGCAAATGAAGCGCCACGAAAGTTTTCCGCTGATTCCGATTGCCCGTGCGCAAGGCGCGTGGCTCTACGATGTGGATGGCAAACGCTATCTGGATGCGGTTTCTAGCTGGTGGGTTAATTTATTTGGCCATGGCGAGCCCAGAATTAAAGCGGCGATTAGTCAGCAAATGGATAGCTTAGAGCATGTGATGCTGGCAGGCTTTACCCATCGGCCCGTGGTGGAGTTATCCGAGCGCCTTGCAACGCTCACCGGCTTGGGCCACGCCTTTTATGGCTCGGATGGCGCGTCTGCCATTGAAGTGGCACTTAAAATGTCGGTGCATTACTGGCGCAATCTGGGCCAGCCGCAAAAAAATCGCTTTATCTATTTAGAAAACAGTTATCACGGTGAAACGGCGGGGGCCTTGTCGGTGACCGATGTGCCGATTTTCCGTGCGGCTTATGCTCCCTTAGTCAGGGAGAATTTTTGCGTAATGAATCCCGATGCACGCCAAGCTGAGGCCGGTGAAACGGCGGCCGATGTGGCGGAGCGCGCAATTCAAGCTTTGGCCGCTACGCTGGCCGAGCATCATCAAGATATCGCCGCGCTGATTATCGAGCCTTTGGTGCAAGGCGCGGCAGGGATGGCGATGTATGACGTGAGCTACTTACAAAAAGCACGGGATTTATGTGATCGCTATCAAACTCATTTAATTTGTGACGAAATTGCCGTGGGTTTTGGCCGCACAGGGTCTATGTTTGCTTATGAGCAAGCAAAGATACGGCCGGATTTTTTATGCCTTTCTAAAGGGATTACCGGCGGCTTTTTACCGCTGGCCGTGGTGCTGAGCAGCGATGAAATTTACGCTGCTTTTTATCACGACGATATCAACCGGGCTTTTTTGCATTCGCATTCTTATACCGGTAATCCACTCGCTTGCGCGGCGGCTTTGGCTGTTTTGGATATTTTTGAAAATGACGATGTGATTCAAAAAAATCTAGAAAAAGCGCAACGCTGGGATGCATTGTTTTTGCCGCTTGCCACGCATCCCAAGCTTAAAAACTATCGGCGCACGGGGATGATCTGGGCTTTTGATGTGATTGATGCCGCGCCCGGCTTTGCTCAGCGCTTTTTTGCCGCAGCTTTAGAGCAGGAGCTCTTGCTAAGGCCGATTGGCAATACCGTTTATTTTATGCCGCCTTATTGCTTAAGTGATGCAGAGGCGGTGCATTTACTGGCAGGAACAATGGCCGCTTTAGATGCTGTTGAAAATGTAATTTCGGAGTTTGTTGATGCCGCTGTTGCTTAAATTACCGGTTTGCGAGCCTAGCCTTGCTGCCAGTGTGGAAACAAATCCAAAGCGCTTAAAAGAGTGGCTGGCTGCTTTGCCTATGGCCAATCCCTTGCTGGCTGGGCGGCAGATGTGCGATGCCTTGGCTGCATGCAATCGTGTCAAAATTAATGCCGATGAGCGAACTAAATTACTTGATGAATATTGCGCTACGCTGGAGCCGCTTTCGGTGGAGCTGGCTGTGGTTTATAGAGTGCCCGGTCTGCCCTTAAAAGAGCAGGCACAGGCAGCCGCTTTACTGGCACGCAGGTTGTGCATGGAGCTGGCCGATGGATATAAAATCGCCCTTGTGGATCGCCTAGATAAGCGGCTTTCCTTTGGCAATAACAAGATTGTTCCTGTTTTAATTCAAAAAATCTTAGCTCAGTATTATGGTTTGTCCCAGCTCTGCTACCGGGTGTACTCGCCTATGCCGGAAGGCGTTTGGCTAGAGGCACATAAATTATTCAGATATGCGGTTGAGGCTCACCTGATTGATCAGGTTGCAAGCGATACCAATAGCCCTAGCGTGGCCCGCACGTATAAATATATCTTGTTACTGGCTTTGGCCGAGCCGCAGCGTTTTGCCGGGATTGAATTAGATAAAGTGCTGGAAATCGTTGAAAGCTACGCCAGCTATGCGCATTTTCAGCCGGTGTCTCAATTAGGCAGTTCAGCGGGGTTTTTCTTAGTAAGCCTGGATGAAGATAAGCCGCCGCAATATGTGGGCGCACGCAGCATGGAGGGCTATTTAGGCGGGGGAGTGCTGCTTGATACCTCCGAATTAGTGCGGCAATTGCATAAGTCTCTGGCGGCTTTAGAGGCTAAAGCATCGCTGGCGAAGGACAGAGCCAAAGTTTTGATGTGGATAGAAATTTTACGCCGGGTGTCGCGCCAGTGGACGATTGCCGCAAAGCGTACTTTTCAAAGGATTGCCTCGCATACGTCTGTTGATGTGTGCCTGGGCCTGAGGGCTGCAGTCTTATGCGTGAATGACGGGCGTAGCTTATTACAGCCAGAAAACTTATTGGATGAAGATGCGGTGTTGGGCGCGATTGAAGAGCTGCCAATTACCCATTGGACCGTACTCAATGAAAGCCCTGGTGGCTATGCGGTGGTGGCCGAGAATAGTCAGGTGGAGCGGGTGCGTGCAGGCGAGATTGTGGCTTTACGTGCTCAGGGCCATGAAAGCTGGATGATTGCATCGGTGCGCTGGTTACAGCAAATGGATCAGCAGCATTTAGAAATTGGTCTGCAAATTATGACTGTGCGCGCCTCAGCCGTATTGTTCCGGCCTACCATTAGTGTAAAGGACGGGGGGTACCAGCCTGCTTTGTTATTGCCCGAAATTCCGGCTCTTAAGCAAGCTCCTATGCTGGCTGCGCCTAAGGGAAGTTATACCCATTTGCGCGAGCTGTCTGTGCTAACTGCGGATGGCGAAATGCTGATACGCGCAGGGAAATTAGTTGAGCAGCAAATGGGCTATGATTTATTTGAATACACGATCTAAACCTTCTATTTGAGCGGTACAAAACAACTTTGTTTTATGCCGCAGATTGGGGTTGAGCCGGGTTTTATCAGCCGCCTAAGTGAGCCTGCATAAAGTGGTATTAGCGACATCAGTGTGAGTCGCTTACCGTTTCAGGGTAAAATGGGCGGTTTTCTTTCGCCTGCCGCCGATGAATCCCTATGAATCTGCTTGTTCTCGGAGTTAATTACCACACTGCGCCTGTAGCAGTCAGGGAGAGGCTCGCGTTTACTCCAGCAGAAGTGCCCACCGCTTTGGCTATGTTGAGCGCCGAGCATGGCGTATCAGAAGCCGCGATTGTGTCGACCTGTAATCGAACCGAACTCTACTGCAATACACGGGAACCACAGCAAGTACTAGCTTGGCTGGCGAGTACGCGCGGGCATCGCATAGAAGATATCGAGCCGCATCTGTATTTGCTCAATGGCGGTGATGCGGCCAGCCATGCATTCAGAGTGGCCAGTGGTTTAGATTCAATGGTGCTGGGCGAAACACAGATTTTAGGCCAGCTTAAAGACGCCGAGCGCTTTGCCCGTGAGGCGGGCACGATGGGCGTGCTGCTCAATGGCGTGTTTCAGCGTGCTTTTTCGGTGGCCAAAGAAGTCAGAACCCAAACACGAATTGGTGCGGCATCGGTGTCGATGGCGGCTGCGTCGGTACGGCTGGCTGAGCGATTATTCCCCTCAGTGGCATCCTGTAAGGTGCTCTTTATTGGCGCAGGAGAAATGATTGATCTCTGCGCCACGCACTTTCACGCGCGTGGCCCCAAGCAAATTACGGTGGCGAATCGCACCATAGAGCGTGGTGAAATCCTGGCGCAAAAATTTGGCGGCGAAGCGATCTTATTATCAGATCTGCCATCTAGATTGGCCGAGTTTGATATTGTGGTGACCTCTACCGCAGCACCACTGCCGATTGTGGGCAAGGGTATGGTTGAGCGGGCGCTTAAAGAGCGTAAGCATCGCCCGATTTTTATGGTGGATTTAGCTGTGCCGCGCGATGTAGAGGAAGAGGTGGGCAATCTATCGGATATTTATCTGTATACCGTAGATGATTTGGCCGAAGTAGTGCGTCAGGGGCAGGAATCCAGAGCGAGTGAGGTTGAATCGGCCGAAGCCATTATCAGTGAGCGCGTGGGCGATTTTCACCGCTGGGTAGCCAGCCGGGCCTTAGTGCCTACAATCAGAGATTTAAAAGATTATGCCGACCGAATCGCCCGGCATGAGCTGGAAAAAGCGCAAAAAAAACTGGCTGCAGGTGAAAATGCCGAAGCCGTGCTCGCAGAATTCTCACGCCAAATGGCCAATAAATTTATGCACGCCCCCCTCGCCGCCTTAAATAATGTCTTGCCAGAAGAGCAAGAAAACACCCTCGCCACCGTGCGCCGCCTCTACCGCCTGCACGAGTAGCTGCCTTGCCAGCTAGTAATACTAATTTATAAAACAACGCCCTAAAACCCAAATCTTGAACCACAGAGGACACAGAGGACGCGGAGTTACACGGAGAAACCCTTGAAGTGAGTTAAGTGCTTTTTTACTGCGGCTTAATTTCTCTCGGTTTTGTTTTTCTCCGTGAGACTCCGTGTTCTCCTTTTGCTCCGTGGTTCAAGATTTGGGTTTAAAAGGCCAAATACATACACTCTGGAACTGAAATGAAACCTTCTATTGCTGCCAAATTGGCGCAGCTTGCTGACCGTCTTGAAGAAGTCGATGCTTTATTGGCGACCGAAGAAGCCACTCGCGATATGAATAGCTATCGCAAACTCACCAAAGAGCGTGCCGAATTAGAGCCTGTGGTGGCCCTTTATCACCGCTTTACCCAGATTGAAGCGGATATGGCCGATGCCGCAGAAATGCTTAGCGATCCTGATATGAAGGATATGGCCGAAGAAGAAATCAAAGAAGGCAAAGTGCGCATCGAAGCTTTGGAAGTAGAGCTACAAAAAGCGCTGCTACCAAAAGATCCTAATGACGAGCGCAATATCTTTTTAGAAATCCGTGCCGGTACGGGCGGCGATGAAGCGGCTTTGTTTGCGGGTGATTTATTCCGTATGTATAGCCGCTTTGCTGAGCGTAATCGCTGGCAGGTTGAGGTGGTATCCGCCAGTGAATCTGATCTGGGTGGCTACCGCGAAATTATCGCCCGCATCGTGGGCTTTGGTGCGTACTCATGGCTGAAATTTGAATCTGGCGCGCACCGTGTGCAGCGCGTGCCTGCCACAGAAACACAGGGCCGGATTCATACCTCGGCGTGTACGGTTGCCGTGATGGCCGAAGCCGATGAAGCAGAAGAAATCTACATTAACCCTGCCGATTTACGCATCGACACCTTCCGCGCCAGTGGTGCAGGTGGTCAGCACATTAACAAAACTGATTCGGCAGTGCGGGTGACGCATATTCCAAGCGGCATTGTGGTGGAATGCCAGGATGATCGCAGCCAGCACAAAAACAAAGCCCGTGCTTTATCAGTGCTGGCCGCCCGGATTAAAGACGTACAAGACCGCGAACGCCACGCTGTAGAAGCCGCACAGCGTAAATCGCTGGTGGGCTCGGGGGACCGATCCGAGCGTATCCGCACCTACAACTTCCCGCAGGGCCGCATGACCGATCACCGGATTAATCTGACGCTGTACAAGCTTGATTACATCATGGACGGCGACATGAACGACCTGACGCAAGCCTTGGTCAACGAGCACCAAACCGAGCTGCTGGCGCAATTGGGTGGGGCGGAGTAATTCCATAAAACCCAAATCTTGAACCACGGAGGGCACAGAGAGCACGGAGTTTCACGGAGAAAATCTAGGTTTTATTAAGTTTTTCTCCGTGGCCCTCCGTGTTCTCCCCTTTCTCCGTGGTTTAAGGTTTGGGTTTTATGATGGCTTGCAAGCGACACAGGGCGGACCTTGTTATAATGCTCGGCTAAATCAATAAATGAATGCTGGCGGCTTGAGAATGAATGTTTTTTTTGAGGAAGATGGTAATTTCAAGGTAGCCACGATCAAGGAAGAGCAGGCGGCTAGCCTGATGCTTGAAGATACCCGTGGTAAGCGTTTTAAAGTGAAGGCGGCCAACGTGTTGCTGCGCTTTGAGCGTATTAGCTTGGATGATTTCCTAAAAGCGGCACAAGCTGCGGCTGATGAAATTGATATCGATTTTCTGTGGGAATGTTGCGGCGCGGATGAGTTTGCTTTTAACGCGATCGCCACAGAATATTTTGGCGCGAATCCTTCGGTGCAGCAACAGGCTGCCGCGCTGATTCGTTTACACGGCGCGCCGATGTATTTTTACCGCAAGGGCCGTGGCCATTACAAAGCCGCGCCAGAAGAAAATCTGAAAGCTGCTTTAGCTGGCCTCGAGAAAAAGAAAAAAGAAGCCGAGCAAATGGCAATCTGGCAAGCCGAGCTGCAAGCTGGTGCTTTGCCCGAATCATTTATTCCTTTGGCGAGCAAATTACTGCACCGCCCAGATAAAAATACCATCGAATGGAAAACGCTGGCCGCTGCTGCGGACGCCATGCAGACCTCTACCTTACGTTTGATGGAAAAAATCGGCGCGATTCCTGATGTAGCCGATTACTTGCTCGACGGTTTCCTTGCTGAATCCTTCCCTAAGGGCCGTGGCTTTGCGCCAACCGAGCCGGTGACTTGCCCAAGTGATTTGCCGCTGGCCGATGTACGTGCCTTTAGTATTGATGACTCCACTACCACAGAAATTGACGATGCTTTCAGTCTGAAGCGTTTGCCTAATGGCAATTGGCAGGTGGGTATCCATATCGCCGCGCCTGCTTTGGGCATTGCGGCAGGCTCGGATGTGGATAAAATTATTCTGGACCGCTTGTCGACCGTATATATGCCAGGCGACAAAATCACCATGTTGCCCAACGATGTGGTGGAAGTATTTACCCTAAAAGAAGGCCAAACCTGCCCAGCGCTGAGTATGTATTTAGAGCTGTCGCTGGGCTTTGATGTGCTTTCGCATCGTAGTATCGTAGAGATGGTGCCGATTGCTGCCAACTTACGTCATGAGCAGCTTGAGCCGGTGTTTAATGAAAACACCGCCGGTAAAGCGGATGCACCTGATTTCCCGTGGAAAGAAGAAATCACTTTCTTATGGCACTTTGCCGGTGCCTTAGAAGGCCGCCGTGGCAAGGCCGACCCGACTGCGCCGCTAAAGATTGATTACAGTTTTTATATTGATCAGATTGATGGCGAAAAACGCGTGCGGATTGTGCCGCGTAAACGTGGCGCACCGATGGATAAACTGGTGGCAGAGCTGATGATTCTGGCCAATAGCACGTGGGGCAAGGATTTGATGCAGGGCCAAGTGGCGGGTATTTATCGCGGCCAAAATGGGGGGCGTGTGCGTTTAACCACGCAGGCTGGCCCGCATATTGGTTTGGGCGTGGAGTGCTATTCTTGGGCCTCTTCACCACTGCGCCGTGCGGTCGATTATGTGAATCAGCTGCAGCTACTGGCTTTGTTTGGCAACAGCAAGCCGCGCTTTCAAAAGAATGACGCTGAGCTGTATTCGATTATCGGAAGTTTCGACACTGCCTACGCCGCTTACGCTGAATTACAAGATAAGATGGAAAGGTACTGGTGCTTGCGTTACTTGCAGCAAGAAAAAAAACGTGAAATTACTGCCGTGGTAATTAAAGAGAATTTAGTTCGAGTCGATGGCATGCCATTAGTGATGCGTGCAGGAATACCGGAACTACCGGCCGGCACAACGGTCAGTCTACAAGTGATGAAAATTGATTTACTTGAGCTTGTGCTTGAAACGCGCATGGCGACCATTTAATAAAACCCAAGTATTGCTGAGTGTCTTGTGCTTGTTTGATCATGACTGTAGGGCGGAACCCCGCGAGTTGCAATCGCCCTACAATGTGAACTCGGACCGAGCGCTCTTGCAATACTGTAAATGATGAAGATGAATGCTACCCAATCAACGCCTTAAGCAATGCCTGCCTTTGAAGTTTAAAAATGGCTCGCAGGTTCGCCAATTCTCTAAGCCCTGTGTGAGCTGTGGGGAAATGTTGCAAGCCAATGATATGTACGGCATTGCGCGTTTGGTAGAAAACCATATTGCCATTGCTGCCAAAGCACGCTGCCCTAAGTGCGAAACAGAATTTGGTGTGTGCTGCATCATTGATGATGAGAAAAAAGTACGTCGCCTGATCTTGCCGCAATTCGCGTTTAATTTGTATTTACGCAATTTGCCGCTGCAAGCCGCTGAAATTGAAGCCGCTGCCGCGCCCAAAGAGATCGATACCAGCCCTGTGCAGCCCAACCCTGCACCACTGTTAGTGAAATCTCCGGCAAATATTCAACGTGCTGATGAAGTTATTGGCAGCTACCAAGCAAAACCAATTCCGGCGTGGGTAGTGGTGGATGGTCAGCAGCTTAATTTTGACCGTGTATCGCCAGATGCCAGAGTGGCCGCAGGTGAGTTTCTGCTCGATGGTTGCTTTGTTTATCGGGGCTGATATGTGGTTGCGATTGAATAGCGTGCAGATTTGCTGCGCTGCGTCAAAATAGCGCATCTCCTATGTATCTAACATCTATTTACCCTGTCCAAGCATCGCTTCTGGGATTATAATCTGATCCCTTCTGAAATAGCCCTGCCCAGAAACGGGCTGGAGAAATACCATGCAACGTTCTCTGCTTAAATCGAAAATTCATCGCTGTACGACGACGCACTCTGAGCTGCATTACGAAGGCTCGTGCGCCATCGATGAAAACCTGCTTGAAGCCGCTAATATCCTTGAGCATGAACAGATTCATATCTGGAATGTGGATAACGGCGAGCGTTTCTCTACCTACGCCATTAAGGCTGAACGTGGCTCGGGAATAATTTCGGTGAATGGCTCGGCAGCGCGCCGTGCTTCGGTGGGTGATTTGCTGATTATCGCCACCTTCGCTAATTTTGAAGAAGCAGAAATCGCAGCCTTCCACCCAGCGCTGGTGTTTGTGGATGGTGACAACCGTATTAAAGAAATTAAGCACCACGCCCCAGTGCAAGCGGCTTAATCAACGCCCTGCTGCAACACTCTATCTAGGCTGCCATTTTCGGCAGCCTTTTTATTAGCTTCTAGGCTTCAACTTAAGCAATTTTCCCAATATAAACGGCCACTGTAGGGCGGGTGAAACCCGAGTTTTTTTCAGCATTGCTCGAGGGTTGCATCCGCCCTACATGAGATAGTTTTAAGCAAATGTGCATAGGGCCGTCTTTTTATTTACTAGGATTTTTAATGAATTCAACTGCCGTTAAAGATTACCTCTTAAGCCTGCAACAAAATATTGTCGCCACCTTAGAGCAGCTCGATGGATCTACTTTTCATACCGATCAATGGGAAAGGGAAGGCGGTGGCGGTGGCATGACGCGGGTGATTGAAGGCGGCAATTTATTTGAGCGCGGCGGCGTGAATTTCTCGCATGTGATGGGTGATGCCCTGCCGCCATCGGCAAGCGCAGGCCGGCCAGAGTTGGCTGGGCGTGCTTTTGAAGCGATGGGCGTGTCCTTGGTTTTACATCCACGCAACCCCTATATCCCCACTGTGCATATGAATGTGCGCTTGTTTCGAGCGTATAAAGACGGTGAGCAAGATGTTTGGTGGTTTGGCGGCGGAATGGATCTCACCCCCTATTATGGGCTGGAAGCGGACGCGGTGCATTTCCACCAAGCCTGTAAAGACGCTCTCGATCCTTTTGGCGCGGCGCTTTATCCAGAATTCAAAGCGTGGTGCGATCGATATTTCTACTTAAAACATCGCAACGAGCCGCGTGGTATTGGTGGTATTTTCTTTGATGATTACAACGCCGCCGGTTTTGAAGCCAGCTTTGCCATGATGCAGAGCGTGGGTAATGCCTTTTTGCCCGCCTATGTGCCCATCGTAGAGCGTCACGAAGACGCCGAATACGGTGCGCGTGAGCGCGACTGGCAATCGTATCGCCGTGGTCGTTATGTAGAATTTAATCTGGTATTTGATCGTGGTACGCTGTTTGGCCTGCAATCAGGGGGCCGTACCGAATCCATCCTGATGTCCATGCCACCGCTTGTAAACTGGCGTTATGATTACCACCCCGAAGCAGGCTCGCCCGAAGCGCGTTTATATAGTGATTTTTTGTGTGATCGGGATTGGTTGGGCGTGATGGAAAGCTGATTGTTGATCTTTGTGGTGTTACTTCATTTCATGATTGGCGGGTAAGCACCCGCCCTAAACGATCAAGAGACAGCGCATGCCTGCAAGCCCGATTGGTTTTGATTTAAAAAGCCTAGAAGTGTTTGCCGCAATTGTTGAAGCGGGTGGAATGACCGCTGCTGGCCAGCGCCTTGGCATGACGCAATCGTCCGTTTCACAAAGCATTGCCAATTTAGAATCGCAATTGCATGTACAGCTACTCGATCGCTCGCAACGTCCACCTATGCTCACCCCCTTGGGGCGAAAATTCTATGAGCAGGCTGATCGTTTATTGGGTGATGCCCGCCGTGTGAGCTTAGAGTTTCGCCGCCAAGAAGCCACGCCACTGAAACATGTGCGGATTGCTTTGGTTGATTCGCTTGCGATTAGCGTGGGCAAAGAGCTGGTCGCTGCGATTAAGCGCCGCACCGCACATTGGTCTATGGTCACCGGCCAATCACATCTGCATGCCGATGCCCTGCTTAATCGGCGAGTCGATATCATTTTGTCTGATGATGCCGTGCCTAATCACCCCGAGCTTTTCCGCCGACGCCTGCTGCGAGAGCCTTTTATTTTAGTGCTACCACTGGGTTTCAAAGGGCCGGTCAGCAGCCTGCGCACCTTAGCTGCCGCGTTGGATTTTGTCCGCTACAACCCCTCCACCGTGATTGGACGCACCATAGAAAACAAGCTGCAAGAATGGAGTATTCATCCGCCATTACGGATGGAACTCGATAATTCCTATGCCATTTTACAAATGGTCAAAGCGGGTCTGGGCTGGACATTGACCACACCACTTTGCCTGCTGCAAGGCGGAATTAAAACGGGCGAAGTGCAATGCCTGCCCGTGCCTGAAGGCGAATTCACCCGCGAGCTAACGCTACTTGCCAGAAGCGGCGAGCTAGGCAACCTGCCAGAGCTACTCGCCGACGACAGCATCGCCCTGATGCAAGAGCGCTACCTACCCGTGCTGGCCAACGCCGCACCCTGGTTACTCCCCCGAATTGTGCTTGGCGATTTACCGAGTTGAAATAGTTTTTATATAAAAAAATCGTAGGGCGGGTGCAACCCGCCGTTTTCCTAGCATTTCATGCCAATGCCACGGTGGGTTTCACCCCATGTACGCTAAATAAAATCAAAAAGACCTTTTTAGTGCCTTCGGCACGTTGATTTAGGAGCGGTTGGCCACCGCGGGGGCCTTCCTTTCTTGAACGGCCAAGAAACGAAGCCAAAGAAGGCCGCCCCGACCAGCACGAAACCCCTCACTGCGGACAATCGAGCGGCGGCTGCGGAACTCGCTTCGCTCAAACAGTCCTCGCCGAAACCCCGCCCGCTTGTTCCTCGCTTCGGCGTGCTTCAAGGGGACTTTAAAAAGCCCCGTGCAAAGAGCGTGGTCAATGAGCTTTTCTTTGTTTGCTAATGAAAAAGCAATTTGCTTAGCGCGTATGGGGTTTCACCCAGCCTACAAAACTGCGCCGTACACCATTGGCCTAGCATTCTTATCATCTCACCCTCTTTGAAAGATTATTGCTGCATCGCGCAAAGATAAGCGTAAGCAATAGTAATAAATAAGCTAAAACGATAGTACTTGTCGCCCTAAATTCCCAAGTCATAAACTGACACCCAGCCTTTCATTCAATCTTTTCTGTGTGCGTGTGCTTTCACTTTTTAATAAAGGAAACATCATGGCAGAAGTTAAACGGGAGCTTAAACGCTCGCTCAAAACCATCCACCTCTGGGGTATTGCGGTGGGTTTGGTGATTTCGGGCGAGTATTTTGGCTGGAGCTATGGTTGGGATAAGGCGGGTACTTTGGGCTTTATGATCACCTCCCTGGTGATTGCAACCATGTACACCACTTTTATTTTTAGCTACACCGAGCTAACCACATCTATTCCCCATGCGGGCGGCCCTTTTGCCTATGCAAGGCGCGCTTTTGGCCCGACCGGGGGTTATATCGCTGGCATGGCTACCCTGATTGAATTTGTATTTGCCCCGCCCGCGATTGCGCTGGCGATTGGCGCTTATCTGGGCGTGCAGTTTCCCGGGCTAGACCCCAAGCACGCGGCGCTGGGGGCTTATTTGGTGTTTATGTTTCTGAATGTTATCGGCGTCACCATCGCTGCCACGTTTGAGCTTTGCGTCACCATTTTGGCGATTTTAGAATTGCTGGTGTTTATGGGCGTGGTGGCGCCTGGGTTTTCTTGGGCTAACTTTGCAGCGCATGGCTGGTCGGGGGCGGATCAATTTAGTAGCGCCTCCTATAGCGGCATGTTTGCAGCGATTCCGTTTGCGATCTGGTTTTTTCTGGCCATTGAAGGCGCGGCGATGGCGGCGGAAGAGGCAGAAGACCCTCGCAAAACCATTCCCCGAGCCTATATCAGCGGGATACTTACCTTGGTATTCCTCGCTATTGGTGTGATGGTCTTTGCCGGTGGTGTGGGTGATTGGCGGCAGCTTGCTAATATCAACGAGCCTTTGCCTAAGGCGATGCAAATGGTGGTGGGGGCAGATTCAGGCTGGCTGCATATGCTGGTGTGGATTGGCTTATTCGGGCTGATCGCTTCTTTTCACGGCATTATCATGGGCTATTCACGGCAGATTTATGCCCTTGGCCGTGCGGGCTATTTACCCAGCGTTTTGGCGAGCGTGAATCAACGCTTTCAAACCCCGCACTGGGCGATTCTGGCAGGCGGCGTAGTGGGCGTGGCGGCTATTTATGCCGATTCGGTGATCCAGCTGCAAGGCATGTCGCTGACTGCGGCGATTATCACTATGTCGGTATTTGGTGCCATCGTGATGTACATCATTTCAATGGCGTCCTTGTTTAAATTACGCCGCACTGAGCCTCATCTAGATCGGCCTTACTCCGTACCTTTTTACCCCTTCTTCCCCTTAGTCGCGCTGCTTCTGGCCTTGGTTGCTCTCGTGGCGATGATCTACTTCAACCAAACTATTTTCTGGATTTTTATTGGCTTTATGGCTGTCGGCTATGTCTACTTCCTGGCGACTCGCCAAGCAAGAGAAGACGCACCGCATGATGAAATGCTGCAAACGGTGGGGGATGTGGTGAAGTAAGGCAGCAAAACCCAAATCTTGAGCCACGGAGGCCACAGAGAACACGGAGTTTCACGGAGGAAACCCATTTTTTTAAATTTTGAAGTTTGAATTTTTTCAAGATCAGCAATCTGTTGTTTGGCGCGGCTCGTAGTACGGGGCTTTAAATCTCCCCTTGAAACACGCCGTAGCGAGGAACAAGCGGTGCGGGGTTTCGGCAAGGGAGCGAGGCAGCGAGCCAATCCCGCCCGCCGCCGCCTCGATTGTCCGCAGCGAAGGGGCCTTCGTGTTTCGTGGGGTGGCCTTCTTTGGCTTCGTTTCTTGGCCACACAAGAAAGGAAGGTCCAGCGGGACGCCCGCACCTAAACACCGTGCCGAAGGCACTTAAGACTTAAGTGGGTAAATACCCACTCTCACGTACACACCGCATCAGGGGATCAATATGCTAGCTCGTGAAGTGAAAACAATCGAAGATGCCATTGCCGTGGTCGAGGCCAGCGGGCTTTCTCATATCAAGGTGGGGATATCCGATATTGATGGCGTGATGCGGGGGAAATATGTTTCTAAAGAGAAGTTTACTTCTATCCTGAAAGGCGGTTTAAGCTTTTGTAATGTGGTGTTGGGCTGGGATTCCAACGATCAGCTTTACGACAATGTGCAATACACCGGCTGGCATACTGCTTACCCCGATGCTCAGGCGCATATTATTCCCGAGAGCTGTCGTGAGTTGCCGCTGGAAATGGTCGATGGCAAACCGATGTTGTTTTTTCTTGGCGAATTTAGCGGAGATGCCGAGCCGATTTGCCCGCGCCAGCTTTTAAGCCGCATCGTTAAAAAAGCGGCGGATATGGGCTATCTGGCTTATTCCGCGCTGGAATACGAATTTTTTGTGTTTAAAGAAACGCCCGAATCGGTCAGGGCTAAAAACTATCAGAACCTGATCCCATGGACGCCCGGCTATTTTGGTTATTCCATTTTGCGTAGCACGGTAAACGCTGATTTTTATCATCAGCTACTGAAGCTGAGTGAAACCATGGATATGGGTATTGAAGGCCTGCATACCGAAACCGGCCCCGGCGTGCTGGAAGCCGCAATCGGCGTGGATGAGGCCAGTAGCGCAGGAGATAAAGCTTTCTTGTTTAAAACATTCTGTAAGGTGCTGGCGCAGCAAAATAATTTAATGGCGACCTTTATGGCCAAGTGGTCGCATGAATTGCCGGGGCAAAGCGGCCATATTCATTTGTCTTTAAATGAGATCAAGAGCGGTAAGTCGGTGTTTTATGATCCTACCCAGCCGCACAATATGAGCAAAACCCAGCGGCATTTCTTGGCAGGCGTGCAGCGTTTGCTGCCTGAATTTATGGCGATGTTTGCCCAAACCGTGAATAGCTATACCCGCCTAGTGCCGGGTTATTGGGCGCCGCTGGATGCCACTTGGGGCGTAGAAAACCGCACCACCGCGCTGCGGCTTATTCCCGGGTCGGCGAAATCGCAACGTATCGAGGTGCGTATCGGATCTGCCGATGCCAATCCCTATCTGGCATTGGCCGCAGCCTTAGGCGCAGGTCTTTACGGCATTGAGCATGAGTGGGAGCCGGAAGAAATGGTAGTCGGCAATGCCTATACGCAAACTTTCCCCGACCGCCTGCACCTGCCCAATTCACTTGGGGACGCAGCAAAACGCCTCAAAACATCCGAAGCTGCGCGCAGCCTGTTTGGCTCGCCCTTTGTAGAGCACTTCACTGCCACCCGTGAATGGGAAGAAAGA
The DNA here is from genome assembly GCF_042664895.1 of Iodobacter arcticus. NCBI lineage: Bacteria > Pseudomonadati > Pseudomonadota > Betaproteobacteria > Neisseriales > Chitinibacteraceae > Iodobacter > Iodobacter arcticus. Next base: position 413,731 of record NZ_JBHTBQ010000014.1, read on the forward strand.
GAATTCCGCAAACATGTAACGGATTGGGAATTAAAACGCTATTTTGAAATTATCTAAGGTTTAAAAAGATCTGTGGACACAGAGGGCGGGAAGAACTCAGAGTACACAGAGAAAAACGAGTTAAAAGCGGTAGGGCGTACTCTAAGCTCTGCGTGCAACTCGAAGAGTTGTTCAGCGAAAGCGCAGTACGCCAGCTGGCTAAACCTTGAACCCTCGATGCTGCAGAGAACACAGAGTTTTACGGAGAAAACCTTGTTTCTGAAGTTTTTCTCAAGCTTTAGTTTTCTCTGTGTTCTTTGTGTGCTCGCTTGTTCTCTGTGTCTACAGAACTTTTTTTAGCCTCTTTTAAAAAACATTCCATCCACTCGGAGTAGCTATGTCTGAACTGATCACGATTAGTCCTATCGATGGTAGCGAAGTGGCGCGGCGGGCTTATGCCGATGAGCACCATATCGCGGCCACTTTGCGCCGTGCCAAGATTGCCCAGCGGGATTGGCGACAGGTTTCTCTGGTCGAGCGTGCGGCGGTACTGAGCCGTGCGGTGGATGTTTTTTCCGCCAATAAAGATGCGATTGCCGAGGCCATCAGCCGCCAGATTGGCAGGCCCATTCGCTATTCGCCCAATGAAGTGGTCGGCTTTGATTCCCGAGCGCGGCATATGATGGCGATTGCGCCCGAGGCACTAGCCGATATCCGACCCACGCCGATTGATGGTTTTAATCGCTTTATCCGCCGTGAAGCGCTGGGCGTGGTGCTGGTGGTGGCGCCGTGGAATTACCCGCTGTTGACTGCGGTGAACGCGATTATTCCTGCGCTGATGGCGGGCAATACGGTGATCTTAAAACACTCTGCGCAAACCCCGCTTTGTGCCGAGCACATTCACGCCGCTTTTGTGGCGGCTGGTTTGCCTGCGGGCGTGTTCCAATATTTGCACACCGATCACGCCAGCACGCAAAAGCTGATTCAGGCTAAAGAAATCAAGCATGTTTGTTTTACCGGTTCGGTAGCAGGCGGCATCGCTGTGGAGCAAGCTGCGGCAGGGCGCTTTATCGGCGTGGGGCTGGAGCTGGGCGGCAATGATGCGGCGCTGGTGCGCAGCGATGCCGATCTTGCTCATGCCGTGGATACGCTGGTCGATGGTGCGTTTTTTAACTCTGGGCAAAGCTGCTGCGGTACTCAGCGTATTTATGTGCACCAGTCTGTGCACCAGGAGTTTGTTGATCGCGCCCTTGCGCTGACTGAGCAATATGTATTGGGTAATCCGTTGGAAGCCGCTACTACCCTCGGCCCCGTGGTGAGGGTCGCCGCCGCCAATGCGGTGCGAGCGGTAGAAGCCGATGCGCTGGCCAAAGGCGCCAGCCAGATTGTCGATACCCGCCGCTTTGCGCTGGACGACGGCAAAGGCGCCTATCTGGCACCGAGGATTTTTACCGGCGTTAATCACCAGATGCAGCTGATGGCCGACGAATGCTTTGGCCCTGTAGTCGGCATCATGCCGGTGAAAAACGACGAAGAAGCCATCCGCCTAATGAACGATAGCCCTTATGGTCTAACCTCCGCCGTATTTAGCCGTGACGAAAACGTGGCGCTCAGCCTCGGCGATCAGCTGGAATGCGGCACATTTTTTATGAACCGCTGCGATTACCTAGACCCCGCTTTGCCTTGGACAGGGATAAAACAAACAGGGCGGGGAGCGACTTTATCGGTGTTGGGATATGACTACCTGACAAGGCCAAAATCGTTTCACTTGAAGCAGATGTAGTTGGCGCTGATTAGCCGACGTTACGCAGAAAAAACCCACATCTTGAACCACGGAGGACACAGAGAACACGGAGTTTCACGGAGGAAACCATTTAGATCTGTAGATACCGTCTTGCCGGTCAAGCATTTTGATACTCTGCTTGATACTTTTTCTGCGTTTTCAGTACGCCAAAGCACAGGTGAACCAATTTGCGCATGCAAGCACCGAGCGCTGACATTTTGCTCTTGCCTCGGGCAAGTAAACGTTCAAATAAGGCTTTGACGTGGGGGTTGTACTTGGTGGCGACGATGGCCGCCATGTAGAGCACTGCGCGTACGCGGGCGGGGCCGGGGCCGGCTTTAGATAGTTTGGCACGCCCGAGTAATGACGAACCCGATTGCCGCTCTACTGGCACTAAGCCCAAATACGCCGATAATTGTTCGGCCGTACTGAACTGATGCGTATGCATCACCGCCAATAATTGCGTGCCACTTTGTGGGCCGATTGCGGGAATGGTTTGCAGTAAATTCAGGTCGTTTTTTAGTCCCGGATGGCGGCCGATATGATCGTCGATTTGTCTTTGCAGTTTTTTGAGTTGAGCGTTTAGAAAGGCAAGGCTGTCGGTAATTGATTGATGAATCAGCTCTGGCGTAACAGTAGATTGTGCTTTTTCCTGGCGATTTTGTTCGCGCAGCAAATCTTGCAGAATCGCTTCGCGCCGAGCCAAAAGCCCTTTCAGAATGCGAGCTTCAGGCGGCGGTGGCAGCCACGCGGCAGGTTTAATCATGGCGCAGTAACGTGCCAGCACTTGGCTATCAACGCCATCGGTTTTGGTGCGAACAGCGAGGCCTTGGCCAAAATGTTTTACCTGTGCGGGATTGGCAATCGAGACACACACGCCAGCATCATGCAGCAGTGTGGCGGCCAATTCGTGATACACGCCAGTGGCTTCCATCGTGACGTGCAACTGCTCGGGAGGGATGTGATTTTTAGTCAGCCAAGCCAGCAAATCGGCGAGACCTTTGGCTGTATTGGCAACGACTTTAGCTTTGCCTTTGAGGGGGTCAAGTTGGGTCAGTAAGTAACAATCGAGTTTGGCTTTAGCAACATCAATACCGAGATAAAACATGAGAATTCTTCCTGTAAAAAAGCCTAATTC